>JAICWL010000056.1 GCA_025934835.1 Fimbriimonadaceae bacterium
CCGTCCGGCGTGTCGTAGTCGGTTCCGAACACTTTCAACATGGGGCGCTTTCCCATCGCGGCTTCCATGGCGACCGGTATGAGGTGCTCCTCGGGGTGGTGATCCTCGCCGATCTGGCCGTCGGGATCAGCGCCGGCGGCATTGAAATACCGGAGCGCGACGCTGCGGAGCCCGTACGCAGTATCGAATTCGTCGAGAATATGCTCGACCGCCAGCTTGGTCTGGCCATATGGACTGGTTGGGTGCTTCGGATGGTCTTCGTCGATCGGAACATACAGGGGTTCGCCGAAAACAGCCGCCGTCGAACTGAACACGAACTTGGACACGCCGGCGGCGCGCATGGCGCCGAGAAGGTTTAGGACACCCGCCGTATTGTTCTCCCAGTATTTCGCGGGCTCGCGGACGCTCTCACCGACAGAGATGTACGCGGCAAAGTGCATCACGACGTCGATATTCGGGTGGCTCTGAAATACCCTGTCGAGATCGCTCGGGTTGCGAAGGTCGCCTATTTCGAGCGGGCTTCCAAGCAGCGCCGCGGCGTGGCCCTGCTCGAGGTTGTCGAAAACCAGATGGTCGTTGCCGGTGCGCCGCAGGAGCGCGAGCATGTGAGAGCCGATGTAGCCTGCCCCGCCGACGACGAGGATCACGATGCCTCCTGGGCTCTTCGTCGCCGGCAAAAATCGGCAAGCGCTTCGTCGATCGGTCTCATCGGTTTAATTCCAAGCTCGCGAATTTTTGTGCAATCCAGCACGCTGTAGGCGGGACGCTTCGCGGCCGTTGGATATTGGTCTGTGCTAATGCGCTCGATGTTCGGCTCGGCATGCTCGCATACCCGTATCGCGCGTTCGGCGAGATCGAACCAGCTCATCACCTCGGGCCCGGCGGCGTGGTAGATGCCCGGAAAAGGATCCATTTCGGCAAGGTCGACCAATACACGGGAAAGGTCCGCCGTATACGTCGGCTTGCTTACCTGGTCGCCGACGACCCGGAGGCTCTTGCCTTCTTTCCATGCGGCGAGGATCGTGGTCGGAAAGCTGGCACCGCGAGGACCGAACAGCCAGGACGTCCTCACGATGAGCGCGATCGGGCTCCCAACCAGCGCATTTTCGCCGGCGAGCTTGCTGCGCCCGTAGACGCTCAGGGGCCTGGGCTGCGCGTCTTCGCCGTACGGAGAGGTGGCCTCGCCATCGAACACGAAGTCCGTGCTGATATGGGTGAGCTTGGAACCGGCCATGGCGCACGCTTCGGCGAGATAGCCCGGAGCGAGTCCGTTGACTTCCATGGCCAGGCGCTTCTCGTCTTCCGCGCGGTCGACGGCTGTGTAGCCGCTGCAGTTCAGCACCCAGTCGAGCCTGCCGAATTCGCCCGCCGCGATCCGCGCAACGCAGGCTGGATCGGATGCGTCGAACTCGGGCAGGTCTACGCTGGTTGATTCATGTCCGCGGAGGTGCAATTCGTCGACGGCGTCCGACCCGAGCATCCCGTTGGCTCCGATGACGAGGGCGCGCATGGGTCAGACCTTGGTCGCTCCGGCGTAATCGAGGCCGTTTGCGCGGGCGACCTCGCCCATCATCCAGGCGGAATCTTTCGGGGTGCGCGCCTGGGTGGCGTAATCGACATGCACGATGCCGAACGTAGGCCGGTAGCCCTCGGCCCATTCGAAATTGTCCAGAAGGCTCCAGACAAAGTAGCCGCGAAGGTTGACGCCGAGGGAGATCGCTTCGCGGGCGGCTCGGATGTAGTCGCGCAGGAAGCTCATTCGCTTCTGGTCGTGGACCCGGCCGTTCTCGAGAACATCGTCGTAAGCCGCACCGTTTTCGGTGATATAGATCTTCGGCGGGGTGTACACCTTTTGGCTGAGCACGAGGGTTTGCTTGAGCGTCTCGGGCAGCGAGAGCCAGCCCATCTGAGTGGTCTCCATCGTGGGGTCCTTGTAGGTCGAGGCATTGACGAATGCCGTATCGGACCACTGGATGAAGCTGCCTTCGTAGAAGTTCAAGCCCATGAAGTCTGTCTTCTCCTGCACCAGCGCGCTTTCTTCGGCGGTGAAGCTGGGCATGTCGAACGTTCGCTTCAGGTACTCGGGATAGTCGCCGTGGTACACGGGATCGAGGAACCAGCCTGCACTGAACGCGTTGTATTGGTCGGTCGCTTTGCGGTCGATTTCCGAGTCGGTAAGCGGGATCCCCCACTGGTGGTTTGTCGTGAGACCGATCTCGCCGCTCTGACCGAGCGCGCGGAAGCGCCGCACCGCCTCGCCATGCCCCAGGAGCAGCCCGTGTCCGACCTTCCAGCAGGTGGCGAGATCTTTGTTGCCAGGCGCATGAACGCCGGTGGCGTTGCCGAGGTACGCATGGCACCACGGCTCGTTCAGGGTGATCCATCGCTTGCAGCGGTCGCCAAAGGCTTCGAAGCACGCCTCGGCGTAGTCGCCGAACCACTTGCGAGCATCGGGATTCGTCCACCCGCCCAGGTCTTCGAGCGCCTGTGGATAGTCCCAATGGAACAGTGTGACGCAGGGTTCGATGCCTTGCCGCAGCAGCTCATCGATCAATCGGTTGTAGAAGTCGAACCCTTTCTGGTTACGGGCTCCTTGCCCTTGTGGGAACAGCCGCGTCCAGGAGATGCTGAACCGGTAGTTGGGCAAGCCGATTTCGCTCATTAGCGCGACGTCTTCGGCGTAGCGGTGATAGTGGTCGCACGCCACGTCGCCGGTTTCGCCATGGGCCACCTTGCCTGGCGTGTGGCTGAACGTGTCCCAAACGCTGGAGCCCCGTCCGTCTTCGTTTGCTGCTCCTTCGATTTGATAGGACGCGGTTGCCGCGCCCCAAAGAAATCCCTCGGGGAATGTCGAAAGGGACATGCTCCGATTTTGGCGCATCCGCAGGTTCGGCTGCCGGGACCGGCTACTTGCCTACAAGCTGCTGCAGAAGAGCCTTGGCCCGCTTCTGCAGACTGCCGTACTTCGCGAAATCACCAGCGCGCAGGGCCGCGTCGGCCTGATCCAGAAGCTCGAGCGCCTGCCTGGCTTGCTGCGGCACCGGAATCGAGGACTTCGATGGCTGTCCTTCGCTCACCGTCGGGGCGGCCGGCTGGACTTTTTCCTGGGCTCCAAAGAGCTGGCGCAGCGCGTCGTGGTAGTTCTCGCCCACGACGACCTTGTCGTTCAGGGCCAGGATGACCCGGAACAGGCGCGGCACGGATTGCAGCCCCTGAGTCTTGCTCTTGAGGAACAGCGGCTCGACGTACATCACGCTGCGGCCGACCGGGATCACAAGCAGGTTCCCGACGATGATGCTGCTTTGCTCGTTGTTGTAGTTTCGGTTGATGTTCGAAATCTCGGGAGTGCTGCTGAAGTTGCCTTCGAGGAGCTCCGGCCCACCGACGGGATACCCTTTGGAGAACCGGTATTCGGTGAGGCGGCCGTAGTCGTCCGGGTCGCAATGGGCTGCGAGCCAACCGCTCATTACGGGTTTGCCGCGCGGGGTGAAGGGCAGAATGAGCAGGAATCCTGCCTTTGCCTCGTCGGGCAGCTGCATCTGGACGAAGTATGGGGCGATGCTCTCCGTCTCGCCGGAAAGACCGCGCTCGCGGGCCACGTCCCAAGCGTCGCCATTGCTAAGGAAGAGTGTCGGATCGGTGACGTGATAGTTTGAAAGCTCCGCAGATTGAAGGCGGAACAGATCTTCCGGGTAGCGGAAGTGCTTTTGAAGCTCTGCCGGGGCATCGGCAAGGTCGTGCACGAGTCCCGGGTAGATTCGGCGATAGGCTCGCAGAATCGGCTCCTGGGGATCGACCGCATACGCCGCGGTTTCACCGGTATAGGCGTCGACTGAGACTTTGACCGAATTCCGCATGTAGTTCAGCGCCCCGCCCGGCCACTCGATTCGGTCCGAGTAGGGCACCATGTCGGTGCTGGTGTATCCATCGAGCAGCCACACCATGTGGCCGTCGATGAGGACGATGTACGGATCATGGTCGAAGCGGAGGAACGGGTAGACGCGGGAAGCTCGGTCGATAACGCTGCGATGTCGGAGGAGCCTCGTTTGCGCTGTTACGTCCGGTGAGACCAGCAAATTACCGTCGCCGAGCACGATGCTGTAGGCAAGACGTGCCAGGCCGCCACCGATAGGGATTCCGCGGTCCCCCTGCCAGCGATGGGTTTCCGAGCTTGCGGCGGTGGGGTAGTCGAACTCCTCTACCTTGGTGTCCACCAGCACGTAGTCGTCGTCCGGGTTGCCGTAGGCGTCGCGGGTGTCGCTGAAGTAGATGCGCGGCTGCGAGATGGGGAAGTCGGGCGTGCTGCGCTGCGGCATATCCTCCGCAAGGAAAGTCGGCTGTCCCTCCGGCGTGGCTTCGTCGACCTGGGCGATGTCGAGCCCGTAGCCGTGGGTGTATCGCAGGCGCTCGTTGGTCCAGTTTCGTGCGGCGGGGTCGAGGCCGTCGATCTGCAGGTCGCGTGAAGACAGCATGACCATGGTTTGCTTGCCGTTAACCGGGTAGCGATCGACGTCCACGTCGCTGAAGGAATAGTAGGGTCTGATGCTCTGGAGGCCCTCCAGCGAGGAGCGGAGCACATCGGGGTCCCAGAGGCGCATGTTGTCCAGCGTGGTCTGGGCTCCGGCGACTTCGGCCTTGGTGGGCTCTATGCGCACGTCCACGTCTCTCACTTCGATCTTGTCGAGGCCGTAGGCGAAGCGGGTCATCTGAATCGCTTGGCGAGCGTACGGCGCTTCGGCCGAGAGGCGGTTCGGATCGACGAACAGCTTCTGCACGACCGCCGGGTAGCCGACGACGGCAACTAGGAAGAACGCGCCCACGGTCACCGCCGAAGCAATGGGCACCTGGTACGGGCGTCCAATCCGTTGACCGAAGATGGTTGCGATACCGCCGACCGCGAGCAGCCCGGCGAAGATCCGAGTGGCGGAGAAAGCGCGCATAGCTGCGTACCCAGCGCCGGTGAACTGTCCGCTGTCTATCAGGCCGACTTCGTAAGTCTTGAGCCATATCTGGGTGGCATAGGCCAGCGCGGTGACGCCAAGCAGCAGGCTCACATGGAAGCGGATGTGCGGCCGGCTCAGCTCGATCCTGGCGAGCATGGCGAGCGCCTGCATTCCGACGTACACGCCTAGCGTCAGCAGCGTGGTCATGGTGAGCAGCGCCACGGCATAGTTGGCCATCGCCCGGTACCACGGAAGCTGGAATACGAAGAATTCGAGGTCAAAGCCGAAGGTTGGGTCCTTTACGCCGAATGCCTGCGCGTGCTGGGAAAGCAGGAGGGTGTTCCATTCGTTTGCAAACTCGAGCGCGCCGAGGAAGGCGAGCACCGGCGCGGCAAAGCGAACGACCACCGCTCCCTTTGCTTGCACCCAGGTCATTGCGTTGCCGACAAGCGCCTCGCCGTAGTTCCCTGGCGTCCGCAGATAGACGAGGCTCAGCCGCAACGCTTGCCGCAGGCTGAAATACAGGACGATCCAGCCGACGACGAGGCTGGCCAGGAACAGCATGCCACGGGTCTCATAGCCGATCGAGAAGACGTCTGGCCGCCTGGCGTCGTGCGCGTACCACAGGTATTCGGTGTACGGCGTAAGGGTGGCGAGCACCACGACCCCAAAGAGCACGAGGAGGCCGAGGCATCCGCCGATGCGAGTTGCGTTTCGGATCGCCTGCGCTTCCTCGGGCGAATGGACGAAGATCGTGTCGGGGTCGAATGGCATTCGGAACTAGCTTACGTGGTAATCGGTCGCGGGGTTGAGCAGTCTGTGATGGGCGCGGAGGGCATCGATGATGCTTTCGGCGTGGCTACGGCCCGATTGGCGGGGTTCGGGAAGCACAGGATCGGAGATCGTGGGCACGTCCCACGCTTCGGCGAGGTCCCCGGGCACGGCGTCGTCGAAGGGCACTTCGGCGAGCGCGAGGCATGCGGAGGCCCACATCCGGGGAACGGTGGTGAGATTGTATCCACCGCCGCCCAGGGCGACGATGGGCAGACCGAGGTCGCGAACTCCAGTGACGGCTTCGAGCCATTCTTGCTGCGTGTTTCGAATGTGCGCGAGAGGGTCCAGGGCGTGCGTGTCCGTGCCCATTTGCAGAACCACGGCCCCAGGCTGGAATCTTTCGATGGCCGGCAGGATGGTGGCCCCGAACGCCTGCAGCCAGACATCGCCGGTCGTGCCGGCTTGCAGCGGAACGTTGAGACTGCTGAACTCCGTGCCCGTCTCGTCGATCCATCCCGTGCCCGGAAACAGCGTGCGGCCCTCTTCGTGGATCGAGCATGTGAGGACCCGTGGCTCGTCGTAAAAGATCCACTGCACTCCGTCGCCGTGGTGCACGTCGATGTCCACATACGCGACCTTGGCGAACCGCGCGAGCAGGATGTGGCTGGCGATGGCGGCATCGTTGAAGATGCAGAACCCGCTTGCTTTGTCGCGAACTGCGTGATGGAGGCCGCCGGCGATGCCGTAGGCAAGCGAGGCGCCATCTCGGGCTGCGCGGGCCGCCCGCGCGCTGGCGCCGCAGTAGGCGAGGGACGCTTCGTACATACGGGCGAACGGCGGGTTGTCCGTACTTCCGAAGCCATATCGGCCCCGCGCCTCGTGACCTCCGCCACGAGAAATGAGCGCCACGGCGTCTACGTAGTTTTCGGAATGAACTCGGAGCACATCCGCCTCGTCTCCGGCGCCGGAGTCGATGGTATCGAGGCGACCCAGGCGTTCGAGCAGCGTGAGGGTGCAGCGAAGGCGCTCCGGCTTGAGCGGATGCCCTGGACCGAAATCGTAGTTTAGGGCACCCGCGTTAAAGAAGAAATTCGGAAGCATGCGTTGGTTCTCGTTTTGGCCGGAGTGGAATGCCGCGAGAGCGCGACCAGGATGTTAGTCAAAGTTTACGGCTAGATTTCCTATTGCTCCGGCGCTCGAGTCGGCGCGGAGCCACGCTATATCGCCGCCTGGTTCACAGCAATATGTCGCCGCTGCGTGAGCACAGGCCGAAGCATAGGGCCTCAATCCGCGAGGGCGCGGCCCTTCGTCTCGATCACCCAGGGCATCAGGAACAGCCCGAGAAGCGGCACCACACCGACCCAGAAGAGCACCGCCAACGATGATTTGAAGGCGTCTGCGCCGCGCGAAGCGATGCTGCCTACGACGAACGGGCCGATTGCGGCGACGATTCGGCCCGAGTTGTAGGTGAACCCGGCGCCGGTGCCGCGCAGCCGGGTGGGGAAGAGCTCGGGCAGGTAGTAGGTGAAAGCGCCGAACACTCCGAACACGCTCAGGCCGATGAGAAACCACATGTACAGCCGCGTGGTGGGGTCGAGGTCGAGCCCGAACGTGGCGAGGATGGAGAGACCCGAGACGAGAAAATACAGGATGAACATCGGCTTGCGACCGAAGACTTTGGAGGCGGGCACGGTAAGCAGCGTGCCGAGCAGGCCACCGAGGTTGAACGAGTTCGTGGCGATCTTCTTGAACTCTTCGCCGAGTTGCTGGGCGGCAAGGCCCGCGATGCCTTGGGCCTTCGCCTGAACCTGGGCGAGGCCGGTTGCGATAATCGGCAGGAACGCGTTGCAGCTCCACCAAGTGATAAGTGCGACCAGGGCCATGCAGAGGCCGCTGATGGTGATGCTGCGGTACTCGGGCGAGAATAGTTCAGCGATTGTGGGGCGAGGGGCCTTTTCGGCCGCGTCCTTCCAGCGCTCGGGCTCTCGTACCGCCGAACGCACAATGAGCGCGAACGCCGCGGGCACGAGCCCGGACAGGAATACGTAGCGCCATGCGACGCCCGGGTCGGTCTTGAAGACGACACCCTGTAAATAGAAGGTCACGTACGTTGCGAGGAACAGACCGAGCGGAGCGGATGTGTAAAGGAGCGCGCCCGCTTCGATCCTGCGCTTCTCGGGCACGACTTCGGCAACCATCGCGGCGCCGGCCGCCCATTCCCCTCCGATGCCGAGGCTGGCTATGATCCGGCAGGGTATCAGCCACCAGATATTCGGCGCGGCAGCGCAAAGGGCGGTGCCCAGGGCATAGAGGCCCATCGTGAGCAAGAGCGTGCGCGTGCGGCCGATCCGATCCGCCACGCGGCCGAACAGGATGCCGCCCACGGCCCAGCCCACTAGAAGTAGAGAAGTGAGCACGCCGGTCCAGGCGAGTGTCGCCGCCTTGGCGGCGTTGCTTCCAATCTGGAGTCCGAGGAGGGTAGGGACGCAGTTCGGGGCGACGTAATTGAAGAGCAGCCCGTCGAAAACATCGAAGCCCCAGCCGATCCAAGCAGCGAACAGCACCGTCCATTGGTAGCCGTTCATGTCGAGGAACGTCTTGCGCGGGGTCATTTCGGCGATGCTGGCTTCTTGCATGTTGGCGTCCTGCCAACAAAGTAACACAGAAGGGGTGCCGCCCGCTATCGGGCGAACTGGTTCGACTTTGCCGGCTTTCGCAAGATTCAGGGAGAGGGACTGCGCGGATCGCCCTGGCGGCGGGCGGTGCGGGGTGGAAACCTGACACCAAGCTCGAAGTTTTGTGCCGCCAAGCTCTAAAGAGCCTGGCAGGATTGCCGACATTCAGTACTGATAGCCCCGAATACGCTTCGGGTCGAGCAAGAAACCGTGTCCGAGATCCTTTCCCAGGCAGAAATCGAAGCGCTCCTGAACTCGCTGAACGGCGCGACGCCCCAAGCGGCCGGTTCTTTGGCGGGCTCGGCGCCGGACGGTCCCCCGCGGGCATCCGGATCGAGCCAGCGGCTCGCGACCACCAGCCGAGCTGGGACGCGCACCGCGGTCGCCTATGAGATCTACGATTTTCGGCGGCCAGACAAGTTCAGCAAGGATCAGCTCAGAACCCTCCAAATGCTGCACGAAACGTTCGCGCGGTTGGCGGGGTCGAACCTTTCCGCTTACCTGCGCGCGCCCGTCACCATCGATCTCATCTCGCTGGAGCAAGTGCCCTATGAAGAGTATTTGCGCAGCATCAATCAGTCGGTTTTCACGATCATGTCGCTGCCGCCGCTCACCGGCCAGGCAGTGCTGGAGATCGAGTTCGGGCTCGTATTCACGATGATCGACCGCGTGCTGGGCGGGCCCGGGAAGTCGATCAACCGCACGAACCTCACCGACATCGAGCGACCGCTGATACGCCAGACGATCGAACGGATGTTTCAGGCTCTCAAGAGCGCCTGGGAGGGTGTGGTCATCGTAAATCCCGGAATCGAGGGGATGGAGACCTCGTCCCAGTTCGTGCAGATCGCCCCGCCGAACGACATCGTCGTAACGATCCTTTTCGAAGTCAAGGTGGGGAACCAGCGCAGCGCGATGAGCCTGTGCATTCCGTACCTCGTTCTGAAGCCGATCACGACCAAGCTGAGCGCTCAAAAGTGGTTCGTCAGCGGCAGCCGGCGGCACAGCCCAGCCAGCAAGAGGCTCCTTACCCATCAGGTGAATCAGTCGAAAGTCGACTGCGCCGTGAGGCTGGGTGAGGCGAGTGTGACCGTGCACGAGTTCCTGAACCTGCAACCGGGCGACCTACTGAAGCTCAACCAGTACACGAAAGACGATTTGAGGTTCCTCGTAGGCGACGTTCCGAAATTCCTCGGCAAGCCGGCGCTAGAAGGCAAGAAGCTCGTGTTCGCCATTACCGACCCCATTACCGAATAACCCATGGCATCCATTCCCAACGAAATCATCAACAAGATAGGCGCGCTGCAGAACCAGATCTGGCAGACGGTGGCGCACATCGTGACCGAGAACTGCGGACAGCAGGTCGTCTTCGGCTCGCCGCTGACGGTTGGCGCGCACGCCAGCGACATGTACGGCGAAGTGGCCGCACCGATGATGGTGATCCAGTTCGCGTTCGCGTCGATGCCGGAGAACACGCAGATTTTGCTGCTGTCCCAGGAGACCGTGGCCGACCTGGCTTCACTCGTGGGCGGAACGCCGATCGACGAAATCGATGAGAACGTCGTCTCCGAGCTTCGAGCCGCGATGGAAGCAATCGTGCAGGGTCTCTGCCTGGCGATAGGCAACATCCGGAACGAAACGATGGTGGCGAGCGGATTGAACGTTCGCTACCAGATATTCAGCTTCCCGCCCAACTTGCAAAAGGCGGACGAGATCGTTCGCACGCAGGTCGCCATGACTGGCGAGGAGCTCAACGGCGCGGTCATTTGGCTTCTGGACAATGAAACCGCGCACATGGTGCTCGGCGAGGAGATCGTCGAGGACGATCCGCGCTCGTCGAACGGGCTCGGCGTGGATTCGTTCACCGCCTTTCAGGACTCCCTTCAAGGCGGGGACGATCATTCGGGGCTGGAGATCCTCATGGATATCCCGCTCGAAATCAGCGTCGAACTCGGCCGGGTCAAGATGATGGTTCGCGACGTGGTGGAGCTATCGACCGGCTCGATCGTGGAGATCGAAAAAGCGGCAGGCGAGCCGGTGGACGTTTTGGTGAACGGCCGCTTGGTGGCGCACGGCGAGGTCGTGGTCATCGAGGACAACTTCGGTGTGCGAATCACCGAGATTCTGAACCCGAACGAACGGCTCAGCAAGCTCGGAGAGGTGGCCTAGGCTCGATGCCCGTCTTGTTCAATACGCGAGCTGCCGCAATCCTGGCGGCAGGGCTTAGCGCGGCCGGCGCATTCGGCGACCCGGGAATCCTGGGCACGAAATCCGGAGGTGGCTACATCGGCTCGGGGGGCGGTCCCGCGATCGGTCCTATGCCGATTATCCAAATGCTGGTCGCATTGGCAATCGTGATAGTGCTCGTGAAGTGGCTTCTTCCCAAGGCTCTTTCCAAAGTTGGCAAGAAGCTTGTGACGCCGGTCGGCAGCGGCATTTCGATCGAAGAGAGCGCGGCGTTCTCGGGTGGCAGCCTGTACATCGTCAAGGCGCGTGGCAAGGAGCTGCTGGTTTGCGTTTCCTCGTCGGGCGTATCGTGTCTGGCGGACCTGGGCGGCGACCGGGCGCCGGTCGCCGAACCGACGTTCCAGGAGATGGTCGAGACGGCCAAGGCTGCGCCTGCGCCGGAGGTCGAGCTGGCTCTCGAGAGGCTCGTTCGCCTCGGCGGCTGAAATCGACATGAGGACCCGAACAGCACGAATCGGCTTGCGGATCGCACTGGTAGTTTTGCTTGGCGCGCTTGCCGCAACGGCCGTGACGCAGCAGACGCCGATACCGAACATCTCGGTTCAGCTCGGGGGCCCGAAAGGGAACGACGTCAGCTCGAGCCTCGAGATCCTGGCGCTCCTGACGATCCTCAGTATCGCTCCGGCGATTTTGATTTTGACAACAGCTTTCACGCGGATCGTGATCATCTTCAGCTTTCTGCGCAGCGCCTTGGGGACGCCCTCGATTCCGCCGAACCAGGTGGTGATCGGGCTCAGTCTGTTCCTGACGTTCTTCGTCATGGGACCGACCTACAGCAAGATCAACGACACGGCGCTGCAGCCATATATGCAGAAGAAAATTCAGCTTAATACAGCGATCGAGAACGCCAAGGGCCCGCTTCGAGACTTCATGCTGCGAAGCACCTACGAGAAAGACCTGACGCTGTTTCTAGGCATTCGGCACGAGCAGCCGAAGACAGCCAAGGACGTGAACTTCGTGACGCTGGTGCCGGCGTTTATCATCAGCGAGCTGAAAACGGCGTTCATGATCGGGTTCTACATTTTCATCCCGTTCCTGATCATCGACCTGATCGTCGCCAGCTCCTTGATGAGCATGGGCATGATGATGCTGCCGCCGGTCGTCGTGTCTTTGCCGGCCAAGATACTGGTGTTCGTTTTGGCGGACGGCTGGGCAACCCTGATCGGCGCGGTTTTGGCGGGGTATCGATAGTGGATCCTTCGCTGGCATTGGAAGCGGCTCGGCAAGGCATCCAGGTTGCCATCATGGTGCTTCTGCCGGTGCTCGCCGTCAGCTTGTTCTTGGGCCTGCTGGTGAGCATTTTCCAGGCTCTGACCCAGGTGCAGGAAATGACCCTTACGTTCGTGCCGAAGCTCATCGGCGTGGCGATCGTATTGGCGCTGATGGGCAACTGGATGCTCTCGACTCTGGTGCAGTTCATGCATCTCTGCTTCGAGCGGATCGCTTTCGTGGGAGCGGCATAGGGAGCACAGCATGGACGTCGCGTTGATGTTCGCGTTCCTGCTGGTCTTCGTCCGCTGCTCAGCCATGCTGCTCGCCTCGCCGGTTTTCGGGGCTCAGACCACGCCACTTCAAGTTCGCATTTTCACGACGCTGGCGATTGCCGGAGCGCTGACGGTCGCCGTTTCACCGAGCTTGGGGCCTGCGCCTCAGGACTTATATTCGCTGGCGCTCGCGGTCGCGCAGGAGGCGGTGGCGGGGCTTCTGCTTGGCGCCTTCATGAGCCTTGCGCTTCAGGTAGCGCAACTCGCGGGCTCGATCATGGACTTCGAGGTAGGGCTCGGAGCGAGCCAGACTTTGAACCCGGTCGAGGGTGTATCGGTGACGGTGCTCTCGCAGTACAAATTCATGCTCGGCGTAGTGGTGTTCCTCTCGATGAACGGGCACCACCTGATGATCCAGGCGTTTGTCCGCAGCTACGGTGCGATGCCGGCGCTGACGATGCAGTCGCTCCCGGCAATCCAGGACGGGCTCGTGCATATGCTGGGGGCTGTGTTCTTGCTGGCGGTCCAGATTGCAGCCCCGGTCATCGGGGTTTCGTTCCTGGTCGATATCGGGCTCGGCCTCGTGAACCGCGCGGTTCCGCAAATGCAGGCGCTGAACGTGGGGATGCCGGCCAAGATCGGCATCGGCCTGACCGCGGTTGGGCTTGGCTTGCCGGCGCTGGTGGGAGGCGTGACCATCGCCGTGGATCAGGCGATGCGCTCGCTGTCCGGGATTTTCAGGATGTAGCATGGCGGCAGGCGAAGCAGGCGAACGAACAGAGGATGCGACTTTCAAGCGCCGCCGAGATGCGCGCAAGAAAGGTACGGTCGCCCGTTCGGCCGATCTGACGAACGCGGCGGTGGTGCTCACGCTGCTCGCTGTGCTGCCGTCGGCCCTGACCATTCTGGGCCGGGGCATGATGCAGGGCCTTCAGATCTCGCTCGAAGCGGCCGCATCGGACTCTGCCATATCTCGAATGAGGGATACGTGCATCGCGGCTCTCATTCCAAGCCTGCCAGGACTCGCGATGATAGTTTTCTCGGCGATGGGTGTGGGCTTGGTGTGCGGGTTCCTTCAGGTGGGCCTGGTGCTGAGCCCGGAGGCGATGATCCCCACTCTTACGAAGCTCGACCCGTTTCAAGGCGCGAAGCGGCTGTTTTCCGTTCGGTCGACTATGGAAGGCGCGAAGGCGGTGGCCAAGAGCCTGCTTTTCGGCTGGCTCGTATGGAGCTCGATCAGCTCGAGCTGGCCGATTCTGGCCAATCTGGCGAATACCCATCCGTACGGCTCGCTTCAGGCGGTCGGATCGATGCTGCAATCGATCGTCGCTCGGGTCGCGGTGGCTTGGGTCGTGCTGGCGGCGATCGACTATTTCGTCCAGCGCAAGCAAGTCGACAAGTCTTTGAAGATGACCAAGCAGGAGGTTCGGCAGGAGATGAAGGAGGCCGAAACTTCGCCGGAGTTCAAGGCTGCGAGAGCTCAGAGGATGCGGCGGCTTCTACGAGGGCGCATGATGGAGGCCGTCAAGACGGCGGATGTGGTGGTGACGAACCCGACGCACTTCGCCGTCGCGCTGAAGTATAAGCCTGGACAGGATCACGCGCCGGTCGTGGTCGCGAAAGGGCAGGACTTCCTGGCGGCGCGCATACGAGAAGTAGCCGCCGAGGCCCGTGTGCCTCTCGTGCCGAACCCGCCGTTGGCGAGGGCGCTGTATAAGCAGTGCGAGATCGGGGATTTCGTCCCGAGAGAACTCTTCCAGGTCGTCGCCGAGGTGCTGGCGTACGTGTACAAGACCCTGCAGGCCGTGAAGCGGTGAGCGTTCGAATGGTGGAGCTACAAGCCATTTTCGGTAGGTAGAGGGGCAGGCGTTGGACCGGTCCGAAGTCTGTGGATGCCTGCGACCACCCGCAATCTCAGCGTCGGTGTCACGCGCGGCACCTCTCCGCGTTTGGCTCTCCGTAGCGACGAACTGAGGTTAGGTGGAGAAGATCGAAAGCTGCGATTGGGTCACAATAGCGGCATGATAGCCACGCTGCTGCTTGCGTCGATGACATTTTCGCACCAGCCGTCGTGCTGCGCCTCGATGGCCGAGTTGGCGAACGATCCGGAGTTCGTCGCCTTTCACCTTTCGCCACGCCCGCTGCGGTTTACGCCGACGGAAGGGAAGAACGTGGTCATCCCCGTTCCTGGCAAGCCTACCGACGGGTTTTACGTGCCGCCCGCCAAAGGCAACCATGATGCCGTGGTGATGGTGCACGAATGGTGGGGGCTGAACGACTATATACGCCGTGAGGCCGAGAGGCTGCACGACAAGACCGGATATGCGGTGCTGGCGATCGACCTGTTCGAGGGTAAAAGCACGGCCGACCCGAAAGTCGCCGGCAAGCTTACGCAAACGGTGACCGAGCCTCGCGGCGAGGCGATCGTGCGCACGGCCGTGGCGGCGCTGAAGAAAGGCGTATACGGCCAGAAGGCGCGAAAGGTCGGCTCGGTGGGCTTTTGCTTCGGCGGCGGCTGGTCGTATCAGACGGCTGTTCAGGGCGGAAAGAACGTCCAGGCGTGCGTAATGTTTTACGGCATGCCCGATACTTCCACGGAAGCGATCTCGAAGCTCAAGGCGCCCGTGCTGTTCATCTATGGCACACAGGACAAGTGGATCAACGCCTCGGTTGCGGATCGATTCAAGTCGGCGATGGAGGCGGCGCACAAGCCGGTGACCATCGTGCCGTTCGACGCCAACCATGGGTTTGCGAATCCCAGCAACCCGGTGTACAACGAAACGGCCGCGAACGAGGCATGGGCCAAAACTCTTGCGTTTTTCAAGCGCAACCTTAAGTAGTCGCGATCAGCATACTGTGCCGCCTGGCAGCGTTCCTTAGTCTGCAACTGTTGAATGGAGCAGCCGGACTTGGGCGCGCCGATCACGATGAGCCGGTTGGTGAGCCTGTGGCAGAGGCGTTCGGCAATTACCGCACTGCATCGTCGAGTTACAATGCGTTCATTACCGGAGGAGTCCTTATGTTGCGCCTGAGGCCGTTCTTTCTGCTCGCCTTGCTCCTCCTGGCGTCGGTCGCCAGGTCGGACGTGCTGACGTTCGACTATGAGAATTGGCTCACTGGAGGCGCTGGGCCGTTTCATGCCGGGAGCGATGTGCCGTGGGATGCCTGCATCACGTCCGACGGTGCTCTGGCCATCGTTGCCCGTACCGATCAGGGAACACTGCTTCGCACGGGGCTAATCCTTATTTACCCTCGTGGGGCGTCCGCTCCGATCGTGCGGCCCTATACTCCCACTTTTGGAGGACGGGTGAACGGTACCACCTACACGATCGCACCCGATTCCGCGGGCAACTTCTACGCGATCGTGAGCTACACCTCCAATAACACCTTCCAGAGCTTCACACTGCTCAAGTATCACTCCGACGGCACGCTGCTTTGGAGCCGGGAGTTCGCGAGCTTCATGGGTTACCGCTATGGCGGCGTGTTCGTCAGGACGGATTCCAGCGGCAACGCTCTAGTCGCCTACACGTGCGATCCGACGTTCAGCGGACATAACATGGTGAACGTGGTGAAGTACCTGGCAGACGGCACGCTGGCCTGGTGGAACTCCATCGACGATTCGCCCGGTGACGACAACCTGCTCGCCTGGACGCTCGACGAATCGGGCAACCCTTTCGCACTGACGGCAAGAGAGCTCGGGACCACTGGCGTGTTCGACCTCACCCTCACCCGGTTCTCCAGCACCGGGCCGGTGAGATGGAAAAAGGACCTGGGCGTGAACCATGCGGGGGACAGTGGAGGTGCCGGGCTAGCCACTCTGCCCGACGGGTCGGCGGTCGTGATGGCCCAGCATGACCAGCAGCTCGGCGGGCGGCTGTATCTCGCACGCTTCGCCGCTTCGGATGGCACGAACCTCTGGACAGATTGGAACGGCGAAGACCCCAACGGGCTCGTGCCCCGTTCCCTCATCGTTTCCCCGGACCATTCGATCTATGCGGCCGGCCAGGTGAATGACACCGGCCCCACTTTCCCCTCCTCCACATTCGTGCGCAAATACGACGAAAACGGGGCGCGCCCGTGGAGGCGAGTATTCGCAACCTGGGGGCAAGACGCCGTGCAGAACGCTGCTCTCGATGCGCACGGTTATTTGCATTTGGCATGTCAGGTTGCAGATCTCCAAGATGTATGTTGGGAAATCGACGGACAAGGCAACCTCGTCCGCGAATCGGGCTACGGGACCGGAGGGCTCGTGCTCGCGACTGATTATCGTCTGCGACGATCAGACTGAATTTCGGCTTGGTACGAGTAGTATCCCAGGATCCGCAACTGGAGCCGACATCTACATCTCGCGAACGCCCCTCCTTACCTAGCCGGATGCCCCCGGCACGAGCGGCACTTCCGACGCACCAGATGGGAACCTACGCAGTCACAAACCCGAGAACGGACGTTTCGACGTCCACCTTCCCAAACGCCTACGGTTCGATCTTCAGCCGCACAACCAGCGCTGGACAGTCCGCTGGCGCGACGACCCTTTCGTTCCTGAGCACTTCGGGCTTTGTTCTACATGACAACGTTGCGGTCCAGCTTTCTACCGGCGTGTATTTCCAAGCTCAGATTGCTTCTATTGGCGCAACCACGATTACCTTGTCCGTCCCCCTTTCGGGAGCGGTGTCCGCCGGGGCCATTGTTTACCGTGCCGACCAACCTGCAATTCAGCAGGCCATCAATATCGCTCCATAGGGCAGCGTCGTTTATATCCCGACAGGCACGTACATCCTCGGCGCACCGATCACGATCAATCGGCTTGTGAGCTTGGTTGGAGATGGTTTCGGAAGCCGGCTGGCAGCGCCGTCCGGAGCGCCTACGAGCCAGAACGTGCTGGTGATCAACCCCAACGGATCGACCTTCGAGTTCGTGACCGTGCGAGATTTGCTGTTCCAGCCGGACAGCGGTTCAGCGGGAGGCGTTGCGATTTACATCGACACGGCCTCGGTCTCGAACTCGGCGCTCGACAATCTGGTTCTCGAACGTCTTTACGTAACCGCGCACGGCAGCTATGCGATCCAGCTCAACAATTCCACGCAAAACAACGGCCTGTTCACCTCGGCGATCCGGGACTGCAAGCTCGCAAATGGGATCAACCTCCAAAATACCGGCGACAGCGTCAGCATCGAACGCTGTGTTCTTACGGGAACCGGAGCGGCCATCACTCTCAAGATGACCGACTGGTGGAACTCCACGGGCGGTTTTCGGGTCGCCTCTTCGCAAACGACCATCGCCGACTGCAACATCACCACCACCGGAAAGGCGATCGACGTGTCGAACGGTCGAGGGGTCAGAATCCTGCGGAACAACATTGAGAACACCGCGCCCGCAGGGCCGTTTCCAATGACCATGATCGACCTACACGGCGCCGCACCCAGAGGGGGCCAGCCCGGTGTGGGCACTTTGCAGATGTGCGTCGTGGAGGGCAACTACTTTGGTTTCGGTGGACCTTCGGGAACTTACGGAAACTTACTCAACATCGACTACGCCGACAGCACGGTCGTAAGGAATAACACGTTCGATATCGGCAACGCAGAGCTGACGCAGCACACCAATGGCATTAACGTGACTGCCAACGCCACCAACTCGCTCGTTTCGCTGAACGAATACCTTCGGTCCTCCGAGCCCGGTTCGAATTACGTGGATGCTGGTGAGGGCACGAGGGGAACTCTGCGCCTTGCCAGCCTCGCGACTGGCTGGAGCCAGGCAACCGGCGGCTCCGCGGCGACGCCCTCGTATACGAAGCTTGAGGAAAACATCGTACTGCTGAAGGTCATGGTGGTGTTCAGCGGGACAGCGAGCCAGGGCTCCACCATTTTCACGCTTCCCAATGCCTACGCGCCCAGTCAGGAGCGCTCGTTCATGGTATCCACCTCCGATAAGCCGGTCGGCGGACCGGGGCCGTGGACCCTTACGCCAGGCGAAATACGCAAACAGCCCGGAGGGCAAGTTCAGTATTGGAGCGGGCTGACGGCCAACATGCTCTCGCTCGACGGTGTTTCATTTCTAACGGAGTGAGTAAGCGGGTGGCAAAGCCTGGGCGGATTCTTGCGTTTTTCAAGCGCAATCTCGGCTAGGCGGGGCGTTTGGGGCCTCTTCGGCAGCCAATTCGGCGTAACAACGGTGAAGGCAGGCGGATTCGCGACCTATATGACATAGTGGGTCCGTCCTCCTTTATGCTCGTCGGAAGAAAAAAGATATAATGCTCTGACCACGGAGAGATGGCTGAGTGGTCGAAAGCGCCCGCCTGCTAAGTGGGTAAGGGATGTTGAATCCCTTCTCGGGTTCGAATCCCGATCTCTCCGCCAGAAAGCTGTCGGGGCAAGCTGAACCCATATGCGTCGAATTCTCAGCACCATCGCACTCGCCTTCATATTCGTTCACGCGGCATCCGCGCAAAGTGTTTCGGACTATCTGAAGCTCCGCAAGGAGAACGGGGTCACCCAAGCCGCGACCGTAGCCGGCCTCGATGCTTTGACCGGCTCCCGGGTCGTTGAGATTCAAGGCACGATCAAGGGCACGTTCAGCACCGGCGACAAGGGCGCGCTGATGGTCGAACGCGCAGACGGCCAAACGGTGGTCGTGGATGCGACAGGCATCCCTTCTTGGCTAGGCGAGAACGAAGTCAAGGCCAGGCTGCTGGTGCGGGCAACGCGAGATTCGGCGAACGGACCGCTCCAGGCGACTCTGATCGCCGCCGCTCCCGAGCAGGAGATCGCCGAGGCGGAGGCGAAGAAGAAGCCGGCCAAGGTGAGCCGAAGCTCCCGTTCAAGCCGCTTGGCGTCCCGACACGGCACGCGATATTCGAGGCTGCGCGAGCGTGCGCAAAAGGACGCGGCTCAATGGAACGTGTCTCAAGAGCAGATCGAGCCGATTTACGCGAATTTCATCCTTCAGCAGAACCCACGCTTAAGCCAGGCCGAGGCGCACCGCATCGCTCAGGGCGTGCTCGGGTACAGCGCGATGTACGGCGTGGATGCCCGCCTCGTAATGGCCGTCCTGATGGTCGAGAGCGGTTTCAACGCGAAAGCCACGAGCCGCACCGGCGCGATGGGCCTTGGACAGCTGATGCCCGGCACCGCGCAGGACCTGGGCGTGAACGATGCTTACGACACGACGCAGAACCTTTACGGATGCGTGAAGCTGCTTCGAACGAACCTCGAGAGCTACAAGCAGGCGACGGGAGACGATTTCCAGTCGCTGGTCTTGGCTCTGGCCGCGTACAACGCCGGAAGCGGCGCGGTGAAGCGCCATGGCGGCGTGCCGCCCTATGCGGAGACGCAGGCGTACGTGAAGAAGGTCATCAATATCTACTGCGCGCTTTGCGGGCGCTAGCGAGGCGGGATGGCGGGGCGATCCGAAAGATTTCTCATTCGCTTGGCCTCATTGTGAAAAAACTCCTTGTCGGCCCTCGGCAACTCGGCCTGGGCCATTTGATCGCAAACGCGCCGTGCGTTGGAGTACTCGCCCCGGCTCGTATAAAGTTGGACGAGCTCTCGCCCGGCGATCGCACGTCCAGGACTTCGCGAAATGCATGATTCGAGGTATGCGGCTTGTAAAGACGAGCTGCGCATTCCGAGGGCGAGCAGGCCCAGAGCCTCGATGTCTCGAGCTGTTGTCGGAGCTCTCAGGTCCAGAGGGAGCGGGGATGCCCCATGGCCGTACGCATACCATTCTTTCAGTTTCTCTAGAACATATCCCCCTTGTCCCGGCGCAACGTCTCGGGCCCCCGCGGCCGCCACCGCGAGCTCGGCGAATCGTTGATCGGTAGCCCGACCGGGCATCTTTAGGAGCGAGCACAGCGGACCAAGTGCCTCCCTGTACCGTCCGGTTGCCAAGGAAGCTTCGATCGCCTCGTCGATGGTCAAATCCCAGGTGTCCGGATGATCGGCTGTGAACTTCCACAGCAGGTCGCGGGCCTGGGTCAACTCTCTCCGCTGTTCCAGCACTCCAGCACGCTTGCAGGTCGTCTCCGCATCGTTGATCGCGGCTAGCCACGGACCTGTGGCGACAACTTCAGCCGAACCTCCTTCGAAAAGCACGGCTGTAAGGTCCCCTATGCGATGGGGTATTCCCGTATGAGCGGGGTTCGCCTTTCCATCAGGACCTTGTAGTATTTGCGTTACCCAACTGGGAGTCGTTGGCGAGCCTTGCGCGATCGCCGGCCAGACGCCGAGCGCCAGCAACGGCAGCAGGAGCCGCGTGAGAACCTTTCGAAGTTGGACTTCGCTAGATGCGATCATGTCTTGCATTTCACCACTATCCTTCTACCAGACCGGCCAAGAAGCCGGAGGGATATAGTCCAATGCCGAGCCAAAGCCCGATCCCGAATCAGTTTGGGCCCACGGTCCCGACGAAGAGGATGATGAGCATTGTCCGAGGGCGCTCCATGGAATGAAGCGCATCGGAACCCAGATCGACGAGCCCGCTGCGTCAACAGGGGGCTGGTAGAAAATGTATAGGTTGTAACTGAGATTGCAATCAAGTGAGAACGGGAACGGCGACAAACTGCCGAAGCGGCCCGGCGTGTCGTTGTAGCCACGGTGAGATGAGTTGACTGCCGCACTCCAATTCGTGCTGCCAGTAAGCGCGTCCATCATAGGAAACGTCCCATCGAGACCGGTGAAATGCACTGGTGTGCCATTGACGGTGAACGTTGCGTTTCGAGTCTGAATGTATCCCCACGAGCCCGAACCTAGAGTGACGCAGGAGGGATCGGCGATCTTGTCAACTTGCCACATTCCTGCCGTCGTAGTTCCGTAGGTGGCTCCCCAGAGGTTAAAGCTCGCGGGCGAACCACTCCCTGAATAGGGTGCGAGGATCGGGAAGGTTCCTGTCATCAACATCATCGTTCCGCACCCCTCGTAGAACTCCACACGAGCCGGTCCCAAGACATTCAGGTTCGCAGTTATCGTTACCGTCTGCCCGAGCAGCGCCGAGTAGTAATTACATTGGATCACGGGCGAACCGCTAGAACCGAAGTAACAGCTTAGCGAGGACGAGGTCGTGGGAGGTGGGCTGAAAAGGCTTACAGACGCTGAGCTAGCGGAAGCGGTGTAGCCGGCTAGTGGATTCCCAGCGGTTGGAGTTGACCAAGTGTACGTATCACCGGGCGTACCTGTGCCGTTCAATACCGCCGTAAGCCGCTGCCCTACGTCGATATTATATTCCGAGCCCGTGTTGGACGGTCCAGACAAGCTGATGTAGATCGGAGTCGGGACGACGGTGACGCTAACACCCACGCTGCCCGAAGAAATGCTGGCGCTGGGGTTCACCGTATAAGTGAACGTGGAGCCGCTGACTGCCTGCAATAGATAGTGAGTTCCGGACGATGTGCCGGAGTTTGGGGGGGCGGGTGGTGGCGGCCCAACCAATTGCGTTGGGTCTCCCATTCCGTCGCTGCACGTCCCTCCGGGCCCGGTCCAGGTTGCGCTGGCGTCAACCTTCAAAATCACGTACGAGGGCGCGGGCCCGCTGCCGGTCCAGTTCCATTCCCAAGTCAAGGTTCCGCCGATGGATGCCGGCACACCGCCCGCGCTCCCAGTTCTTGTCGCGCCGCTTGACGAATAACCGCCGCTACCGGAGGTCACGGCTCCGCCGGAGGGGTAGCCCGCGGCAAGGGTGAACTGGGCGCGGCACAGACTGGGAAAACAAATCAGCGCCGAAAGAACTACCAGCCTCGCGGCGGAGATGATGATCCGCAAGGATGCAAACCCACGCGGTCCTCCGGTATGGGGCCGGTCGGAAAGCCCCGCATACCCCGTACCGCATACCGCATACCGCATACC
>JAICWL010000097.1 GCA_025934835.1 Fimbriimonadaceae bacterium
CATTCGACCCCGAGCTACATGAGGCGATCGGCACCGTGGAGACCGACGAGCAGGAGCACGAGACGGTCGTGGAAGAGGTCGAACCCGGATACCGCATGGGCGACAAGGTGATCCGGCCCGCCCGAGTGCGGATCGCAAAGCGACCGTGAGCAGGAAGCTCTTCGGCACCGACGGCGTGCGGGGCGTCGCGAACGCAAAGCTGAGTCCGAGACTCGCGTTCGAGCTTGGCCAAGCGGCCGGCCGGCTTCTTCTGGAGACCGATGCGCCGCGCAGAGCCGTGCTCGGCAGTGACACGCGTCGAAGCGGCCCCATGCTGGCGGCCGCCTTGGCTAGCGGCCTTTGCTCGGTCGGCATCGATGTGGTTTCGCTGGGGATCGCACCGACTCCCGCCATCGCATTCGTGGCTCGCACGGGTGACTTCGGGCTGGGTGGCATCGTATCCGCGAGCCACAACCCCGCGCCGGACAACGGCATCAAGTTCGTCGGGCACGAAGGCACCAAGCTCGCCGACGAGACCGAGCTGCGCATCGAACACCTGATGCAAGCCGACACAGAGCCGCCAACCGGCGCCGGAGTCGGTTGTATCGTCGAAGACCGATCGGGTCTAGATGCCTATCTCGAGATGCTCCGATCGATCGTGCCCGAAGGCCTCCACGGAATGAGGATCGCCGTCGACTGCGCGCATGGGGCGGCATATGAGCTCGGCCCCCAGGTTCTTCAGCTCCTTGGCGCGGACCTCGTGGTGTGCGGCGCTTCACCGGACGGCATGAACATCAACGCCGAAGGCGGAGCCACGAAGCCTCAGACGATCCAAGACCTGACCAAAGCTGCCGGCTGCGCTATCGGGGTCGCCTTCGACGGAGATGCGGACCGGGCGATATTCAGCGATGAAATGGGAAGGCTCATCAATGGCGACCGCACGATGGGAATTTGGGCCGCGCACCAGCAGGGCAGGGGCCAGTTCGCTCCGGCCGTCGTGGTCGGGACCGTCATGAGCAATGGCGGGTTCGAGAAGTTCCTGAATTCGCGGGGCATCGCACTCGAGCGAACCCAGGTGGGAGACAAATACGTTTCGCAGCGCCTGCGAGATACCGGCGCGCGCATCGGCGGTGAGCAGAGCGGACATATCATCTTTCCGGCGCATGGTCCGACGGGAGACGGCCTGGTGACCATGCTCGAGCTGTTTCGAGCCGTCGAATCCGAAGGGCGGCCGGCCTCGACGTTCTATGACGACTACGAGCCTTGGCCGCAGCTTATGATCAACTTAGGCGTCGACGGAACGGCCGGGTGGAACGAGAAGCCTCGGATTGCGAGCGCGCTCGTACGAGGAGAAGAGGACCTGCAGGGGCATGGGCGCCTGGTCGTCCGCCCGAGCGGGACTCAGCCCGTCATTCGCGTCATGGTCGAAGCCGATTCGTACGATCTGCGGGACCGCGTAGCTGAATCCATCGTGGATGCCATGCGGCAAGACCTCGCAGCGAGCGTGCATGGGAGGGTAGACCTGACCTATGCTCTTGGCGATTGACGTCGGCAATACCCACACCGTTTACGGCGCTTGGACGAACGAAAAGTGGGAGTTCATTTGGCGCCGGCGAACCGACGCCAACGACACCGAGGACGAGCTCGTGGCCTGGCTGCGGAGCCTGTATGAGCTGGCCGGGCTGCCGTGGGAGATCGATCGCGTGGTCTGCGCCTCGGTTGTGCCCGCCGCGAACGACGTCCTCGAGCGCCTGGCGACCCGGAGGCTCAAGGCGCCCATTCGGTTCCTTCGCACTGGCGCTCAAGTCGGCATAGCGGTGGACTACGAGCCCGCCGACGCAGTTGGGGCCGATCGAATCGCGAACGTGATGGCCGCGCTCCGGACGTTCCGTCCACCGCTGATCATCGTCGACTTTGGCACGGCCACGACCTTCGATGCCGTCGATTCTTTCGGGCGCTATCTCGGTGGAGCGATCCTGCCCGGAGTGGGCGTCTCGAGCGAGGCCCTGTTCGCCAGAGCCGCGAGGCTGCCGCATGTCGATCAGCTCAGCCTCACGCCCCCGGAAGCGGCGATCGGCAGGACGACCGTCGGCGCGCTCCGGTCGGGAATTGTATTCGGTTACGCCGGCGCCGTCGACGCGCTCGTTGGCCGCATCGGGCGGGAGCTGGGAGGAACTCCTAAGGTCATCGCGACCGGCGGCTTGGGCAGCATGTTCCTCGGGGTGTGCGAGTCGTTAAGTGAATACGTTCCGAACCTGACGCTCGACGGGCTTCGCCTCGCTTGGGACAAGCTCGCCGGGTCCTCAGATTGAACCGGTGTGTTTTGCTTGAGCGATAATCTGCCTGATTCCTGCCTCGAAGAGCGCTGGGGTTGGCGCCTCGCGCGAGCCGTAGAAGGTAGCTCCCATGTTGAAACGGATACCGCTGGCGTCCGCTCGACGGGCGTATTTGGCGAGCTTGCCCGCGAGGATCCAGTCCGCGGCGTCGGCCTCGGCGAGCTCGTCGACCACGTAATGGGAAAACGCTCGAAGGTGCTTGTCGATGGGTTGGACGTAAAGCCGGTCCACGGGGTCGATCCGATCCTCGATGTCGAATAGGAATGTGACGTCGCGGGCGAGCACGGAAGCCAGCTTCGGGCCCACGCTGCGGATATCGACCATGCGCATGAACTGCGGCTCGACGCGGCCGGTGCGAACGATGCCGTCTGCGAGCCATAGCGCGATGCTGCCGGAGCCTCCCGCTCGGTAGGCTTCCTGCGCGAGCTCCGCCAACCCGGCGATCACTCCGCGGTTGAGCTGCTCCATGGGCTTGCGGCCGGTTTGCTCGCAGCAGCTCAGATAGCAAGCCCAGAGCCTGGTCGCGTCCCGCTCCTTAAGGAACTGGTCGAAGTCCAGCTCTTCCGTGAGCCGACGAAGTGCGGCCACGGCCACTTCGGATAGCTCCGCGCGTTCCTTGCCACGCCGGGAAAACGCGTAGTGCGCGAAAATCGCCTGCAGGCACTGGAATGGCGAGGTCATTCCCTCTCGGATATCCGCGACTGAGTGAGCCCTTAAGCCGAGGCCCTTGGACAGACCTGGCAAAAGGATGTCTGCCGCGTACCGATCCGCTCGGGTCCCTGCCATCGCGCGAATCAGAATGACGGCTTCGGGACGGATATCCCAGGTCATTCGCATCTACTAACCGGAGGCTCTGCCTCCCAGCTAATTTACTTAATTTGTCTTTAAAAGCGCGCGTCCGCTGCCATATTTGTGAGATATGGCAGGGTGGGCACCTGGTGGCTTCCGCCGCCGGTGTCGCCGGTGTCGCCGCGCATGACTTTGTAGAAGACCTGCCAGCCGAACTCGGTGATCGGGATGCGGTTCGATCGCAACTCGGTGATCACGTTCACAAAGGCGTTCGTGAACACTCCGACGTTCTTGCCGTTGCGGAAATACGCGAGTGAGTCCTGCCCGGGTGTTGTCGCTTGCATCTGCGCGATGGAGCCTACGAGCGGCACTTCCTTGCCGAAATAATTTCCGTTCACGATCGGGCGGTTGGTCTGGAAGAACGCGAAGATCCGCGTTCCCTTGCTCATGAAGATCCGGTACAGGTCGGCCTTCGAGACCATCGACGCCGTGTCGGTATCTAGCTGGGAATCGACGCCGGCGAGGTAGTCCTTGCCGTCGATGTCGACGCCCGGCCCGACGAAGTAGATGAGCAGCGTGCCTTCGGTGGGCATGCGGTCGGCGAGGGCCTTGGCCGCAGCCATCACCTGGCCGGCCGTGCCGTTCAAAACGATGTCGATATTCTGCTCGGGATATCCCGCGCTGCTGATGAGCGCCTCGCGAACGCGCTGAACGTCATCGGTCGCATACGAGAGATTCCCTTGGGCGAGCTTGGCCTCGGAAGTGCCGACTAGCAAGGCGTACTTTGAAGGAACCAGCGCGACTGCCGCGGCGGGTCCTGCGCCGAGATTGAAGCCGCTCGTGCTTCCGGTGGAGGTAATCCTGGGGTCGCCCGCCAGAAGAGTCGCCGGGGTGCCCGAGCTGCCCTGCCTGGCCTGTGCCGGGTTCGTCGCTCCGTTCGGAGACATCGCCGCAAGGTCCTCAGGCGCTACGACCTCGGTATCGACTTTCCAATCGGCCTTGGAACCGACCTGGTTGAACTTCTGTTCGAGCGCCTGGCGCTTGGCGGTGTCGCCTGAGCGCGTATATATCGTGTTCAGGTAGTAGAACGCCTCGGGGCTGTACTCGCCTTTGGCAAGAAGGGTTTCGAATTCGGCCGCTGCGGTATTGAGAGCCTGGGTCTGCTGGGAAGGATCCTTGTTCTCGAGCGCGAGTCTATATTCCGCGTAGGCCGCGAGAAAGTTGGGGGAATAAGGCGCTCCGTTGCGCCAGCGGCGCTGCTCCGTGGGAGGTCCCGGCAGAACCGTCGCCGCCGACATATCCTCCGGGCGATGGGCGGCCGCCTGCTGGAAGCCGGCCCGGGCTTCGGCCCATTTGCCCGCTCGCGCGGCTTTGAGTCCGGTGTCGTACGCGGAGCTCCAGCTTTGCGCGTAAGCGCCGACCGCGGCAAGAGCGGCCAGCAATAAGACCATCCATGATCGAAGCGTCGTCATCTATTTAAACCTGTAAGTTGCGGCTAAGCCGAAATCATATCCCCCGCCTTGAGGGGACGCCCAGTTCAAGTCTATCGAGTAGTAGTTGTTGTTTGGCCTGTAGCCGAATCCGAATGTGAAAGTATTGCGGCTCGAATAGCCATCGCCGCCTCCTGGCGAGGACACATATCCGACCCGGAACGGCATGCGGAAGCTTTCGAAGGCATGGTTGTATTCCAAGCCCACGCCGAATACGGCCTGATTGCTGCGATCGAAGTACGGGGTCGATTCCCCGGCAAAGAACTCCTGAAGCTGCGCGCCGTACACGATGTAGTCTTGCCCGCCTCTGACAGCGTCTTGCCGCATGCTCGCGCCCAACAGCAGCCGGGCGGGAATCTTGCCGTACAGGCTGTTTTTCAGAGTGATGGGCGAGCGGAGGCTAATGCCCAAAGACGCGTTCGGGGTCTTGGGCGGGATGAACTGCAATCCGGCGATGACGCCTACTCCGGTCTCGGTGTCGCTGACGCTCGGCAGGGTGATCGGCGCGGTACCGGTTTGCTCGAACTGGGTGAGCTGCTGTACGAGGGTCAGCCCGATTCCGTAGCTCATCGTCTGGGCGGCGTTGGTGTTGCCGTATGCGAGGGTGTAGAAGTCGCTGCGCGACTTTCTGTGCTCACGAAAATTCTGTACGGTGAAGCTGTTGTCGACGTCGCTAGGGAGGCCGTTGGGAGGTCCGGAACCGTTGTCGTCGATATATCCGCCCAGCGTGTACGATAGCCCGATCGTGCCCTTGTGGGCGCCGGCAGACGTCGTGAGCGGCACGTCGATACCAAGGTGGGTGAGGCTGCGCCCGCCGGATTGTCCGACCGTGGTGCGAACCGGGTCCGCCAGCGTGCCTCCCACGAACGACTTGGAGCTCGGCAGGTTTCGATAGGTCGCGCCGATCTGCTTGCTGTCTACATAGCCGAGGCCGGCGGGGTTGTAGTATCCCGAGAGCGTGTCCGCTTCGGTCGCGTAGAATGCGCCGCCTGCCCCCATCGAGTGTCCGCCGGCGTCGAACGAAGTCAGCAGATCGGGAATCTGGGCCATAGAACTTGCTGCAAGCAGCGACCCTCCGAATGCGACGACCGTTAATCTAAACGCTCTTGACATATCCCTCCAGATATCTCCCCAATCAAAACTTCGGGGCGCCGATGGCGCCCCGAAGCCGCAATCAATAGCTTAGTTGAACTTCCTGTGGCGACCCAACATTACCAGCCCGGTCGATCGCCGTAGCGACAATTTTAAACTTCGTAGGCAACCCCCGCAATCCAGGACGGATTCGGCCTATCCATCGGATGCTGATTTGTCCGGATGGTTTCGCCGAGATCCGGGCGACTCGCGTGATGAACGTGCCGTCGAGCTTCTTGACGACCACGTCTACACCTGTCGGGTCGATCGAGGCCGAGTTCATGTCGGTCAGATCGACGATCACGTTGATCAGCGCGCCACGAATGAGCCTCGTCTTGGTGGTCGGCGTGGTGATCGTGATGATCGGCGGGACGCGATCGAGCGTCACGTTCATTGTCTGGGTCGTGGAGTTGTTCGCCTGATCCCTCGCGGTGATGGTTATCGCTTGCGCGCCGTCCAATTCCACGTTGCTGGTGTCCCAGTCGACAGCGATGGTAGTCGTCGTCCCGGTGTTGTTCGGAATGTCCTGGCCGTTCACCTTCACGGTCCAGTCCTTGATGTTCGACTCCTTGAGCGTCGCGCGGATTCGGACAGTTGATCGTACGAACTGGCCGTTTAGCGGGCTGAAATCCAAGAACTTCGGCGCCACGACGTCGACCTTCACATGGACCGTCTGACTCGGATACGTGTTGTTCGGCTCCTGGGCCGACACGACGATGGTGTAGTCCCCTTCCGGCGACGACGAGTTAAAGTTCAGCGGCATCGTGCCGTCGACTTTGCCGTTGATGTCCGGCGTGAATTTCTGTGTGTTGGTGGTACTGCCGGTCGGTCCGGTGACCACCGAGGTAACCGTGACTTCGACACTTGCTCCCGTGATTTGAAAGTGGAGCGTGTTGTTCAATCCCAGGAAAGAACCCTCCGTAGGCGAGGTCACAGTCAGCGTTCCTGCAAGAGCCATCGTGGCCCAAAGCAGCGCTAACAACATCGAAACAATGCGCATGGAGGCTTTCATCTAGGTTTCTTCCCTCAAAAGTATCAGAACGGACGACCTATTCTCTCCCATTTAGGATAACCGAGTCAACAAACTCGGCAACGCCGCCATCCTCGTTCGAGCCTACGACATGCCTGGCGCGGGCGATCAGCTCCGGGGCAGCGTTGGCCACGGCGCCCGATATTCCAGCCCACTCGATCATCTCGATATCGTTCAAGTAATCCCCGATGGCCGCAGTTTCCTCGCGGCGAAAACCCAGCGATTCGGCTAGCGTACGCAACGCATTCCCCTTATTGGCGAATTGGTCCATGAACTCAAGGTATTCGGGCTCCGACTCGGTGGGCCGCGCCCCAGCCGACGCGAGATCGGCCTGCAGCTTTCGGCGGTGGTGCGCAATGCGCGACGGGTGGTCGATGAGCATCGCCTTCATAAGACCGAGTTCGGCTGCCTCGGCCACTGTCGCTCTAAGCGGAGGCTCCAACCTCGTGCGACGCAAGTACTCGTCGGCCCAGTGAGTCTCGTGGATGAACAAAACGTGCTCGCGGGTGTAGGCGTTCAGGTGGATATCGTTGTCGAGCGCGTATCGGGCAACAGCTTCGAATGCCTCGGACGAAAGGGTGAGGGCGAGGATATCCCCAGCATCACCGGCGACATGCGAGCCGTTGGAGCAGATCGCGGGATGAGTGGGCAGCCCGGCCTCGGCGGCGATCTTTCGCACGCCCGGATAGATCCTGCCGCTCGCGAGCACCACGGTGATGCCCGCCTGGACGGCTCTCTTCAGCGCATGGGCACTGGCGGGGTGTGGAATCCGCTTGGCAGTCAGCAGCGTGCCGTCGAGGTCGGTTGCGAGGAGGCGCGTGCGCATGGGCTCCGGGCGATGGGGGCGCGGCTGCTCCAGAATACCAGCCGGGTCGCAGATGCACTTTTCGCAGTTTTTTGACACTTCCCGTAACTGATGCGGTGGGCAACGTAGTCGACCGTGCCGATAAACAACATGAACGCGGAGGAGGAGAAACGTAGTGGCAGGAGAAATTGAAGGCGATTAGGTCGAAGGAGCTCAAGCTGTGCGTCGAGCGCGCGGTTTGCGAGCTTCCAGCTTTGCCCACGGCCGTGGTCAAGGTGGTGCATGAAACCGGCCAGGCTGACCCTTCGCCGAGCAAGATCGAAGAGTTCATCGCCTCCGATCAGGCGCTGACCACGAAGCTGCTGCGCGTGGTCAATTCCGCTTACTACGGCCTCGAGGCTCAGGTTTGCAGCCTGCAGCAGGCAATCGTCATCCTCGGAATCCAGCAGGTGCGCAACCTCGCCCTCAGCGTTGGGCTGGTGTCCAGGTTCGAAGCGCGAAGTCAGACAGAAAAGGATCTGATCGAGCAGTTTTGGCTGCATGCCTTCGGCTCCGCCAGCGCGACCCAGCTTATCGCCGAGTACAAGCGCATAGAGCCCCGATCGGTGCATCTCGCCTATCTGGGCGGCCTGCTGCACGACATCGGCAAGCTCTTTCTGCTTTGCAACTTCCCGGTCGAGTATTCGGAAATCCATGCCGGCGCGGAGCACGGGCAAAAAACTCTTTCCGAAATCGAGCGTGAGGAGATCGGCATGGATCACGCCGAGATCGGCTACCAGGTTGCGAAGCACTGGAAGCTGCCGATTACGCTTTGCGAGCTGATCCGCCGCCACGAGGGTCCGTTCGACGCGGGCGCGCCCGAAGCCGAATTGTGCGTACATCTCGCAGGCATCCTGTGCTTCTGCGCGGAGCGCGACCCTCAGGCCTCCGGCGAGGCGGTCGGCGATCCAGTGGCCTTGAAGTGGCTCGACGCTCCGACGCCCGACCTCAAGCGCCTTTGGAGGGCGACGGCCGAGGCTTTGGACGAGGCCAGGACTATTTACGGAATCTTTTTGAGGTGAACGAATGAGCCTGTCCGGAAACCTTGCCGGAATTACGTTCGGCGGCCTTAGCAGCGGCATCGACACAGAAGGCATCATCTCTCGGCTGATCTCGATCGAGGCGCAGCCGATCCAGACGATGCAGGCTCAACAGCAGAGCCTCGCCATCAAGCAGCAGGCGCTTCAGAGCCTTTCGTCCAAGCTGACGGCACTTGCTCAAGCAGGCATCGCTCTCAACAACCCGAACGCCTTCAACCCGATCCTGGCGACGTCGTCCGATACCACCGTCGCGACGATCTCCGGAGCGAGCGGCGCGACGCCCGGAACTTACAATCTCAGCGTCAGCTACCTGGCCCAGGCGCAAAAGGTAGCCTCGACCGCGCAAGCCGACACGACCAGCGCGCTGGGCAAGTCCGGCACGTTCGTCATCGACGGCAAATCGGTGAGTGTCACGTCGAGCGACTCCCTGCGCACGATCGCGAGCAAGATCAACTCGCTCGGCGTGCCCGCGGTCGCGAGCCTCATCGACGGCGGACCGGGTAGCGCCTACATCACGCTTACATCTTCCGCAACGGGCGTGGCCAACAAGGTCCAACTCGCAGACGCTTCCGGAACCGTGCTCGGCGATTTGGGAGTCCTGTCCGGCGCCGCCGCAGTGCGGGAGAGCATTGCCAACGGCGCCACAAGCTCGGCCTTCACCGATTCGACGACGGCGCTCGGCACACTGCTGGGGACCAACGCCGGCGGGCCGTCGAGCATTCAAGTCAATGGCGTCGGCGTAGCCATCGACCTTTCCACCGACAGCCTTCAGGCGGTTGCCGACAAGATCAATTCCGCAGCGACCGGGGCTACGGCGACCGTCCGCAGCGTCACCAACAACGGCACGACAACCTACAAGCTCGACATAACCGGGGCAACCACGCCCACGTTCCAGGACGCTGGAAACGTGCTGCAATCGATCGGGGTTCTCCAGCAAGGTTCGGGAAACGAACTGGTGGCCGCGCACGACGCCCAGTACACGCTGGACAATGTCGCGCTCACAAGCAGCTCGAACACAATCACGACCGCCATCCCGGGTGCGACGCTGACGCTTCTAAAAGCAAGTTCCACAGCGCCTCCGACCTCCACCCTCACGCTCACGCAGGATACGAGCACGGTGGCGACGCAGGTCCACGCCTTCGCTGATGCCTATAACGCTGTTGTCGACTTTGTAAGCCAGAACGCCTCGTTCGACCAGAGCACGTTCGCGACCGGGCCGCTCTTCGGCGACTCGGCCACGGACCAGGTCCAATCGACTCTTTCGAGCATGCTGTTCTCGAACGTTTCGGGCTTAACCGGCACCTATACGAACCTCGCTTCGCTCGGTTTCTCGCTGGATAGCGACGGCAAGCTGCAGATCGACGACAACGTTCTCAAGGGCGCGGTCGCCACGTCCGCCAGCGCGGTCGCAGCGGTATTCCAATCCGCCGGCCAGGGGTCGACAAACGACATCAGCTACGTTTCGAGCACGACGAAATCCAAGCCTTCCGGCGCTACTCCCTACGCGGTCAACATTACGCAGCTTGCGACGAAGGGCTCGTTTGAAGCAGGCACGGCGCAGACCTCCGCCAACCCGAGCGCGGAGACGCTCACCTTTAGCGGCGGCCTGTTCGGCGCGACGCCGTATCAGCTCACGCTGGACGTGGGCAGCACGCTCGATGCGACCGTCGCCAAGATCAACGCGGATTCCAGGCTGAAGGACGTTATCGTCGCCAGCAACGACAACGGAACCCTGAAGATCGACTCGAAGCGTTATGGCGCATCGGGCAACTTTACGGTCGTCAGCAACTTTGCAGCGGCGAGCAACAACAGCGGAGTCGGCGTGGGGGGCTCGGGTACTACCGTCGCCGGAGTCGACGTTCAGGGCACGATCAACGGCGAGGCGG
>JAICWL010000035.1 GCA_025934835.1 Fimbriimonadaceae bacterium
AAGCCGGGTCGCAAGCGGCCCAGCGAAGTACATCTCGATGGCGGCATCGTGGCCGCGAAAGTGACTCACCGGGCCGACGAGCAATTCGGTGTGCTCACGAAAATCGCCTCCGCATACGACCTCGGAACGGAGTTCAGCCTCCGCCTGAGGAAGTCCGTCGCCGGTGACGGGGCCACCCTTCGCGTCACGCGGGGCAAGGTGCGATTCGCCAACGAGCGCGGCGCGGTCATTGTCACATCGCAAACCCAGTCGAGCGCTATCGGCGGCTCGGCGCCGACCGAGCCCAAACGACTGGCGAATCTGGGGAGCCAATACCTGATGGGCACGAGCTTCGTTTCGCCGAGTGACCGTCTCACGCCCTTGACCGCGGTGGGCCGATATGTGTACCGAAATGCATGGGTTGGCTGGATCGTCACGCACGCCGCCGACGGGTCGTACCAGTTAACCTCGGTCGTTACGGGCGGGCCGGCCGCCAAAGCAGGACTGCAGCCCGGAGATACGATCGAGAGCATCGATGGCGTCCCGGTGAAAGCCGACCTCCAAGCGGACCGCGCCGTTTGGACTTCGGGTGGAAAGCCACTCCTTCTTCGCATCAGACGCGGCCAAGACACGCTGCTGGTGACCTTGCGCCCGCCGCTAGATCCCACACCGCTGCCGCAGATGGGCCCGGACGGCCAAAAGGTGATCGATGCGACGACGCTCGCCCAAGGAGGGAAAGTCGAAGCGGCAAAGGCGATGCTCATGCCCTTGGCCCAACAGGGCCAACCGGCCGCGCTGAACAACCTCGGTGTGCTGTACGAGCTAGATGACCGCCTGGCTGATGCCATCCAGTACTACTCCCGGGCCGCGCGCGCCGACGATCGGGTCGCGCTGTACCACTACAACCTGGGCTCGGCCCTGATGCAGATCGGCAACATCGACAGAGCATGCGAAGAGCTGATTCGCACGGTGGAGTTGTCGCCCACGTGGGAAAACGCGTACGGTCGGCTCACCCGAGCGCTCGACCTCGCAGGCCGACCTGAGGAATCAATGCGCTACGCGCAGCAGGGGTTCGATCGGCTGAGCCCATACCGCCGCGGCCAGCAGCTTCTTCTGGAGCTCTCCAAGCTCTTGCTTGACGCCGGCCGGTTCGACGAAGCTCAGCGAGCGGCCGAGAAGGCGACCAAAGACGATCCAACCGACCCGAACGCCTGGTATGGGCTCGGTAACGCTCTCAGTCGCCAAGGCCTCCTTTCAGGCGCGGTCGCGGCGTTCCGGCGAGCTTTGTCGATCGACCCAACCAGGGCCCAATACTGGTGCAACTATGGGACCGCGCTTCAAGACTCGCAGGATCTCGCCGGCGCTGAAGAAGCCGCACGAAAGGCGATCGAGCTTAGTCCGGACGTGTCTGCGTTCCGGACCAACCACGCGAACGCTCTGCTGGGCCTGGGCAAAGCCGCGCAAGCTGAGAAGGAGCAAAGAATCGCGATTCGGCTCGACTCTGGCAACGTCATGGCGCACGTGGGTCTTGCCGCGAGCCTCCAAACGCTCGGGCGTCTTGACGAAGCACGCAAGGAGCTCGCGATCGCGCTCGAGATCGAGCCGCATCTGGCCAGAGCGTATTCGGACCTGGGCTCGATCGAGTGGCGGCAGGGCCACCTGGCCCAAGCTGAAAGAGCCTACCAAATGGCCGTGCGCACAGGAGAGCGCGGCTACGGCCACGTCGACTTGGCCAACTTCTTTCTTAGGACTGGGAGGATGCAACAGGCGGAAGCAGAGAACCGCAAAGCGATCGAAGCGAACCCGCATGATATCTTCGCGCTCAGCAATCTGCCGACCATCCTCGAAGCCGAGGGCAGGCGCGACGACGCCCTCGTGGCTTGGCGCGCCTGCGTCCGGGAATTCCCGGATAACGGCTGGCTTCATCGAGAGCTGGGGCGGCTCTTAGCAGCGAGCGGCCAGCAGACCGAGGCCGAGGCCGAGCTCAGAAAGGCGATCGAGCTGAAGCCGGATCTCGCGCCGACGTATGTGGACCTGGGAACCCTCCTGATGGGCACAAACCGCTTGAAGGAGGCCGAGCCTCTGTTGCGAAAGGCCGTCGAGCTCGCACCCGGCGACATGCCCCCATACAACCAGCTTGGATTGGCGCTCAAAGCCATGCACCGATACGCTGAAGCTGAACAGACGCTCCGCAAGGCCATATCGGTAGCCCCGAACGTGCCGCAGCCGTACGAGAATCTCGGGCTCGTGCTGATAGATGAGGAAAAGCTCGCCGAGGCTGCTCCGATGCTTCAAAAGGCCATTAGTCTGGCGCCCGAGAACCCCGACTTGCGCGGCAGAATTGCAAGAGCATTCGAGGCGATGGGGCGTCTCTCCGACGCTGAAACGCAATACCGCGAAGAGTTGCGTTTGGCGCCTGGAAGCCCCGTGGCCATGAACGACCTGGCCTGGCACTTGGCTCAGCGCGGAATCAAACTCGACGAAGCTCTCGACTTAGCCCAACGAGCCGCTAAGGCGCTCCCCAACGACGGCGGCGTACTGGACACGCTCGGCTGGGCATATTTCCTGAAACACGACTACGCCAGGGCCGAAGACAGCCTGCAGAAGGCGCTGCGGCTCTTGGGGGCCGACAATACAGACGCCCCGGACGTGTACGTCCACCTCGGCAAGGTTTTCGAGGAGGAAAAGAGAATCGAGGACGCCGTCGCCGCCTACCGGGAGGCTATCAAGCGAAACCCCGACCAAGCCGAAGCCGCCGCGGCGCTCAAGCAGCTGGGCCGAAAGCTGTTCTAGCGAGGCATCCGGGGTAGGCGATATAGATCTTATAAACCTCGACACGGATTTTTTGAAAATCGCCGGGGGAGCCGCGCCCGTTTTGACGATCCCTTCATTAGCCCTGAGTTTGCAACAGGGGAAGAGGCACGTCATGAAGTTCAGATCCTTTCTTTCGATCGCCGGATCGCTCGCATACGCCGTTGCCGTAGCCCAGACAAGCTACGCCGTCCGCGACCTCGGAGTCTTGCCGAGAACAGACTCGAGTCTTGGAGTGGACGTGAACGACTCGGGCCAGGTCGTAGGCTACACATCGCTGCGGGGCGCCTATCAACACAATTTCTTCTGGAGCGCGTCGACCGGCATGGTCGACATGGGGTTCTTCGACGATGTTCATCTGAGCAATTCCGGCTACGTGATCGGCAACCGCTCGAACTGGGTCTGGAAATATGGGGAGAATGGCAACGCCCGCGCCTACCCGCCGGCGTTTCGCCCGGGAGGCGCCGCGACCGTCAGCAGCGTCAATGACTCGGGACAGGTCGGTGGCTACAGCGAAACGAGCACGATCATCGGCTACGTCGGAACGACGCCCCAGTACCAGTTTGCGCCAGCGATATGGAACCGCGTGGGCGGCTCCTGGGTTCCTACCCAGCTGCCGATGCCGGACGGCGACACTCGCGCCCTGCTCCATGTGCTCGGCAACGCGGCGGCCGACGGAACGCAGCAGGCAGTCGGCATTTCCGCCTTCGTCAGCTATCCGGGCGGCGTTTCCACGATTGGTCAGATCCATTGCGTGCGCTGGGTCTGCTCCGGGGGCGTATGGTCGGTTGCGGCCTTGGTGAACGTCGACTCCACTCCGAGTTTCAACATGATGAACGCAAGGGGAGACGCTGCAGGCACACATTTTTTCGATGCTGCGACCAACAGCGTGAGCTCCCTCGCGGAGATCGACGGCGGCAACGAACCCGGAGTGAACGCAGCCGGCATTGACGCAAGCGGAAACGTGTGCGGGACCAAGACGCTTCAGACTGGCTACCAGGCAGTGGTGCGTGATCCGTCGACGGGCGTTGTCAGTCCTCTAGGCACGCTGGGAGGGGTCCACAGCTCGGCCACGATCGACGGCTTCTTCCACCTGAGCTACCGCCACATGTCCGCATCGGGCCAAGTCGTCGGCGTCGCCGAGACAGGCAGCAGAACCGATGCTTTCATTTGGAGCGCCGGTAACGGCATGCTGGACCTGAACAGCAGCGCGCTTACTCCGAACAAATCGGGCTTCGCGTTCTTCAGCGCCGCCAGCGCCATCAGCGGCTCGGGCCGCATTGTGGGTACCGGCCAGCTCTCGAAGGGCAAGGCGAACCACGCCTTCCTGCTCACCCCGCAATAAGACGGATCTTTTGAGAGCACCCCTCGAGCAGCATGAGCTATACGAGCCCACGAATCTCCAGGGTCTACAACCTGTAACCCTGCTCCGCGACCAAGCGGGCAGCAACGGACAAGGCGCCCCCAAGGGGCGCCTTGTGAGCCTACTTCTCGGCCAACGCCGCCTGCACGGCCTTCGTCAACTCGTTCGGATCCACTCCGACGAACTTGTTTCGAATAACTCCCTTCGCGTCGATCACATACACGGTTGGCCAACCGTGCACGTTCCACGCGGTCGCGATCGGCCCCGACGTCGTACCGTCGGAAGCGCTGCGATAATTCAGTCCCTGGTCTTTGATGATTTTCTGGAGAGCCGACCGGTCTCCGTCGCTATTGATCCCTACGAGGGCAAACGGCTTGTCTTTGAATTCTTCGACCATTTGCTTGTTGTGCGGGAGCAGTTCGCGGCAAGGTCCTCACCAGAACCCCCAGAAATCGAGCACGACCACTTTGCCCCGGTAATCCGAAAGCTTGAAAGCCGTGCCATCCTGGTCGACCGCATTGAAATCCGGCGCTACCTGGCCGATCGAAAGGTGATCCATCTCGAAGATCGCCGATTGTGCGCGCTTCGCATACGACGTCGATGGGTACTCCGCGATGACCTTCGCATACGCCTTTCGTGCCGCCACCGGATCGCCCCGGCCGTCTTCGGCTGCGCTCGACGCCTGGCTAAACAGCGCCGACGCGCGAACTTCCGGGTTGCGGCTCTCCTGAATCTCCGCTAGCCAGCGATGGATCTTCGCCTGGCGGACATTCGAGGGTTGGTCCGAAAGAGTGTAAGGAATCATCGCGACGAGTCGCGCGATCTGAGGGCTGTTCAAGTAACCCGCGATCGCCTTGTCGACCGCCATCGTTTCCGATGCGTGGTCGCGAGCGGATTCGGCTGTTTCCAGCACCATCATCCAGGCGTCGAAGCCCTGCGGACTGCCGCTTTCCGCCATTGCCAGCTTCTTGAACTTTGGAAGATAAGTCTTCGCGGGATTCATTGCGGCGTCCAGTTGGATCTTGGATCGCTCTTCGTCGGTTTTGGCCTTACTGTAAGGCTCGAAATACTTGCTCAGGGCCGTGGAATATTGCCGCTGCAGCTCATCCAGGGCCGTTGTCTTCCCTTTTGCCTGAGCAGCGACCGAAGTCGCGCTCACCCCGGCAAAAGCGATGGAAAGCACAATCAACGCGTTTTTCACGTTTCCTCCAGCTATGGGGCGCCCTTGCGCTAACGCCAGTATAATGCCGGATCTCGCAGGATACGAGAGCAAAAGGCCCTAAGGCGCAAAGTCGAGCGAAAGCTCGATGTTGAACCCGCTCGAACGGTAGGCGCCATTCGATAGGTTATCGCTCAAGTTCGCTACCCTGTGGATCCGATAGCTCCCCACCAGAGCGATCCCCTTAACGATCGAATACGAGTAATACGTGGACAAATACCCCTCGTCCTGGCCGTAAAGACCCGTCGAGCGGCCGGTACGGAACTCCGTCCCCACACGCTGGCGAGGCGCCAGGCGATACGAAAGCGAGCCGTTGAGCGAAAAGCTGTCCTGGCTGAATGCCGAATTGCCGCTCGATAGCTGGCTCATAAAGCCGAGCGAGTAGGCCCACGGCCCGGGCGGGCTACCCTGAAGTTGAGCCGCAAACGAGCTGAACGTGGTCCTGCCCGTCACACCGCCGCTGTCGCTCGTCGATCCAAGTACCTCGCCCAGAAAGTCGGTTAAAGTCCGGTCGATCGAGCCGCTGAAAATGGTGTACTTGCCGAGGTCCCAATCGAGGCCCAAACCGAACGAGGTCGAGCTCGAATTCGAAGACAGCTCACCTTGGCTTCGCGTCTGGTAGGCGTGCGCGTTCATCGTGATGCGGTCCGAGGGCTTGTAAGTCGGCATCACCTCGAGCTGTTGGTAGCTAGAGCTGGCATTGCCGAGCAGCCCATCGCCTACCGCACCGCCGGTGAATCCATTCCCGAGGGAGGGGCCCCCGCCATAGCCCAGGCCGAACCCACTCGATAAGCCGCCGATCGACGTCAGCGCGCCCGAATCGCTCTTCGTAAACCGCGTCGTGAGCGACCACGGACTCTTGGCAGGCTTGAACTGCGCGCCGAGAGTGATATCCGACCCTGTGCTGTCCTTACCCTGCGACTCGATTCGATTGATGCTGGAATCGGCCTGCAGAGCGAGAGAATCGGTCGGCGCGTACCTCAAGCTGCCGGTGAAGCCCCGCAGATGTACGGAGTCGTCCTTCAGCTTCGTGCCATCGAAGTACTGCAGCGTCCCGTCCTGAATCTGCGTGCCGAGCGTCGTTTCCAGCTTTCCGAATTTACGAGTGCCCGTAAACGCAGTGGTGTCGATGCGGTTTTCCGAAGTCGAGTTGCTGTAGAGCCGCTGGTGGGTCAGGTTCCACGTAACGCCGCCAGGGTCGCTATATCGAGCAAAGGCATTCAGCGCGGTTGTTCGCGCTGGGCTCGGAACTACCGTTCCGTTCGGTCCGGAGAGCCAAGTGGCCACACTGCTGTTGTTGTTGTCGATCCCCCAGTGGTATCTGCCCGCCTCGTAGTCCACGCCGAGGTCCGTCGAGCGCTCGTTCCGATTGAACCCCGCGGTTTCCATCGAGACGAACGTCGGCGGGACGTCCTTAACCGTTCCGTGCAATGAGAATTTGCCAAGCTTGTACTGCCCGTCGAGCTGCCTTGCAAGCCCGCTCATCGGGTTCGACTCGCTGAGCAGCGTGCCCGTCGCCTGGCTGTACTGCACATACCCGGCCTTCCCCATCGTCAGACGGTAGTCGAGACCCCACACGCGGCGGTCGCCGTCCAGGTTCGAGGCCTGCCTGGGCCGGTAACGGAAGTCGACGCGCGCGTCAAAAGGCACAATCCGCTTGAAGCGAACCGCGTAAGGGATGTCGACGGGGATGTAGTAGTCCCCGCCTGGCGCGTTCGGTGGACCCTGCACCTGAATGATGCCGTCCACGCGTACCTCCAACGTGCCCGGAAGCGGCTCGGCCTGAAGAAAGAACGTGTCGTCCGGCTGGCCCGAGCCGCTTTGCTGGTCCAAAATCGTCCCCGCTACGCCGAGCCCTGTGCCTGTTTGCTCCAAGGCCGTCAGTCCGAGACGCCCCAACTTTCCAAAGTCGTACGAGGCCGCCGCGCCCTGCAGCGTGCCCCCTTCCGTTCCGAATCCGTACGATTCGAAGCTCGCCACGATGACGCTCGTTGGAGCGATCACCTGATGCAGGAACGTGAGCGTGCCGGAGTCGAGATCGACCACATAGTCTTCACCCAGCTTCATCGTTTGCCCGTTGACCTGTACCTGCAGACTATCGCTGACGATTCGGCCGCTTTGCAGGTAGTAGGGCCCCGACGTGTTGTTCCCGTCGATGCTCACCGTATGGGCGCTTCCCTTCGCTTGGCTCCGCACCACTTTGAACTTGAGCCGGCCCGTGTCGACCTCGGTGCTTACTCCCTTCATAGCCCGCTGCATGTTCGCCAGCGGGTTTGTGTTCAGCATCGTGCCGCGGATATCCCCGGCGCTGAACCGCACCGGCCCCTTATCGTAATCGAGCGTCACCCGCTGCGATTCCGGGTCGAAATACCGCTGGTCCGAAAACTGCATCTGGAAGTTGAACATCCCCAGCACCTTGTTTCCGGTCACCGTCATCTGACCGGTGTTCGTAAAATGCTGGTTGCCGTTTCCGTAGTAGTTGTCGAGGTTGTATGCCTCCGCGTCGCCAGAGACCTGCTCCATGTGGAAGCCGAGCTCCCGGCTCCCGCGAAGCTCAACCCGCTTGAAAATGTTGCTGTCCAGCCAGTTCGTGCCTATGGAGTGTTTGTTCAACCCCGGCCTCATCGGCTCGAGCGTCGACTTGTGCACGCTAGGCGAAGCCTTGGAGGATTCGAGAACGGCCCTCAGCGCTGCCCGCGGCAAAAACGGCAGGCGCGGTATGGCACTCGCGGCGACGGAGCCCGCGAGCAAGCAGCCCACCACAGTTCCACGGACGACGACCATCGAGTTGGATCAAGAGGTAAACGCGCGAGAGACCCTTGGGGTTCGACTGACGAGGGGCTCAGCGTCGCACCGTCGATTCCATTGTATCACGCGTCAGCTCGATGTTCCCTTCAGCAGCCTTTACCAATTCCTCTAACTTTCGAGTGACAATCTTAGCGTTTCGATCGCGATCCTTTTGTGACTGCTGGAACGCTTCCAGCATTCGGCCCGCCGAAAGCCCATCGAGCGGCAGCGCCGCCCCCACGTCGAGCGAATGCGCGAACGCGTTGACTTTCGGGTCGTAGCCGATCATCACCGGCGGGATTCCCACGGTCGCCGCGAGAATGCCCGCGTGTAGCCGCATCGCGACCAGGGCATCCATGCGGGCGAGCCGGCCTTGAAGCTGCATCGGCGTGGTCACTTTGCGCAGGTCCGGCACCTTGCCCCCCTGCCGCTTGCTGATCTCCAGAATGAGCGGGCCATCCTCGTTTCGGTCCATCTCGATCAGAACCGGCATCGAGCCGGACTGATACAACATTCGGCAGAAATCCGCAAACAGCGAGGCGACGTCCACCTTGCGGTCTTTGATCGGCCTCGCCGAAATGCCGACGGACTTCATCTGGCCAACGGCAAATTCCGGTGCGTCGTCGGCCGTGGTCGGCGGAGGCATCAAATAAGCCGAATCGGCAGTCACGCGAACGTTCCGGCTTACGCCTATGTTCTTAAGGGTCTGCAGAGAGGCGGGGTCCCTCACCGCGATGGCGTCCGCGGCATTGAAAGCCGCCGCCGCAGCCCGCTTTCCCAAAAAGCTGTTCAGAGGCCCGACGCCCTGGCCGACGAGAATGACCTTCTTGCCCGCCGATTTGGCCTTCTTGACGAGCTGCGAATAGTACATCGCGCTCTTAACGCTCGTCACGTCTTGAAAGATGCTTCCACCCGGAAATACCAGCGCATCGACTTTTGGCAGAATCTCCTCGAACGCTTTCATGTCCCGGCGCTGGATCGAATGGAATCCGTATAGCCGATAGGTTTCTTCGGGGCTTCCACTCATGACGGAAACGTCATAGCCGAGGCTGCCCAAACCGTGGACGAACCCCAACATTACGGCGTCATCGCCAAGATTGCCGGCGCCCAAATAGCCGGCAAGCAGAATGTGCCCCGCCAACCTCTATCCCTCCCGCTTCCCCGCGAGCTGCGCGGCAACGATCCAGAGAAGCAATCCGATAATACACCCGATGACCAGGCCCTCCCCGATTCGGGCCAGGCTCAGGACTACCGGGATGTGAAGGTGCGTTAGCGTGTTCACGACGTCCGTTTGGCCCACCGCACCGAGCATTAGCAGCAGGGCGACCCAGCCGCCCCAGGGTGAAGGGCCGTCGACCCCCGCGGCGGCCTGCTTCGAGCGCAGACCGAGCAGAAAGCCGGTCGCGAGTATCAGGCACGGATGTCCGAAGAGGAATTCCTTGGTTCGCGGACGGACGTATAGATACTTGTCCAGAAGATTCCGGAACACGATTTCACCGCTGCTCGCACCCACGCCGCTATCGTTTCCGGTACGAGCTAGCATGAAGCCTAGCGCCGCCAAAATGATTAGCCCGAGCGCGGACGCGCCCCAGGTTATAGGGCTCTTGAGCGCCGTCCGCCAATCGTTCAGCCGCAGGAAGTAGTAGGCGCCCACGGCCACGATCGGCAAGAACACAGAAAGCTTGACCGCTTTGAATTCGTCCGCCTTCACGTAAAACGCCAGTCCGTTAAGCAGACCGGCCACCGCGAGGCCCCCTACGACCGACAGCAACGACACGATCGCGAATCCGGCGAGGATATTGCGGATGCTAGGCTTGCGCCTCCCATCGGCGAAGTCGTCCAGAATCAGAAAGCCCGCGATCGGAAAGATCATCGAAGCCAGCAGCGCCATCCCGTGAAGGCCGGTGCGCGTGATGCAAAGCGCCACCATCAGCGCGAGCACGATCCGGCCGGCGATCCGCAGCTTCCGCTTCGAGGTCAGACGCCAACCGACGAAATACGCTACGACCGCGATCGGGACGGAAAGCAGCACGAAAAACGGCTTCGGAATACCCGGATCGGAGAAGCCGTGCGGCTTGCCAAGGGTTTCGCCATCCTGCTGGACCTGGGTGTCGATGCCCTTTAGAAAGGCCGCAAGGTCCGCTACGGGCTGATCGGCCCCCAAGCTGATCGGACGAACGAGCAGAACCCGCATGTTTCTCTCGCGAGCGGCCTTCGAATAGCGGTCGATGGCATCCGGCACAGACATCTTGTCGAGCTCGGCGACCTGGGCGGAGTGCAGCCGAAGCACCATCTCCGGCGCTTGGCCCACAACGTCGTCATCACCACCGATCTTTGCGAACTCCGGCGACGCGTAGTAGATGCCCAGGCTCTTGAGCGCCGCGATTGTCGCGGGAAGCGCGTCTCGCCTGCCGAGCACCTGATCGCCTTGCGGCAAATAAATCGAGCAGCCTAGCTCCTTCGCCCAAGCAAGGGTCTCTCGAACGGTTTCCGAGCTGACGCCCTGCGGATTGTTGAACCGGCCGATGATGATCAGCCCCGCAGCTTTCGCCTCGGCTGCCTGGGCCGGGTCGAGGCCAATGCTCGTCGAGCGCACCACCCAGGCGGGCATCCCCGCGAGAGTGACGGCGTTCCGCGTGACCTTGAGCCCTGAAGCGAGGCTCTGAAAGCGCGTCTGAAGGCCCCGGATGACGCGGTCCCGAACACCGGGGTCGACGAAAGAGATCGTCGTAGAAGGCTCCGGGTCGTCCGCTTCGCTCAGCTCCACTTGGCCGTTGCCGACGAGCTCGCTCAGATACGATTCTGAAAGCACGACCGCGTTCAGTCCTTGGGCCTGGAGATCCTTGAGTGCGGGCCCGATCGGCATGCCCTGCGAGGCGGCGAGGGACTGGAGCGTGTCGTACTCCACGCTCACGGCCACGGCCTTGTTCATCGCCTCGATTTGCGAGCGCTTATGGACTGAGTAAAGGGCCAGAACCGCCGTCAAGACGAACGCGGCGATGGCCCAAACGGGAAGCTTTGACTTATTCACTAGAAGATCGAAGCGGGTGCTAGGTGTAATACTCCAGTCGCCGACCCTTGAGGACGTTTGCGCGGCCCCCCATGATCAGAACGGTGGTCATGCCCGCAAGGAACCCTCCCGCATGGGCCCAATTGGCCACGCCCTCTTGCGGCGCGAAGATCTGCCACAGAAACCAGATTCCGAGCATGACCCATGCGCTGACCTCGAATGCCAGGAACGCCAGCAAAGGCACGAATAGCTCGACTTTGTTGCCTGGAAACAGCAAGAAGTACGCGCCGAGGACGCCGCCAATGGCGCCCGACGCACCCAGGTTCGGCACCGACGTGAACGGATCGACGTAAATCTGTGCCGCCGCAGCGGCAAGGCCCCAAGCCAAGTAATACAGCGCGTATCGAAACGGACCCATCGCGTCTTCGACCGCCGCTCCGAACACGACGAGGAAGATCATATTCCCCAGGACGTGCATTAAATTGGCGTGCAGAAACAGAGCGGTGAATACCGTGACGAGCGGAAAGCTGTCGCCGACGCCTCTCAGCGCCTCGACAACTTCTCGAGGGCGCATCACGAGGTCCGCGAATACCGCGTTGGGACCGGTCAGGTGCCACTGCCGGTCCCAAAGATAGATCACCACGTTCAGGATAACGAGCGTCCAGGTGACGATCGGAACCGAGTCCTTGACCTGGTTATCGCGCAACGGTATCACGGCCCGATGATTCTACACCCGCCGCCAGGAGGCGACACGGGTGGGCGGTCCGGTGTGGGACGGTTGGCGCATCGCTCAACGCTCAAAACTCATCACTCGCCACCGACGCTCCGCCGGGCCGATCCCCCGCGTAGTACACTCTTAGATTCAAATGATCGGCAAACTCGAGGAGATCGAGCGGCGGTTCGAGGGGATCGAACAAGACTTCAATGATCCGACCCTCGTCACGAACCCCAAGGAGATGCAAAGGCTCGGCAAGCTGCGCGCGGAGCTCGAGCCGATCGTCGGCGCTTTTCGCGACTACAAGCGCGCCTCGGCCGAGCTGCACGACGCCGAAGAGTTGCTCGCAGACCCCGAAATGAGAGAGTTGGCCCAGGCCGAAATCGAGCCGCTCAAAGCCAAAATAGCCAGCCTCGACGAAACGCTGAAGCGCATGCTCGTCCCCAAGGACCCGCAAGACGACAAGCCGGTCATCATCGAAATCAGGCCCGCCGCCGGCGGCGACGAAGCCGCGCTGTTCGCAAACGAGCTATTCCGCATGTATATGCGGTACGCCGAACGCAAGAAGTGGCGATCGGAAGTCATCGACCACGAGGAAAGCGGCATCGGCGGTCTCGACAAGGTCGTCTTCAAGATCGATGCGGTCGGAGCCTACAGCCAGCTCAAGCATGAGAGCGGCGTGCATCGCGTCCAGCGCGTTCCGGCAACGGAGAGCGCGGGCAGAATCCACACCTCCACGGCAACAGTCGCGGTGCTGCCGGAAGCCGAAGAAGTCGATGTGGCGATCGATCCGAAAGACCTGGAGATATCTACGTTCTGCTCCTCCAGCGCGGGAGGCCAGCACATGCAGAAGAACGAAACGGCCATCCGCATCATCCACAAGCCATCCGGCATCGTGGTGACTTGTCAGGACGAGCGCAGCCAACAGCAAAACAAGCTCAAGGCGATGGAGGTACTGCGCTCGAAGGTCTACCAGGCCGAGCAGGAACGCCTAGCCGCCGAGCGCTCAGGACTCCGCAAGGGCCAAGTGGGCACGGGCGACAGGAGCGAAAAAATCCGCACGTACAACTTCCCGCAGAGCCGCATCACGGACCATCGCATCGGCTTCCAGGAGCACAACCTGATCACGTTCATGGACGGAGACATTCAGTCGATGCTCGACGCGCTCTCGCAAGACGACCAGGCGAAGCGGCTTGCCGAGCACTTCGAATCCGACGCCGCCTAAGCCAAGCCGCGTAAAATCTTCGCAGCCTTTTCGACTTCGGGCACATCCAATGCCCGGTAATCGCCCGCAGCGGCGCGCGGCCCCATGTGCACGCTCCCGCAGCCTGTCTGCTCGCAGATGCGCCGCACGTTTGCCGATCGGATGCCGCCGCCCGGCATCACTTCGATGCCGCCGGCTCGCCCTAGCTTCGCGAGTGTATCCACGCCCTCTTCAGCCGACGCGCGCCCACCGCTCGACAGCATGCGTGCGAAGCCAAGCTCTCGCAACACTCCGATCCCCTCGTCCAGGTCGTCCAAGCGGTCGAATGCCCGGTGGAACAACGCCGGCTTGCCCGAACACGCCTTCAGAAGCCTCGAACATCCGGCGCGGTCGATCCGGTGATCCTCGGTCAGCACGCCGAAAACGAACCCATCCGCCCCGTGCTCCGCCATCAGCGCGACGTCCCGCTCGGCGGTCGCAAGCTCGCGGGAGGTCATCGTGAATTCGCCTTCGCGCGGGCGAATCATCGCCATAATCGGCAATCGGCAGGCTGCCCGCGCCTCGATCATCAAGCCCAAGCTCGGCGTCACGCCACCGGCGCCAAGCGTCGAGCAGAGTTCGATGCGGCCAGCGCCGGCTCGCTCCGCAGCCGAACATTCATCGGCCGTGCAGCACACCACCTCGAGAAGCACGCTCAAGGCTCGTGCTTGAACGCTTCCGCAGCCAGCGGCGCGGGTTTCTCGCCCGCCTTCGCCATCTGCAGGTCGAGGGCGGCGTCGCCGGTGCCGTTGAACCATCCGAGCTGGAATCGGTGCCACCCTTTGGCAAGCGCTATGGCGCCCGTCTTCGCCTGGGAAGAGTGCAGCCCGTCGTTGTCTACCACTAGCTCGCCATCGATCCAGAGGCGGGATCCATCGTCGGACGTAAGCTGGAATTGATAAACTCCATCCTCGGGAGCGGACACGTAGCCGCTATAGCGCCTCGCCACACCTTCCACCGGCTTGCCGGCCTCTTGAGGAAATCCAAGCTCTGCCGCGACGGTCGAAGCCTTGGGAGTCATTCCTGCGAAGTCCGGCACCGTTTCCCAATTGCCACGGTACTCGTCCATCGTGAGCCCTGGTTGCAAGCCGGAAACATCGGCTGCGGGCAAGGGCGCGACCCGCGTGAACGTCATGCTGGAGATGGGCGACACCCGCTTGCCCCGATGAAATGCGGCCGCCTTGACCGTAAATGTTCCGTCGAGCGTGAACGGAGCGGCGTACATCCGGGACGTCTCATTCGGATCGGTACCGTCGATCGTGTACCGCACGTCGAGCGCCTGCGATCCGGAATCGATCGTGACCGGAATCGTGTCGACCAGGATATCGGACGGCGCGCTGATCTTGGGTGCTCGATAGACGATCGGCGGGCCATTGACTTCGAGATCGATTGTGGAGCTAATCGGGTCGGGCGACGTCTCGGGAACGTCGATCACCACGTCGCCGCCCTCGCGGTGGAACCGCAGTGCCTTCGAGCTGCCGACGAGCTTGGCGGAGGCAACGTCGTTTCCGAGCCCAGGCACCATCAGATGCCCGTCAGCCGGCCAATCGAACACGTGCAGAAATAGCGTCGTGCGGCTGCCATGCCGGCGGGTCGTCGAGCGGCCCCATGGCAGCGAATCGAACACCGACGCCGTCGTGTCGTAGATGGCGTCTCCGTTCACATGCATCCAGGCGCCGATGTCCTTCAACCGCTCGACGGCTTCCGGCGGGAAAGTGCCATCGGAGCGCGGGCCGATGTTCAAGAGGTAGTTGCCCCCTTTGCTCGCGATGTCGACGATGTTCCGAATGAGCGTCTCCGGCGACTTCCAATCGGTGTCGTGGCTGTTGTAACCCCAATGATCGTTCATCGTCATGCACGTTTCCCACGCCACCCCCGGCAGCCCAGTCGGCGGAATGTACTGCTCCGGAGTCTCGAAGTCGCCCGTTTCGCCCTTCGACACGCGGTTGTTCACAATCACGTTCGGCTGCAGCGTCCGGCAGAGGTCGTACAGGGGCTTGCCGTATTTGCTGGTCCAGGTCGACTCCCACTGCCCGTCGAACCATATCACGCCGATGGGCCCGTAATCGGTCAGAAGTTGCGTGACCTCGTTCCGCAGATACTTCACGTAGCGATCAAAATCTGCGCCGTCGACGGGCCTGTCCGCCACTTCCCAAGATCGTCTGGGTAGGTAATCCGGATGGTGCCAGTCCATGATCGAGTGGTAGAAGCACATCTTGAGGCCGTACTTGTGGCAGGCGGCCGCAAGCTCCTTCAAAACATCGCGCTTGAACGGCGTGTGGCTGATCGACCAGTCGCTGTACTTCGAGTCGAACATATTGAAGCCATCGTGGTGCTTCGAAGTGATCACGATGTACTTCATGCCGGCGTCATGAGCCATCTTCGCCCAGGCGTCCGCGTCGAACTTCACCGGGTTGAATTGGTCGCGAAACTTCTCGTACTGGCCCACGGGAATGTGCGCCTCTTCGCGAATCCATTCGGCGTACCCGGTCTTGCCCTTCCACTCGCCCGCTGGAACCGAGTACACGCCCCAGTGGATGAACATGCCGAGCCGGGCCTCACGCCACCAACGCATCCGCTGATCCTTCTGGGCTTTCGACTCGTTCAATGGGTTTGACTGCTTGGAAACAGCGCACGCTTGAGCGGCCAATACGGCAAGCCCCACACATACCAATCCTGTTCGAATGGACACGCCCCTATTTTCCACGCTAAAGCAGGCGACGCGGCGCAAAAACTTTTTTCGATCAGCGCACGCGGGTTTATCCGCCTGCCGATGCGGCACGCTCCGAGCGGGCCGTCTGCCAAAGCTTCTGCCAATAGTAGTCGTGCGGCACGTTTCGCTTCCGACCCTCGCGGCTGCCCATCATGATCCAGGCTCGTCGAGGCACGTCGGTGTGATTGGCGGGCGCGTAATGAAGCGTTCGCTGATGATGGATCGTGCACCCGCCGGCTCGCAGCGGCGCTGCGACGGCCCCGGAAAGGTCCAAATCCGCATCGACCTCCAGTCCGTGCACCCTCGGATCGTTTCCGATCGGCCGGTGAGGCGCGACCTCCATCCGATGGCTCCCGGGCACGAAGTGCATGCATCCCGAAGCCGCGTCCACGTCCTGCAGCGGCATCCAAACGCTGAGCGAGAAATGGTCGTAGCCGGGGTCCCAATACGCCTCGTCCTGATGCCACGGCGTTGGCGATCCGTAGCGCGCCGGCTTGAGGATCGCATGGTCCCCTTGGCCCGACAGCTCGCCGCCGAGAAGCTGCTCCATCACCACGCGGGCGTTCGCCCAAGCCAGAGTGTCCTTCAGCTCCGGCGCGTACTTGCTGGGATTCAAAATCTGTGGGAGCTTGGCGGTCTTGCCTTCCTCGTCGTCGCCCGCCAGATCGAATTGGTCGCCAGTTTCGCGCCCTACGCGGGCCTCGAACAGCCGGTCGTAAACCTCGCGAATCCTCAGCACCTCGTCCGGCTCGGTGAGCTGGTCGATCACCAGATACCCGTTTTCGCGATAAAAGTTGATTTGCTCGTCGTCGAGTCGGAGCGTGGGTTGGGGCATCGGCTCGTTACCTCCACAGCGATTATGCGCCGATAAAGCCTAGAGTTCGTCCGGAAAAACCGGCTCCGGAATGTGGTCCGAATCTCCCGCTTCTATGTCTCGGGCCATCAGCGCCGCGAACTCCGCTAGCAGCGGCTCGGGCTCGACCTTCGCTGCGTCGTCCAAAGCGGCTACCACCTTGTCGCGCAGCGACGGAATCCATTCGACGACGTGAAACAGGCCGTGAATTGCGCTTCGGCGACCGATCTTGCTGGGCGCACGAAGGCATTCGAGCAGCGTTTCTCCGCCATCGACGTTCGGTATGTGCCCGCCGAGGACAACCCCCGCCTTGAACACGGCACGAGCGTAATCGTCTTCAGCGGTCCAGATCAGGTCCCGGATCGCGTCGACCGCCATACGCTCATCCTCCGGTTTCGAGCAAAAGCTCGGCAGGTCTTCGAAAAGGTCCAGCGCGCACCACTGCGCAATGCGCCGGTTCGGGTGGGATTGATCGCGGACGATCTCGACGAGCGCCGGCAAAAACAGCCCGTTGCTCGCATGCGTCTCAATTTCCGTCTGGGCTTCGGCAGCCACATCGCGGTCGTCGCAGTACAGCAGCTTGAGAATGTCCAGCGGCCCAAGCTCGCGAATGTGTCCGGTGAACCGCCCGGATCGCTCCAGGGCTCGATTGATGGCGAGCTGGCGCCGAAGCAGCGGCATCGAGCTCTGCGTCAGGTTTTCGAGCATCTCCTGCTCGGAATCTCCCCGGTCCTCGTGCCAAAGCTCCACGCAACGGCCGAACACGCCGTGCGAGGTGCGTGCCACGATCACTTCGAATCCCTCGCCCTCGACCTCGAATCGAGCCTTGCCGGTCCAGTTGCCGGGCGAGAGGTGATACTCGTAGCTCACGGGATGCGGCGGCCAGTGAAGACGCACGCGATGGCCAGGTTTGAGGGCCACGCTCGAACCGGCGCGGGCAACGGCTCGCTCGATCGCGGCCCTAAGCCCCTGAACGAGATCTTCAGCCGTCACCGATCCCAGATTGCCCGTCGCCATAAGAAACCGTCGAGTGCCGGCGCGCCTTTGCGGCGTGCCGGCATCTCCAATTTACCGGTTCGTGGAGACGGTCCTATCGAGGAAGCGCTTGATCGAGTCCGACGTGTCGCGCAGGTGGACCTTGCTTAGCTCGTCCAGTTTGCTGGCGCCCTTGAGCTCGCCGTTGCACCGATGCTCCAGTCTTCGAAGTGAGTCCGCGGCGATCATCCGCACGTCCTCGTTGATCGCTCCCGGAGGGGCCCCGGCCTGCGTGATCAGCGCGTTGACCGCGAACCGCTGAAGGTCGCGCCGCAGCGGCTTGATCGGCTTGTTCGTGCCGATCTCAGCGAATACCGAGCCGAGGATCGCGCCGTAGTGCTCGTCGAGGTCGTAGGAGTTCTTCCCTTCGGCCTTGTACGAGTTCTCCGCGATCCGATCGGTCGTCGACGCGCTCATCAGCAGGGCGAGCAGATTCGTCTGATACGCTCCCAGGAGCTGTCTCAGCGGCGCATCCCAGCCGCCGCCCTGGTCGGTGTTCGTGAGCGTCTCGGTGACGCTCGGAGGAAGGTCGAATGCCGCCGGAGCGAAGAAGTGCGCCGCGATGAGGTGCATCGCCTGCCGCTGCGTGGCGCTGTCCACCGGAACGAGCGGCGCCTTGAAGTCCGCATCCCCTTTGTAGGTGCGGCTGGCCAGCACGCCACCCACGAACCGAGCGGCGTTGCGCGCCTCGCGGAACGAGCGCGTGATCGAGTTGACGATGATGGCGGTGCGCTGCGCGTAGCTCTCGCCCGGCTTGGGAAGATAGCGGATCGCATATTCGCGGGCTCTCTGAAGTGCCTCGAGCTCCTTCGACGAATAAGCGAGAGGATCCTTGGCACAGTCGAATCTCACCGCCAGCGGGTCCCAGTTATCCGCGTCCTCGTCGGTCATGTACGCATGCCCCGGCAGACCGGACTGGCTGGCCACCTGCGACAAAGCGAATCTCTCGCCGATCGGAGTCTTGGAGCCTGCGTCCATGTAGCCGTACTTGATCGCCCACACGTCGTACGGGCCAATCGTCGATGCGTAAAAGTTGCCCGAGCCGCGCAAAATGGCCTGGACGTTCGGAGGCGTGTAATCCATCACGCTCGCCGCGATCCCTTCCTTGCTCGTCAGGCTGTCGTCCGCAAGCTGAGCGGTCGTGAGGTTCGTCGATGCGGCGAAATTGTGTCTCAGACCAAGGCAGTGGCCCACCTCGTGGCTCACGCAATCCGTAAGGAACGACTTGACGTACGCCTCACGGCTGATCTTTCCGCCCGAGAGCTGAACGGCGTCCCATGAAAGCGCTGCGTAGCCGCCTAGCTCGCTGGCGTAGTCGCAATCGTCGCCGGCCCAGCCGAACTTCGCCATGCGCCCGAAAAGCTGTCGGCGAGCCCGATCCTCAGGAGTTGAAAACAGCAGTTGGTCGTCCGTTTCCGTGCGCTCCTTGTCGCGCATGAGCGCCTTCAGTGCGTTGCCCGTAGCCGGAATATCCTGCTCCAAATAGTGCGCGTGCTCTTGCATCAGGTCGCGGACGAGGTTGCCGTCCAACGTGATGCTGGTATTCAGGATCTCACCGGTATACGGGTCGGTCCGGAACAGCGAGATGGCGCCGAAAGGGCAGCTCGGCGTCGTGATCATTCGAATAACGTTGTAACGACCGTCCGCGTGATCGTAATGAGCCTCGTCCGCAGGCACATCCTGAGCCTGGACGGCGTTCTTGTAACCGAGCGCCTCGAACGCCTTGTTCCAGTGCAGTACGCCCTGCTTGACGGCGTCGCGATACTCCTTCGGAATCGACGGGTCGATCGTAAATACGATCGGCTTGACCGGCTCCGAGAGCTTCGCAGTCGGATCCTTCTTCACCAGATTCCAACGATCGATATACCGCTCGGTCCTGTCCGTGTTCAGATACTGGTCGAGTGAGAAGAAATCCTCGGTGAAGTAGCCGACGCGCGGGTCCGCGAAACGCGGCACGTAGCCGTCGTCTTTGCGATATGAAAGGTTGTAAGTGACCTTCAGAGGGGCGCTGCGGTCGTCCTCGAGCGTGTTCGTGCCGCCGATGCCGAGCAAGGCCAACAGGCCGTTCGACTCCGCTCCGCGAGGCGAGAAGAAGTGCAGCTTCATCTGCACGATCGTGTTCTCGGGGAAGCCCGTCACATGGTCGACCGACGACTTCTCGCGGTCCATCATGTAAGCGCCGCCAAGCCCCGTGGCCACGAGTTCCGGAAGATGAAATATCTCGCCGAAGAACAGCGGCGTGACGTTGATCAAGAGGAGCTTCTTTTCAGGGTTCTCCTGCTCGATATGGAAGCTGCCGAGGATCGCCTCCTGGAACTGCCTCTCGGCGCCGATGGCGAACGGGTCGTCCTGCGACCACTTCGCCGAAATCACGGGCCGGACGAGATAGACCGAGTCCTCGTTGCGATCGAACCTGAACGCGTCGACCGCATTGCCGCCAACCGGCATGCCGGCGTGCATGAACGCGGAATCGAGGCCCGTGTTGAACGCCGCCTGGATGAGGAAAATCTTGCCGAGCTTGTCTTCCGGCAGCTCGAGCAGAAGGTCCTTCTTCCTTGTATAAAACGTGAAGGGCCCGACGATCCGGTCCAGGTCCTTGACAGCCTTCTCGTACTCGACCGTCTTGGGGTCCTTTTGCGGTTCTTCCTTCTTGGTGTCGGCGGTTTTAGCGCCTGGCGCCGCATTCTGCGCTAGCGACGAGGCGGGAAGGCTCAGACCAACAAGCAGGCTGAGTGCCACGAGCGTGATACATGGTCTCATTAGGTCGAATCGATCTCCTTGGCCGAGGCAGGGGCCCGGAATATTATTTGATAAGCCGAAACCGGGTTCCCCGGTTCCATTGTTGCCCGATATTTATGCCTTCGTTAGACGAAAGGATATTACGTTGCGCGAGGCGCCCAAGTTCGATATTTCTATCAGAAGCCGCTCACCTAGCTGATCAGCATGGAAGCCACGAGCAGAGTTGTGTTGTGAAGCCCGTGCATGATGATCGACGGGACGAGCGAGCGGGTATGGCAGCTCAGCGCGCAGCTCACCGCGCCGATGCTTCCCAAAGCAAGCCAAACCGCGACTCCTGTCGGGTGGATCGCCGCGAACACCAGGCTGGAAATTGCGCCGGAAGCGATCAAGCCTACCGAGCGTCCCAGCGCCGGGAAATACAGCCCGCGGAACATCGTCTCTTCCCAAATCGGCGCCGCCACCGAGGCCGTCAACAGCAGCACCGCTATCGTCAAAGGGTCCTTGGAAGAAGTCGCGATGGCCGTTACCGGGTGCTCGGGACGCGGCAGAAAGCTGAATATCTTGAGCCCGATCCCCGCCAGGATAAGCATCAGCGGAATATTTGCCGCGTAAGCGCCGATTGCCCACCCGATCTTGGACGCCAAGTGGTCCGTCGTAAAACCCAGGTCCTTCAGGCTGATCGTCTTTCCCAGAACAGGGATGCGCGCGAATACGATCACTGCGGCCACCATCACCACCGCCTGAATCAGCAGGAGCGCCCTGTCGTCCAGCTGCTTGGGACCGATCGCCAATAAAGCGAGGTTCAGGGCGATGAACGTGCCGAATAGCTGCGCTGCCCGAATCGCCACCCGGTCGGCGTCTTGCGGGCTGAGCTTGCCCAGCGGGGGTCCGAGCGGCTTGAGCTCGCCCGAGAGACGCAAGCCGATGTAAATCACCCAGATCAGCAGGCCCGCACCGAGAAGCGCCACGGCGCCTCCGATGACGATGAAGTAGCTGATGGCGACAGGCCGAAGCCGCGAGCTTCGGGCCCCCGGAACGTTCGCCTTCTCGAGCGCCTGGACCGACGCCATTTTCGCTTCGAAGGTCGCTCCCCCCACCGTTCTCGCTAACTCCCGCGCGGCGGGCTCGGATAGCCGATCCGACTTGTATATCTGCGCGAACGCCTGATCGGCCGGACGCGGGCTGCTCGCCAGCAACGCTAGGCTCCCGGGAGGAACCGGCCGGTGCAATTCGGTCAAGGCGACGGCGTACAGGCGCTCCGCCTCCTTGTCCGCGCTAAGGTGCGGCTTGAGGCGTGCAGCAGTGGTGGCGAGGCTCTGCTGGGCTTGGGCCTGCGCCATGCCGCCCATGCCAACCGAGCTCGACATCTGCTCGGAGATCACGGCCTGCTGGATCTCCGTCCTGGACTCCTCGTAGCGCGTAAACGCCGAAGGCGTCCTCGTCAACGAGCTTGCCAGCTCTACGCCAGCGACCACGATGAACATGACCGCGAGCGCGACCCAGCCCCCATAGTGCCTCTGCGTGGCCGCTCGGGGCTCGACCGGACCGACCTCGCTCACTGTGCGCCGAGGCTCCGGTCGTTGAATGAGATCGTGTAAGTGCTTTGGTGAGTGATTAGCGCCATCGTCATCCAGATCGTCTCAGCCGCGTATTCGCCGAGCAAGATCCCCAGCGCGACGCTTCGCAACTTATCGTAGCCTCTCAGTCCGTAATAGCGCTGCACGAAGTTTTTGACGATCAACGCGATGAGCAAGCCGAACCAGTAGTAATCCACGCCGAAATTCATCGCGAGCACATAACCGGCGGGGTGCAGCGGAAAGCCCGGGAATTTGAAACGTATCGCGTCCAGCACCATCACCATCGCAAAGCCGAAGATCGTCATCGTGATCCCCAGCACATCCGGCCCCTTCCGGTCTGCCAGCACGTTGTTCAAATAGCCGCCCGCGTCCCACCAGCCGATATTGCCCGTTCGGTACGCCTGCACCTGGTAGAAGAAATGCCCGAGGAAATAGGCGAGAACCGTCGCGGCAACAATGCCCCAGAAGATGCGCTTCTGGCCCAGCCGCTCGATCTGCCCCATCTTCATCATCTCGAGCTGGTACGGCATCGGATGGTTGCGGTAGATGCGCGTCATCGGCAAAAACGCCTCGGAGCTGAAAGTCGCCTGTTGGTCGGTGATCCATTTGCTCCCCAAAAACCTGTTGAGCAGAGTGCCGGTGCTGAAGAACGCAAACTCGTGAGTCGGCGGCCCGAGCTGCGCTCGGATACGCGTTAGCACAACCGAGAACACAAGGAACGCGCCGAAGTACACGATCATGTACGTCACCGGCAGCTTGCCGATCGTGCCAAACCACACGACGCCGCCCCAGCACACGATCAGACCCACGAACGCCCACCGATGCGAAATGCCGCCGTCCTGCGGCTTGCGGCCCTTTACGATGTCCCGCCACACATCGGAGAGGTACCCCTTCGAAACCCAGATTGCTCCCAGGAACAGAGCGATGACTCCGCCCCACGTCTGCTCGTCGAAGTACGGCGGCCCCGGGGCGATTGCCGAGCCCGAGAACGTGGACTGTGGAATCCCCTGCGAGGCGAGCACCACATGGATCCCCTTGCGGCAAAGGAAAAACACCACCATGCTGAGCAGCAGGTCGCTCGGAACGAACAGCCCGACCGCCGCCATGAACGGATAGATCGAGATTCGAAAGTCGCCGATGTTGCTCCACGGGGGGTCCTTGAACGCGTTGTTGATGAAGAACAAGTCCTTCACCGGCAACGAGGGCAGATTCGGATAAAGGTAGTTCAGCCCGTTCAGGATGTCGATCGAGAACATGATCCCGAAGGCGATCCACATGTACTTGCTTCGCCACATCCCTCCGGAGCCGCCCCCTTCGGCCATCGAGACCGGAAGCTGGATCAGCGGAAACGTCAGCCGTTCTCGCTCGCACCATGCGCCGCGCATCAGGGAGTTCACGCAGAGCATCGCAAAGCAGATCGAGAAAAACAGGATGCTCCAACCCAGATAGATGGGAAGGAAGATCGGCATCTTGCCAAGCGTGTACAGCCAGTCTTTGCCGCCGCCCTGAACATCCTTCACCAAGTCCGGGTTCTTTATGGCCAGCCAGTCCGGGATGTACTTCATGAAGTAATCCTTGACGTGCGGGTCGCTTGGAGCGCGAAGAGGATACGAGTACGTCGCCGGGTGCGTGATGATGAGCCATTCGCCGCTGACCGCGCCGGCTACCGACGCAATGCCGAATATCACGATCAGGTCCGCCTGTGTGAACGCGTACTTCGGCGCGAACAGCCTCAGAGGCACATTGATCAGCAGGAGCACGATCAGAGCCGATACCGGTGCGACGATCAATGAAAAGATCGCGGAGACGTTCTGATTGGCGACCGCATAGGTCACCGGGAAGCAGGCCAGCAAGCCGACGACGAGCGCGCGGGTTCGCACGCGGCGAAGAGCGGGTCCGGTATCCGAGGTTTCCGGTACCAGGCTGCTCTCCACTTCTTCTGTAACGGCCATGGGCTGCATTCAAGATACTGCGTCCGGAGCGGACATGCCTCGGTTTCGCACACTCGTGCGGCTCGGGCAAAGGCGGCCTTATAATGAAGTGTCATGGCCCGAGCCAAAGTGTTGCTCGCCATTTTCGCGCTCGTCTCGTCCTCTTGGGGTTCATTCAGGGCGTCGGGAGTGTTTTGGGTGAAGAGCCTGGACGTGGGCTTCGCACTCGCCAAGCGGCGTCATAAGCCGATGCTCGTGGTGTTCAATGCCCCCCAGCGTCCGTCGGATTCGCTGATGGCCGAAAGCTTCAATGATCCCGACCTCCAGGAGGCTCTGAATTCGTTTGTTCCGGTCGATCTGGCCGGAAGCTCGACCCCGGAGCTTCTGACTCGCTACCGCGTTCACGCCGTGCCTGCGGTCGTCTTTATCTCGTCCGAAGGCATCTTGCTCACCCGGGTCACGAGCGGCTTCGATGCGCCCGATTTCCTGCTCGAGGTCCGCAAGGCGCTCAAGGCCGAGAAGGACTGGCCGGCAGTGCGGGCCAAGCTCGCCAAATCTCCCAAGGACGGCCCTTCGAACGCCCGCCTCGCCTCGCTCGAGGCGAACTCGGGGGACTTGAAGGCGGCGCTCGCAGCGCTAAAGAACGCCGAAGAAGCGCGATACACGGGCCCGGACCTCGCCGTCGCCGACAACGCGATCGGGGATGAATTCCAAACCTCGCTCGCTCTGAACCAAGCCCTGCCCTATTTCCTGGCCGGCAAGAAGGCTGCCCGCACGAGCTTCGACCTAGCCTATTCCCTGGTGAGCCTGCAGTCGGTGTACATGAGCCTGCGCAAGCCGGCTCAAGCCAAGGAGTACGCGCACATGGTTCTCCAGGTGAAGAACGCGCCCGTGGCGTACGCATCCTTCGCCCGCCAGTTCCTGCTCCAGAACAGCGGCAAAGGCTAGGAATTGGCCAGCCGGAGCCCCGCCCCCGCTGCCTTCAGAGCCCGATCGCTTGTTGGGTGGCGAGTTGGCCTTAGCGCGGATACCGACGCCGATTAGCACCGGTTATACCTCCTCAGTCACCCATTCCTAAACCCGTCCAGGCTCGCCCAGGCTCCGCGTTCCTCCTCCTGCTCACCGTGCGGCGACCCGCCGCGCGCCGCCTTCAGTATCGCGCCCAGTTCTGCAGGCGGCTCGCCCACGCTCCAGTGCGCGAATTCGCGCCCCAGCAGCCCGGTATCGAGATGCCCGGCACTGAACTCGGCGCTCGCGAGCACGTCCAGCAGATACCCGATATTCGTCCGAATGCCGAGCACGTGGAAATCCGCCAGCGCCTGCGCCAGTCGCCCGATAGCCACTTCCCGCGTCTCGCCGTGCGCGATCACTTTGGCCGCGAGGGAGTCGTAGAATCGCGGAACCTCGAGCCCCTGCGCATATCCCGAGTCCACCCGAATGCCCGGCCCCCGCGGCTCATCCCATGCGCGGATCTTCCCGGAGCTCGGGGCGAACTCCTGCTCCGGGTTCTCCGCGACGATCCTGGCCTCGATCGCGTGCCCTTTCAGCGCGCTTCGATCCCCCTCGATAAGCCTGGGATCGAACCGCAGAGGCTCACCCGACGCGACTCGAAGCTGCCATTCGACGAGATCGAGCCCGGTGATCGCTTCCGTAACCGGGTGCTCCACCTGCAGCCGGGCGTTCACCTCCAGGAAGTAGAACTCGCTCCCTGCGGGGTCGACGATAAACTCCACCGTGCCGGCGCCAACATATCCTGCATCCCGGGCGAGCCGCTGGGCCGCAGCCCGCATGGAATCCCACATCGACGCGTCCTCGCTCCAGAGCGGCGTCGGAGATTCCTCGATAAGCTTTTGATGCCGGCGCTGGATGGAGCACTCGCGCTCGAATAGCGGCGCGACCGTCCCGTGCGAGTCCGCGATGATTTGCGTCTCGATGTGCCTGGGGCGTTCGATCAATTTCTCGACCATCATCTCGCCATCGCCAAACGCCTTGAGCGCCTCATCCCGGGCAACCGAGAGCAGCCCCGGCATTTCGTCTGGCGCCCTCACCACGCGCATGCCGCGCCCGCCGCCGCCCGCCGCTGCCTTCAGCATCACGGGGTAGCCCAACCCACTCGCAGCCTCGATTAGCTGCTCGTCGCTGGCGCCGGGGTCGAAGAATCCGGGCACGATCGGCACTCCGGCTTCCACCGCCAGCTTCTTGGCCGAAATCTTCGATCCGAGCCTCTCCATCGCCTCGGGAGGCGGGCCCACGAAAACGATGCCCTCGTCCCGACAGGCCCTGGAAAGCTCCGGACGCTCGCTAAGGAATCCATAGCCGGGGTGAATCGCGTCCGCTCCGGTCGCCTTGGCGGCAGCGATCAGCTTGTCGATGCGCAGGTAGCTCTCGCCCGCTGCGGAAGGACCCAGATCGACCATCTCGTCCGCTAGAGAGGCGTGCAAACTGCCGCGATCGGCTTCGCTCGCCACTCCCACGGTTGCGATCCCCATACGCCTGGCCGTGCGGATAACCCGCACCGCGATCTCCGCGCGATTTGCGATCAGCAGCTTGCGGATCATCGCTCGACCACGAACGATGCCTTGCGCTTTTCCAGAAACGCTCCGACACCCTCGCGAGCCTCCTCGCCCGCGCGCGCCGACGCCAGCAGCCTGGCGCTTTCGTCGAGACTCGGCGGCGAGACGGCAATCCGCTTGGATTGCGCAACGGCCCTCGGGCCCGACGCCAGCACCGCGCGAATCTTCCGCTCGAGAGCCTGATCGAGCGCCTCCGGCTCGGCGATCTCGTGCACCAGACCCATTCTTAGAGCGGCCTCCGCAGCGAAAGCCTCTCCCGTCGAGAACCATGCCCGAGCGTTCCCATGACCGATCTTCGCAACGACGAACGGCGATATCGTCGCGGGGATCAGACCAAGCCGCACCTCGCTGAACGCGAACTTCGCCTGAGTGGAGGCCACCGCCACGTCTGCCGCGCATACAAGCCCACAGCCGCCGCCGAATGCGGCTCCCTGCACACGTGCCACGACCACCGCCGGACACTCGACGATCGCCTGGTAAAGCCGCGCGAGAGCTAGCGCGTCTCGCGCATTCTCGTCCTCCGTATAGCTCGCGGCCTTGCGCATCCACTGCAGGTCGCCTCCGGCACAAAACGCCTCGCCCACGCTTTGGATCGCCACGGCCCGCACCGCCGGGTCCAGCTCGGCGAACGCGCCGGCGAGACGCCCGATGAGTTCGTCGTTGAATGCGTTGCGCACTTCGGGTCTGTCGATGGTCAGCCGCAGCACCGGCCCTTCGCGCTCTGCCCTCAGCATGGGTGCAGTATGGCGTATCCTCTTTCCCGTGCGGTCCCGACCGTTTCAACTGGCAAGGGCGCAGCTTGCGTGGATCGCCGCCGAGGAATACGTGCGCCAATTCTGGTGGTTCGCGGGCGTCATTCCGCTCTTCGGCATCATCGCTTTTGCCTTTGGCGGGCAGTCGCTTCTTCGCGGCATCGGGCTCTTCGCGATTCTATGGCCGCTCACTATCCCGGCGCGAGCGGCGCTCGCGACGGACAAAGTCGGAAAGACGCTCTCGACCCCGACGGTGCTGATCGCCGAAGGAGATTCGCTGTACTTCCAGGGCGAGAATGGCCAGGGGTTTCGGCTCCGCCTCGATTCGGTGCGCCAGATCGTGAGCCGAAAAGGCTTCTACATCCTTCGCTTGCGGCGAATGGGCTTCGTGCCCGTCCCGGAATCTGCGCTGGAGGAACCCAAGCTGCGCGAGCTGTTCGAGCACGTCGCCACGCCCGGCCAGCGCCCCAGTTCCTCGGCCATCTCGTAGTCCGTCCAATCCAGCGTCACCGGGGTCACACTCACAAAACCCTCGTTGACCGCGTGCACATCCGTGCCCTCTTGGCCAGCCGGGTTCATCACAACCACTCCGCCCTGCCAGTAGTACGGCCTGCCCCAAGGGTCGGAACGCATCTCCACGCGATCCTTGTACACCCGTCGGCCCATCGAAGTAATACGAGTTCCCCGGATCTCGGCGGACTGCACCGCCGGAATATTCACGTTAAGAAAGCTCAGCGGCCGCAACGGACAAGTCGTAATAAGCGCCCAGTTTTCTTCGAGCCATTGAGCGCCGGTTTCGTAATGCAGAGGAGCGCCTGTGACGAAGCACGCCATGCTGATTGCCGCCGAGCGAACCCCGTTGATCGTCCCCTCCATGGCGCCCGCCACAGTGCCGGAGTAGGTCACGTCGAAACCCAGGTTCGGCCCGTTGTTGATGCCGCTCAGTACGAGGTCGCAACCGTCCGGAAACCCGATCGTCAAGGCAACGTTGACGCAGTCGACGGGGAACCCGTTCACTTCGAACGCCTCGCACCCATCCCACTCGAAATCGGCGACTCGAAGCGGGTCGCGAAGAGTCATGGCGTGCGCGCAAGCCGAACGCTCGCGATCCGGCGCCACGATCTTCACCTCTCCGAACTTCTTGGCCACGGCGACGATCGCATCGAGCCCGGGCGCGCGGATGCCGTCGTCGTTCGTGATCAGGATCCGCATCGGAAAGGGAGAAGTCTCACTGCGCGATCTTGACCGAGCGCACGTTGTAAATCGCGAGGTAGATCAGCTCTCCCCCGGACTTCTTGACGACCAGCCAGATCGAGTCGACGGCCACGAGAGTGCCCGAATCCAGGTGCGGGCCGGACTGATCGCTCGATATCACCTCGACCGTATGGCCGATATGGCGAGTCAGAACCGATTCCCTTAAGTGCGGAGTTTCCATTGGCAACGCAGTTTAACCGCTGTTCCCGAACTGTCCGCTTCCTCAGGGCTTTTTGAGGCCGCGGCCGAGCGTCTTCGACCGAAGCTGTCTGTGCGGGTCGATGAACGTCTCGTGATCCTCGTACACCCACGGCGTATTCCAAAGGAGCCGCAGCGCCGTGGTGATCGGCATGCAGTGGAACCGGTCTGGATACTGCCGGGCGATCTCCTCTTCGATCTGCCGCACGTAGCGCGCAGGCGCCTGCGGGAAAAGGTGGTGCGCCACGTGGGCGCCAAAGTGGCTGTGCCAGCTATCGAGCCATCCGAACGGCTTGGGAAGCGTGACGCTAAGAGAAGTTGCGAGCACGTCGCGGTCGTCTGCTAGCGGGTTCAAAAAGTGGTTCGTGGCGATGTAGCTGATCGCGATCACGTTCCCTACCATCAGCGGCACGAGGTAGCCCCAGATCAGCACCTGGCTGCCGAGCATCGCCGTCAACGTCACCCATGCCGCCATCGGAATGATCGTCTCCGCGACGATCACCAAGCGCTGGCGGTTTGTGGATTTCGGGCTGCGAAGGTAGGTAACCACCATCCGGAGCGTCTGCTGCGTCATCCGATAGGAAAACGAGCTGAAAATGATGAGGTTCCGCGCAAGCGGAGAGAGCCGGTAAAGCGCTCTCAGCACTGAATTGTGCTTGTAATCCTCGATTGTGAACAGGTGGTCCGGATCAACGCCCTCGACCTGCGTGTTGTTGTGATGGTCCGCGTTATGCCATCGGCGCCATAGATACGGCCCAATGCCGAACGGGCTGAACCCGACGCCCGCGAGGATATCCCGCAACACCAGATTCTTGATCGTTCCCCCGTGGCAGATGTCGTGAGAAACGAAGCCCATGCAAGCGAACGAGTGCCCGATCACCAGCGCGATGATCGGAGCTGTCCACCATGAAAAATGCGCGGTCAGCAGCCAGAGTCCGACTCCGATGATCGCCGAGTGGGGGATGAACCACAGCAGGCTGGCATATTCAGGCTGAAGGTATTCCGGCGGGAGCGCCTTCTTGACGGAGTTTCGGTAATTGGGAATGCTAGAGGTTGGTCGTTCGGATACTGCGGCCATAGATCTGTCCGGCAAGAGCTCGCGCCTTCGACAAACGCTTGCGAGTTTATTTTGACGAACGCGCGACCGTTCTTGCTCCCTCTTTGGGTCATCTGCGTGATTCCAAATGGGATATTGCGGATTTGCAGTGCGCATTCGCCTACAATCGCGCGAATGCCGCGCCCAACCGCTTTTTTACCGGGCTGGTATCGTGCCTGCCGCGCCGACAATTGATTCATCGGGGCTCCGGGATCGATGCATGGCGACTAAGCGCAAACGGCTGGGTGAACTTCTCGTTTCTCTAAGGCTTCTCTCTTCCGAGCAGCTCGAGCAGGCGCTTGCTGCCAAGAAGGACGATGAGGCGCCGCTCGGCACAGTTCTCGTTCAGCTCGGGTTCATCTCCGAAGAGCTGCTGCTGAACGCCCTGGCCGCGCAAATCGGCGTTTGGCCCTGGCGGCTCGAAGAGCGGCCGCCCGATCCCAAAGCCGTAAAGCTGCTTCCCGCCGAAATCAGCAAAGCCCATCAGATCCTGCCCGTCGAGATCCGCAGCGATCTTCTCGTGCTGGCCATGGTGAACCCGCTCGATATCATGGCGATCGAGCGCGTGCGCACCGTCACCGGCATGCGCATCGAACCCGTGCTGGCCGACGCTCAACGACTCGCCAAAGCGATCGACGACGCGCACGGCGGCGGAAGAAAGCGACTTACGGAAAACCTCGACGAGCTCGTCGAGATGGCGCTAAAAGATTTCAACGTCAGCTCCAAATCCAAGTCACAGGCCGAGACCATCACGGACGCCGACACCAGGCCGGTCGTCGGGCTCGTCAATCAGCTCATCGTCGACGCCATTCGGGCCAAAGCGAGCGATATCCACATCGAGCCCCGCGCCGACAGGGTCGACGTCCGCTACCGAATCGACGGACAGCTCATCAAGGGCCGCGACCTGCCGAGCAGCCTTCTGCCGATGCTCACCACGCGACTCAAAATCATGGCCGAGATCGACATCGTCGAATTCCGCATCCCGCAAGACGGCAGAATCTCGGTGCAGATCGACGGCCGAAATGTCGACCTGCGCATGTCGGTGTTGCCCAACCACTACGGCCAGAGAATCGTTCTCAGAATCCTCGACAAATCGTTCGGCATCAAAATGCTCGACGAGCTTGGCTTCACCGAGAGGCATTTGGCTCTCTTCCGCTCGCTGGTCAGCAAACCGTACGGCATGTTCCTCGTCACCGGCCCGACGGGAAGCGGCAAGACGACCACGCTTTATGCCGCGCCCGCGGACCTTCGCAGCTCGACGAACAACATCATGACCTGCGAAGATCCCATCGAATACGACATCGACGGCATCAACCAGTCGCAGGTCAACGAAAAGGTCGGACTGACGTTCGCGAAGCAACTCCGCGCCACTTTGCGCCAAGACCCGGACGTGATCCTCGTTGGCGAGATTCGAGACGGCGAAACGGCCCAAACGGCCATCCGCGCCTCCCTGACCGGCCACATGGTGCTTAGCACGCTGCACTGCAACGATGCCCCTAGCGCGATTCCGAGACTGCTCGATATGGACGTCGACCCGTTCCTGCTGAGTACCTCGCTCATCGGCGTCATGTCCCAGCGGCTTCTGCGAAAGGTTTGTAGGCACTGCGCCGAGGACGTCGCCCCCTCGGAATCCGATCTAGCGATCCTCGAAGCCTACGGAGCGCCCGTGCCGGTCTCTGTCAAGAGGGCGAAGGGCTGCCCCGAATGCCACCAAACCGGGTATTCGGGTCGCTGGGCGATCCATGAAATCATGCCCGTCGTGCCCGCGGTCGCCAGGCTGCTTGCCGCGCGCGAATCTATCGACACGATCTGCGAGGCCGCAACCGCGTTCGGATACGTACCGATGCAGATTCCCGCGCTGGCGGCCGTCATCTTGGGCGAAACGACCATGGACGAGGCCCAACGAGTCGTGTTCCTCGACGCCACCTACGCCGAAATGCAAAACGCCGCGATCGGGCTCCGCGCCGCCTGAGGCAGGATCGCGGGGAGGAAGCGGCCGGTGGATGGGTCGTAGTAGCGGTGGCCAAGGAGCTTGAGGCCGCAGTCCTTGTCCTCTTGGTAGCCATAGGAGCCCGCGTACCCAAACAGGCCCCGGGGCGTGCCCATGCTGGCTACAAGCATGCCGAATGCATCGTAGGTCCGCGTTGCCGTCCTACTCTGCGAGTAGCACAAGGCTCTTAAACCCTCTCCCCGAGTGAGAGGGGTAGGGGTGAGGGTTTCCGGAGCCCTTCGCCCCGAGGGAGAAGGGTTGGGATGAGGGTTCGAGAGCCGTTCTTCTTACACCGCCAGCTGGGACAATAACGCCTTGAATGGCGCCATATCCGTAATAACATCCCCTCTCCCCGCGGGAGAGGGGTAGGGGTGAGGGTTTCCGGAGCCCTTCGCCCCGAGGGAGAAGGGTTGGGATG
>JAICWL010000172.1 GCA_025934835.1 Fimbriimonadaceae bacterium
CCTGAAGTCCACGGGCAACTCGCTGTTTGTCGTTGAACACGAATTGGACGTCGTACGCCAGGCGGACTGGATCGTCGATGTCGGTCCGGGAGCCGGAAAGAAGGGTGGAAGGATACTGTATAGCGGTCCGCTGATGGGTTTGGCAGACGTCCGGGAATCGCAAACGCGCGGATATCTTTTCGGAGAGCAGAGCAAGACGGTGCGTAACAGGCGTGTACCGCAAGGATGGCTGAAGCTTCGAGGGGTGAGCCGCAACAACCTGCATCGGCTGGACGTCGATTTTCCTCTGGGCATCTTCACCTGTGTCACGGGAATTTCTGGGTCCGGCAAATCCAGCCTCGTCGGGCAGTTTCTGGTGGACGCTGTCGGCGCAGAACTCGGGCATCGCCGAGAGGTGGATTCGGATGACGACGTGCTTGAGCCAGCAATCGAGACACTTGGTGGCAAGATTACGGAGGGACTGGAGCAAGTTAAGCGCCTGGTCGTTGTCGATCAGAGGCCGATCGGACGTACCCCGCGCTCGAACCTTGCGACCTACACGGGCCTGCTGGATCACGTGCGAAAGCTTTTTGCCGCGACCAAAGGGGCGCGTGCCAGAAAATATGATGCCGGCCGCTTTTCGTTCAACGTCGCCAAGGGCCGTTGCGAAACCTGTCAAGGAGAAGGCTACGTATTCGTAGAGCTTCTGTTCCTGCCGAATGTCTACGCGCCATGTCCGACCTGCAAAGGAGCGCGCTACAATGCCAAGACGCTCGAGATCAAGATCCGGAACAATTCGATCGCGGATGTGCTCGCCATGAACGTCGATGCGGCGTTCGAGTTCTTTGCCAACGATGAGTCCCTGCGCCGATCGCTGGGTGTGCTGCGCGAGGTCGGACTCGGTTATATCCGGCTCGGGCAGCCCGCTACCGAATTGTCGGGCGGCGAGGCGCAGCGGGTCAAGCTCGCCACTGAGCTCCAGCGGGCGCAGCGAGGCGGGACCTTGTACGTGCTCGACGAACCGACGACCGGTCTTCATCCAGCCGATGTCGCGAAGTTGGTAACGCAGCTCGACGGATTGGTCGAATCCGGCAACACCGTGATCGTTGTCGAGCATGACATGTCAGTCGCCGCGGCGAGCGATTGGATCGTTGATGTCGGTCCGGGCGCGGGTGAGGATGGCGGTCGTATCGTGTCGGTTGGGTCGCCGAACGAAGTCGCGTCCAGTGCCGTCAGTCGGACGGCCAAGTATCTGGCGGAAGCCTTGTGAGGGCGGGTGGCAGCGTTGCCGCTGACGAAGCAGGCTTCGCTCGGAACCAATTCCAATCTGTTGGCATTGGTCCTCGGGAATCGAACCAGGAGGATCTGACGATGAAATGGATCTTGGCAGCCGTCCCCGTTGGCATTCTAGCGCTAGCTTCCGTCGGGAGTGCCGATGCCAAAGGGTGTATCAAGGGCGCGATCGTGGGCGGCGTTGCCGGTCACATGGCGGGACATGGCAAGACTGGTGCCGCCGCGGGCTGCGTGATCGGACACCACGAAGCTAACAAGCCCAAGTCGAACAATGCCAATGCGCAGGCGCCGGACAAAAAGTGATCGCTGGTTAGTTTTCGGACTTCGGCTGCTCAGGTGAAAATCCGCCGCATTCGGGCGTGGCTCCCGAAACGACCTAACGTGTTTTGGGCCGAAGACCATGTGTAGTCGTACATCCTGCTGAGTAAGAAGGAAGAAGGTCCGGTTCGGGTCTTCTGCCGAGGATGATTGTGGCAACGAGGTCCTCCGAGGTTGCCGATGGCTGGCTCCTGACCCGTTCCCGGAAGGTGCTGAAGAAGCTTTCTCGGCCGAAGCTTTGGCGATTGGAGATACGCCTTTCAATGCGCGACCGTCGGTGTTCTGGGGTGGGTTTGCGGAAAATCAATGCGGCAGGCCGGATGCGTCGAGGTGTTGTTCGGGCTTGCCGCGCTGTTCGCAACTTTGATCTTCGTCTGCTGCGGACGAAGTATGCGTAACGAGCGCTTCAGTTCATTGAAGACGCTCAGGATCGGGATCATCTCCGATACCCACGGTCTGTTGAGGCCGGAAGCGGAACGGCATCTGGCAGGCGTCGACCACATCATTCACGGCGGCGACATCGGACGGCCCGAGGTGCTGGTGGCGCTTCGTCGGATCGCGCCGGTCACGGCAGTCAGGGGCAACGTGGACATTGGTGCCTGGGCAAAAGACTATGCCGACGCCGAACTCGTGCGACTCGCGGCGCGAGCTATCTACGTACTCCATGACCTCAAGACGCTTCGCATCAATCCGGTCGCCGAAGGAATAGACATGATCATCTCTGGACATTCCCACAAAGCGACGATCGAAACGAAAGACGGCGTGCTTTACCTGAACCCGGGCAGCGCGGGGCCGCAGCGGTTCAGGCTGCCGATCACGCTTGCTACGCTCGATATCGGTCCCGGCGGCCTGCGGCCTATCATTCATCATCTCGAAACACGCTGAGGAAG
>JAICWL010000066.1 GCA_025934835.1 Fimbriimonadaceae bacterium
CCGACGCCAAGGCCAAGAAGAAGACCGAGCGGCAAACGAAGGCTGCCCAAAAGGCCGCCGACAAAGCGGACTCGGATTCCAAGAAGCTTTGGGAGCGGTCGAGGAAGACCTTCTTCTACTCTTGGACCGGCGAGTCCAGTGGAATCGTGCGCGTCGAAGAGATCTTCGAAGCCAGACGGCAGCCCCGAGGTAAGGCGATCATCTGCCCGGTCACCGGAACGGTTCGCGATATTCGCGAATCGCAGTACGGACGCTGGGTCGTGGTCGAGGCGGCGGTGCCGACCACGGCGACCCACAAGGACGCCTACATCGGAGACGTCCAGCCTTGGCCCAAGAACGAGCACGGGGAGTACGACAACGGGCTGCAGCGAACGATCGGCCAGAAGATGACCACCGCGACCCTGGCGATCCTGAAGAAAGCCGAGATCGAGCTGGTGAACGTCTACTATCCGATCCTGGTGCCGCCGCTCGGCAAGCTGCCGGTTCAGAGGGGGAGCAAGGTCATCAAGGGCGACCCGCTAACCGAAGGCCCGCGCGATCCGCACGAGGTGCTCGAGCTAGCCGGTGCCGCAGCCGTCTACGACTACTTCATCGAGAACCTGCAAAGCGTTTACAAAGCCCAGGGCGTCGACATCAACGACAAGCACATCGAAGTGATCATCCGGCAAATGCTGCGTAAGCGGCAGGTCAAAGAGCCGGGCGACACCACATTCTTGCCGGGCCAAATTGTCGACCGATTCGCTTACCAGCGAGCAAACACGGGTATTCGCGATCGCATCCAGTCTGGCGCAAAGGCTCGGTACATCGATCCTGTGTCGGGCGACGAGGTCGAGCGCGATTACAAGGAATCGACGGCGAACTGGATTCTCCTCGGCATCACCGAGGCTTCCCTCGCTACCGATTCATTCCTGTCCGCCGCCTCGTTCCAAAAGACCACGAGAGTCCTCACCGAAGCCGCCGTGCGTGGGAAGAAGGATCAGCTCGTCGGTCTGAAGGAGAACGTGATCATCGGGCGGCTGATCCCGTCCGGTACGGGCGTCAAGCAATACCGCGACGTATCGATCGACGTTCAGCGAGGACCAAGCTGGGCCGAGCAGTCGCTCACTGCGCTGGTCGAAGCCGACGAGCGAGGCATCGACGATCACTTCGCCGGTCTCGCGTTCCCTTCGCTTGCGGATATGGCCGCCGACGAAGAGGAACTGCACGAAGAGGGCCACACCGAAAGTTAGCCTCTGTGCCATCTGCTCGGTCGGACCCCCAACGGGGCCCCGGCCGGGCAGTTTGGATCGGTCCTCCGATCCCTGCCCGTTCGGCCAGGCGAATTCATCTCCGAAGGCTAGGGCTTTCCTGTCGAACTTCCATGCGTCGACGAACTTTGCATCTCCCGAACTAGGCTGCGGTTCGCCTGCCATCTAGCCCTCCACGGCCCCTCCCTCAAATTATCGAGGAAGGGGTTTTCTGGTTTTTGACCTGGTATTCGAAGCGGATAATTCCCGCCCGAAGGAACATTCCGGGCCGGCGCGCCAACGAAGCTATTACAACTGCGGATCAAGTTCGGCCGAAATCAGGCCATGACTAGGTGAACGGATGAGAGAGCAAATCGGAGAAAACATCGAAGAGGTCCCTTCTTGGCTCGATGCTATCCTCGCGGAACTCGAGTTGTCGAACGAAGAGGAAGAGCCGGCTCAAAAGGAGCCAGCCGGATCGCTGGGATTCGTCTGATCGCGCGCGCGATTCCAGCCGATTTCCTAGCTCGTATCCTTGCGGGATTATGCGCATCCCGCAATCCGACGTAGTGTACTTGCGTCAATATGCCTGTAATGGCAGGCATCGATGGCAAGGCCCGATTCCTCGAGACGCTTCAAATTGCGATGGAACGACGACAACCCGTCGCCATCTATGCGGACGAGGATGATTTCCAGTCCTACGAGGTTGGATACGTGGAGTACGTCGACTCGCAAGAGGTGATGCTCCAATGTCTGACGCCGAAAGGTGAGCCGGACGGGAGACGCGCGATCCACACCGACGACATCTCGCGCATCGACACCGACAACGCTTACACTCGACGGCTCGACCTCCTGTTTCAATACAAAGAAAGCATCTTCGACAAGGAGTTTCGTCCGCTGCCGAAGGGTGTGCGCCCGGACCTGCGCACACAGCTCGAGAACGCCAGAGAATCCAGCACGATCGTTCACGTCGTGGACTCGAACGACTACGGCCCCACGGGGTTCGTTGAGCGCGTTGGCGAGGATTTCGTCGAGCTGAAGCGGGTGGGTTCAAACGGTGAGCCGGATGGAATGGCGACGGTGCTCACGTCGAGCATCCACAAGGTGCATTTCGGGCGTCGCCAGGAGCAGGTCCTCGAGTTCCTCTATCGGTACAACCACGACCTGAAGAAGCTGCTGGATAGTTAAGCTTCAGACTCGCCGCCGCAGGCATTCCTTTGGTTCGAAACGCCCGGCTCAGATCTCCATCGAGCGGCGCATCCTGATATTCGGCACCGGCAGCAAGGTCTCGTCTTTCCGAATAGGGGAACGTGGATTCTCCGTGAGCTGCGTGATCCTGCGCTCAGCCTCGGACATGTACTCTTTGATCTGCGTTTCCATATCCCGGCGCATCTCCTCGATGTCTTCGAGCAGCCGCAAAATAACCTCCACGCCCGCCAGGTTAACGCCCATCTCCTGCGTCAGTCGCTGAATCCTCTGCACTCGCTGGATGTCGACCTCACTGTAAAGGCGGTTTTTAGCGCCTGCGCGCTTCGGCACGACCAAACCCAGACGCTCATACTGCCTCAGCGTTTGAGGATGGACGTTGCACAGCGTCGCAGCGACGCCGATCATGTACACCGGCTGGTTTTCGCTCTTCATGCTTTCACCCTTTGTAGTTCGTCCAGCTCGCGCAGCAGCTTCTTCTCCTGGTCGCTAAGCTGCTTGGGCACCGTGATCTTGACCTTCGCCATCAGGTCCGACCTGCCGCCGTTCAGCTTTGCAATTCCCTGCCCTGCGAGCCTAAAGCTTTGGCCGCTTTGTGTTCCGCTCGGCACTTTCATGGAGACCGATTTGCGCAGCGTGGGCACCTGCACTTCCCCGCCGAGGGCCGCTACCGTATATGGCACCGGCACTTCCACCTCGAGGTTGTCGCCCGCGGATCGAAATTTCGAATTCTGAGCCCACCGAACTACCACGTACAGGTCGCCGGCCCTGCCGTTCGCGCCCGCGGCTCCCTTCCCAGGCACGCGAAGCTTCTTGCCATCTTGAATACCGGCCGGAATCTTTACCTCGACCTTCTTCGTGGTCGGCATCGTCGAGATCCCTTCGCGAGTGCGCTGAGCGTCCATCGTCTGATAAGTCAGCACGCGTTTGGTTCCACTGTCGATCTCTTCGAGAGGAATCTCGACCACCTTCTCCACGTCTCTCGGCTGCGCAACCTCGAGGTCGCCCATGTCGAACTGGACTCGCCCACCACCGCCGGCGCCGCCGAAGAATTGGTCGAAAAACCCCTCGAACCCGCCGGGGACGCCCCCGACATGAAAGCCGCCGAAGTCGCCTCCCTGAGCGCCGGGCGGCATATTTTGAGCTTGCTCCCAATGTTCGCCGTACTGGTCGTACAGCTTTCGCTTCTCAGAATCGCTAAGCACCTCGTAAGCTTCGCTGATCTCTTTGAACTTGGCCTCGGCAGTCTTATCGTTCGGATTCACATCCGGGTGGTACTTACGGGCAAGCTTGCGGTAGGCCGATTTGATCTCCTTTTCGTCGGCTTTGCGAGGCACCCCTAGTGTCTGGTAAAAGTCCTTTGCCATGCTGCTAATTCGCTCAATTACATGAGTATATAACGCTCAAGTGGGGCCAAAAGGTTCCAGTAGGTTTACGCTAGGACCACGGCAGAATCGAGCCGATTATCAATAGTGTGGACTTGAAGACGCTCGAGCTGACGCTCGCGAGAACCGAGAACCTGCCGTGTTTGCCTCAGACGTTCGCAGAGGTCCTCAGGGTTGTGGGCAACCCCGCGGCGACCGCGAGAGACGTGGAGCGGGTCGTCGAGCACGAGAGCGCAATCACTGCAAAGCTCCTCAGAGTGGCCAATTCGCCTTACTACGGCCCCGCCGAAATTTCCAGCGTGGGGCGGGCGATCGGGCTACTTGGAATGAATTCCGTGAGATCCCTCGTGCTCAGCGTCACCTTCCAACAAGGCGCATCAGGACCGAGTGAATCGAAGTACTTCGACAAAGTCGCATTTTGGCGCCACACCCTCGCCGTCGCGACGACCGCAAAGGTGCTCGCCAGGATCACCGGGCACTCTAAGCTGGACGAAATGTATTGCATCGGCATGCTCCACGATCTTGGCCTGCTCGCGATGGACAAGTATTGCCCCGCCGAGTTCGACGCTGCCCTGCAGGAAGCGAAAAGCGGCGACGGCAAGCTCGAAGCGTCCGAGCTGAGAATCCTCGGATTCGATCATGGCCAGCTCGGCGGCGCGTTGGCAAGGGCTTGGAATCTGAGCGAGGCCATGCGAAGCGGCATCGGCGGGCATCTTGCCCCGGCCGCGGAGTTGGCGCCCGGAAGCCCAGCGGCTTACATCGCTGTGGCAAATGTCGCGGCGCACCGGGCAGGCTTCACGAACCAGACTCCGAACGCGGTTTACGACCTCGAGCCCGAGCTGCTGGCCACCATCGGCCTGCCGGAAGAGCAGTGCGAGCCGCTCATTCTGGCCGTCCAGGCGGAAGTGGAGCGCGCCGAAAGCACTTTTCACCTGAAAGCGGCCTAGTGCCGGAAGTGGCGGACGCCAGTGAACACCATCGCAATGCCGAGCTCATCGGCTTTGGCGATTACGTCGGCGTCCTTCTTGCTGCCGCCCGGCTCTGCGATCACCGCGATACCGGCAGCCGCAGCGGTTTCCACGCTGTCCGGGAACGGGAAGAACGCATCGCTAGCCAGAGCCGCGCCTCGAGCGGCGTCTCCCGCTTGCTCCAGCGCCAGTCTTACGGACTGCACGCGATTCATCTGGCCTGCCCCGACTCCCAGTAGCCGATCCGAGGTTCCAACGACGATGGCGTTCGACTTCACATGCTGCACGATCGCCCACTGGAAGCGAAGAGCGTCCATTTGGTCCGGCGTCGGCTCCCGGCTGGTTACGGTGCGCCATGCAGTCCCGGGATCTTCGTCGGTCTCCTGGATGAGCGCCCCTCCGCGAATCGACTTCACGCTCAGCTCCGGACGGCGCGGCGGCAGCGGCGCCTCCAGCAGGCGCACGTCTTGGCCCCAGCCGGATCGCTCGCGGAAAATCTTCTGGGCCTCTTCAGAGATCGTGATTCCGATAACCACCTCGAGGAAATTCCCCTTCTCGGTCATCGCCATGGCGGCGTCGGCATCGATGTTTGCGTGGAACGCTGCAATGCCGCCGAAGGCAGAAATCGGATCGCTCGCGCGCGCCAGACGATAACTTTCGCCCAGGCTCGAGCCGAGCGCCGCTCCGCAGGGGTTGCTGTGCTTGATGATGGCGCAAGCTCCCGACGGCAGGTCGGCAACGAGCTCCCAAGCCCCTTCCGCGTCATTCAGATTGTTGTAGCTAAGCTCCTTGCCCCAAAGCTGCCGCGCTTGGGCGATTCCAGGCTCCCCCAGCGGGTCGATATAGAGCGCGCCGTGCTGGTGCGGGTTTTCGCCATATCGGAACTTCAGCGCCTTTCGGTATCCGATGGTAAGACTCTCGGCTTCGAGCAGGTTCGTTCCCGATGCCTTGGTGAGGTAGCGCGAGATCATCGAATCGTAAAACGCCGTGTGCCGGAACGCCTTCGCGCTCAAATCCAGACGCATCGAGTCGATATCTCCCGCCCGCAAGGCCTCGAGAACCGCGCCGTAGTCCGCCGGATCGACCACGACCGCAACGTTCGCCCAGTTTTTGGCTGCCGCTCGGATCATCGCGGGACCCCCGATATCGATCGACTCGATCGCCTGCTCCAGCGTATGCTCGCCGTGGATGGTCTTCTCGAAGGCGTACAGATTCACGCCAACCAGCTCGATCGGCTCGATGCCCGCTTCCGCTATCTGCTTCCGGTGCGAATCCTCGCGCAGGTCTGCGAGGAATGCGCCGTGGAGCTTCGGATGGAGCGTCTTGACCCGGCCGTCCAGCATCTCGGGAAAGCCGGTCACCTCGGCCACGTCCTTCACTTGGATGTCGGCTTCCCGCAGCGCCTTGGCGGTGCCGCCCGTGCTGAGGATCTCGAAACCGAGCTCTACCAGGCCACGCGCGAATTCGGCGATGCCTGCCTTGTCTGTGACCGAAAGCAGAGCGCGCCGGCTCATGGCGTGCCTCCGTCGGTGGTAGACGTGTCGGTCGTCGGGCCGGACGTCGTTCCGCCGGTAGTCACGCCTGTGGTTCCTTCATTTGGATTGGGCAGCGATCGCGCCTTATAGAGCACGGTCAACGATTTCACCCGCGTGCGGCCCTTGGCATCGTATGCGGTCAGCGTAAATGTCGTCTTGGCGTTGATATTGAATTCCTTCGTCCCGGACGGATCGACGACGACCGGTGGTGAGTCGTTGGTCTTTAGTTCGACGCGCGCCGAGTTCGTCACCTGCCACGTCAGGGTCACGCGCCCAAAGTCGTCCTCGGTGGCCATCTGCGTGTCCGAGACGAAGTTGAGAATCGTCGCATCGCTCTCCTCGTACGCATCCACCCGGATGCTCTGCTTTGCCGCCACGCCGTCCTTGTTGTAGACCACCAGCGTGTACTCCCTGGGCCCGGCGGCGGGCGGAGTCACCTCGATGCGATCAAGCTGCAGGTCGAGCTCCTTGTCTTCCGGCCCCAAGACCGCTCGCGTGGCGTTCGCCAGGCTGTACCGCAGCGTCACAGGCTGGCCCACTTTGACCCGGCGCTGCTCCGGATAGAACTTGATAATCTGGGGAGGCGGAGCCTTTTCGGGGACGTTGACGTTCACAACGTCCGAGATCACGTCCGACTTGCGCCCTTCTTTCCCAGCCCACGCCCGAAAATCGATCGTGCCGGATTGGTCTTTCGTCGCCACGGTCAGCCGCCCGGTCAAATTCGGGCCGGAGTAAAGCTCCTTGTCCCCTTCCATCACGGTCACGCTCGATGCGTCGTGGGCGGTCCAAATCAAGGTCACCTCGTCGCCTTGGGTCACATCGCTGGGGTTCACCGAGAACACTATGCCGGGCGGCTTCGGCGCCATCAGCAGCCACCCGCCGATGAGCAGCGCCAGCAGCAGCACCATGGCCACGGAAGCGGGGGTGAAAACAGGGCGCTGCTCGAGCTGCGCCTGCGCGGAAGCGACCACGTTCGGAGCGTCCTCGCTCCGAGCAGTTATCGCGAAGCCGATCAGACGGCCGGTCGAGAACAGCGGGCTGCTCGTGGGAATGGCGGTAACTTCCAGCTCCTTCTGCTGGCCGGGCATCACCGCCACGTGCTCTTGCTCGAATTCGAATGCGCAAATATCCTCGGGATCGTTACCGACCAGATGGAGCCTGTGCTCCGTATTGCCGAGGTTCACGATCGAGATCAGAAATGTGTTTTGCTTGCGCCCAGCGGAGACAAACCCCTTCCGCGGAGTGATCTCCATGCTGATGTGATGGAACGGCTTGAGCGCGATGACGCCCTGGGCAGTACGCGTTTCACCACTGACGAGCGAGCGCACGCGGACTACAAACGGATAATTGCCGGCGAGGCTCTCGCTGGCGCGAGGGGGCTTGATGAATACCTTCTCGGTTCGGCGCTCACCCGGCTCGACCGCAAAAGAAGGAACTGGCACGGCCTTCCATTCCGGGTCGATCCCTTCCACGTCCATCTCGAACCGGTCCAACTCGGAACCGCGGTTCTCGATGACGACCGAAGCGGGTTGGGTGGCCCCGGCCTCGACCGCGATCATGTCCGGGACGATCTGAACCGAGAAGCTCACTCTTGGAAGTTTAGCAGCAACAATGCGGAGGAAATACTCGGGCTCGCAATGGCTCCCTACCATTGCTTGTAATGCGCGTCGGCCCATAGAATGGGGCTGTGATTCCGACTCGCCAAGAGTTCATGCACATCTCCGGGCCCGAGAAGGCGCTCTTTTATCTGCTGACCGCCATTAGCCTCGCCATCATGGCCTATCAGATAGCCCAGCGCGCACGCCTCTGGATGACGGGCCGGCCCACGGAAAGCAGGGGGGAGGCCACCACCCCCAACCAGTGGGTCCGCAGCTTCTGGACCTATGTCATCGAGCAAAAGAAGGTCCGCACGTCGAGGAAGCGCAGCGGCGCGCCAATGCACTTGATGATCTTTTATGGCTTCGTCACTCTGTTCATCGGCACCACGCTGCTCGCCATCAACACCTACTCGCCCTGGAAGTTTCACAAGGGAACCTACTATCTGGTGTATGAAGTCACGCTCGACGTCATGGGCGTGGTGTTCATTCTAGGTGTGATATGGGCGTTCTTCCGGCGCATCCGCATGGGAGCGTATTACGCACCGGTTGTGGAACTCGCTCGAGAATCGCAGGACCCTGCGCTTGGCAAACAGGCAGCGCAAGCGCGGCGCGCCCCCCTCAGCCAGGGCGTAGGCGACTACCTGACGCTGGCCCTCCTATTGATTTTGGGCGTGACCGGCTTCCTGCTGGAGGCCGCGCGCATCTCCAATATCACGCGCCCGTGGGATTGGGCCTCGCCGGTCGGTTTCCTACTGTCCCAGACGATGCCGTACGTCTCAGATGGCGACTACAAGATCATTTGGTGGTTTCACGCATTCTGGGTGTTCGTTTTCTTCGCCACCCTGCCGCAGATGCGGATCCGCCACATCGTGTTGGGCATTCTGTCGGTGTCCGGCGCGCCTAAGCGGTCCATCGGAAAGCTGCGGACGATTCCGATGGAGGAGGTCGAGCAGACCGAGCAAGTCGGCGTGAAGCTGGCGAAGGATTACTCGCGCTGGAACCTGCTCTCGCTGGATGCGTGCATGGAATGCGGGCGCTGCACCGAGGCCTGCCCGGCTTGGGGTGTCGGCAAGGCTCTCAACCCGAAGCAGGTTGTTCAAGATATCCGCGCTTCGATGGGAAGCGGCGAGGCGGTCGCCCTTGCAATCTCGCACGAGGCGCTTTGGCAATGTACGACGTGCAGCGCGTGCGTGGACACGTGCCCGGTGCAGATTCGCCACGTCGATATGATCGTGGATGCCAGGCGCAACGTCGTCAGCGAGGGCGAGCTGAGCGGCAGCGCCGCGACGATGCTGCGCCAAACTTCCTCGACCGGCAACGCCTGGGGCGCACCGGCCAGCTCGCGCGAGGACTGGATGAAGGGGCTGGACATTCCGCTATGCCGAGACGGAGTCGAATTCGACTATTTGTTCTGGGTAGGCTGCGCCGGAGCAACCGACCCCGGCGCCATCGGCACGACGAAGGCCGTGGCCCAGCTTCTGAAAAAGGCCGGCGTCAAGTTCGCCTGCTTGGGCAGCGAGGAGGCTTGCACCGGCGACCCTGCCCGCCGCATCGGCGAGGAGTTCCTATTCCAAGAGCAAGCGGCCAAGAACTCATCGGTGTTTGAAAAGTATTCCGTGCGAAAGGTCGTCACGGCCTGCCCCCATTGCTTCAACACGTTGAAGCAGGAGTACGGAGATTTTGGGGCGTCCCTGGAGGTGCTTCATCATTCTCAGCTCCTCGCGAATCTGGTCGCAAAGGGCGACCTGTTAGCGGCGAAACCGGGCCGTGGCGAGGTGGCGTTTCACGACCCCTGCTATCTGGCAAGGATCAATGGGGAGAGCGACGCCCCTCGCGCCGTCCTCGGCCAAAGCACTCGCCTCAACAGCGATCCCGACCCCACGGGTGCAAGCGGCAGCGATCTCGCAGAGCCGCTGCACCGGGGCCGCAAGACTCTGTGCTGCGGAGCGGGCGGAGGCAGGATGTGGATGGAGGAGCCGCCCTCTCAGCGCCCCGCTGATCGCCGCGTCGGCGAGCTGCTGGCCACGGGCGCGAAAACGGTTGCAGTGGCCTGCCCGTTCTGCCGGATCATGCTCGATGCCTCCGTGAAAGCCGCCGCCGAGGACGTCAAACTTGTCGACATCGCCGAGATGCTACGGGACGCAAACGCCTAGCACGTCCCGGAAAACGGGCGCAAAGGGAGGCCCGGCGCTAGCCGAATATAAGATCGGGCCACGGCAATCAGCCTTCATCTCAGGTCGGCTCCCCGACGCACGTGGCCTTTTTCTTCTCCCGGAAACAGTTGTTCCCTGCTCAAGAACTACACTTCACTGTAGATGGTTCTGGGTATAGGGTTGGATCTGGTGGAAATCGAGCGCATCGAAAGCGCCATGCGCGACCCGCGGTTCTTGGAGCGTATCCTCACGCCGGATGAGCGCCGGCTCCAGCTATCGCCAATCCGTGTGGCCGGTCGTTGGGCGGCCAAAGAGGCGATCGCCAAAGCAATCGGCCTGCATCTGACCTGGCAGAAAGTACAAGTGCTCAACGATTCCACGGGTGCGCCGTCGGCGCAAGTGGACGACCGGGCATTCGACCCCGTTAAACACCGGCTTCACCTTTCGATCACCCACGAGCACGGCCACGCTGCAGCTGTGGCGGTCTGGGAGCTGGTCGTCTGACGACGACCTCGAAACCAGTGGTTTTGCTCGAGTAGGCGCCCAGCAGGAGGACGCCGACGAAATCGACGCAGGCATTCGCTGGTATCGGGCGAACTACCCAAATGGGTAAGTCCTGGCGGCTGATAAGAGCCATGCTGGCGGCGGCTCGGCAAGGGAGGTGCTGGTCACAAAGTCGACCTCGCCTGATGGCGCGCTCGAAGCGCTCACGCTGAGATGGGAGGGGGGCTTTCGCGAGCACACGCTCGTCAGAATTCGCGATGTTCGCACGCAGGAGGCATCCGACCCTGTGCTCGAGAGTGACTTCTATATGGATAAAGGAGGCCCACCCCCAACCGTTCGATGGAGGACTGCAACCATGCTAGATCTCATTGTCGAGCCTGAGAACAACGTCTCGGGACCGCGGGAGCACTACGTGCCACGGTTTGCGCCTTCTCGGCCGACTCAAATCAAACCTCGTTGCGGGTCCGCACTGGGCTAGCCGATCGTCACGAACTCGGTGGTCTGCACGCGAGCGCCGCCCATGTCGGTGGTGAACTTGATCGGGAACGTGCCAACCGTATTCGGCAAGACTTCCGCGGAAAAGACCATCCGAGTCTTTCCTCTGGGTTCCATGATGCGAAACTGCTGCGTACCGCCCGATAGCAGCCTCATCGGCGCGGGAAGCTCAACCGTCACGGTGCCCGCGAGCCTGCCAGGCGAATTCGAGTCCACGTAGAAAGCGAGTCGCCGCTCGACGAGCTTCGCGCTCGTAGGGATGCGCTCATGAACGAGATCGATGTCAGTTAGAGGAGCGATTCGGTAGCTCGTCTCGAGAATCGAATTCACGTTGTCGCCGGCCGTGAGCGTCCCGCGCAGCACGCGGTATCCAAGGTCTGCTTCCTTGCGCACGAGCGTCGGATAATCCACGTAAGACCGGCCCTTCTTGTCGAAGTCTGGGAACGGAAGGATCATCTCGCTGGTCATGTCGCGGGCGAGCCCTTCCGAGCGAAGATCGATCTTCTTGAGGCCGAGCTTGTCATCCCCGTTGAAAGTCAGACGAATCCGCGTTTCATCTCCGGGAAGCACGACTCGCCCGGTCGATTCAGGCGCCCACCTCAGCCCGGTCGGAACTGCCGCAGCGCGGTAGGTGACGAGCGAAACCGGCGTCAAGACTCGAGGCGCCACCGCTTCGGTCGGAGGAGTTGTACTCGGCGCCGCATCGAATCGCAACGAGATCTTCGATCCTTCGGACGTGCTAAGCACGACTAACCCTGGGTCGGAGAAACTCGCTTCGTAAACGGTGTTCGTTCCGTCGGCGCCGATGGCGGCGCTGGACGCGAGCGCAAATCCCGGAATATCGATCCAGCGAGGACCCGAGACGTTCGTTGCATCGAGGACCCTTGCGGACATGGCGGCCTTTCCGCCTTGCGAGCTGAGGCGCACTTCCAGATTGTCCCTCCCGACCAGCCAGCCATTATTGTCGAAATCAAAGCTGACGATCAGGTCGCTTCCGCTCGGAACCGACGCGGCCACGTGCAGCTTGCCAGGCTCCCATTCGAAGTAGCTCTTGGTCGCCGCGTCGCTGGACAGCGGGTCCCACTCCTCATCGGAGAGAATCCCGTCGAGCTTCGGCGTTATCGCCAGTCGATTTGGTTCGGCCACGGTGAAGGCCGAGGAGAATGCCGGAGCAGCGGGCGTCTGCGGTTGAGTTCCTTGATACAGCGTGACGGCAAGGAGGGCGGGAAGGAACATACCTAATATTGGACGATTTACCTGCCGGCAAAGCATCGGTTAGCTGCTGGCGATGATCTCGACGTTTGCGCGAGGTACCACGACCTCTTCGCCATTTCGGGCCAGCTTGGCCCGGAGCACGCGAACTTCGGTTCCGGAGTCGACAGTCACGAGCTCGGCGGGCAATCCCGTTACAGAGGCGATCTCCCCGAAGTACGGCTCGCGGATCACTCGGATCGGCGCTCCAATCTTGAGCTCGAACGCGCCTGCGCCCTGCGGCGCGGCTTTGGCGGAAGGCTCCTGCGGAACGATGATCTCGGGCCGAATGACACCCGCGCGAATCTGCGTCGCGCCATTGAACGACGCCTCGCAGCCCGCAAGACTTTCAAGCAGCTTGAACGTGCGCTCGGCCATGGCAAGGAATCCGAAACCCTCGGTAACGACGATCGTGAGAGGAATCTGCTCTTGGCCGGTGATCGCCACGCCGATGTCGTAGCCCAGATATCGCGTCAGGTCGGAGTCTTTGATGCCGCCGACCACGATTCCCACCACGCCGACCGCAGCGGCTTTCTGGATCGCGCCGTAGGACACTCCGGAGCCCCCGACCAGCAGCGCGCCGCGGTCGTCGTCAGCGATCCCCTCGGGAGTCAGTTCGTCCGAGGGGCCACCAACGGCTATTCGAAGCTTGCCCGTCCGCTCGCCACCAACTCCAAATATCCCCTGCACCATGCCGCCCTGGGTTTCGATGATCGCGCCCTCCTCGGGCAATACCGTGGCGACGGTCCCTCGGATATACGCCTTCACATCGACCGGGATCGGCGCTTCGCGCACGAGGATGTTTCCGGTCACGCTCGAAATCTCCTCGACCGTGCCCGAATACTCGGAGGCGACGGATTGCTTGAACAGCCCGAACAACCCCTTGGACTCCGCCACGACCTGGCCCACCTCGATAGGATCGCCTGCTTTCACGCGAACCAGATCGAGGGCGTCCTTTGCCTCCACGCCGAGCTTTTCGGCGAGCTTGATCGACTGCGTATTGCCAGGCAGAAGAGCTCTAGCCACGACAGTGTCCGGCTCGACCACCTGGCCCTCGTGCACGAGCACTTCGCCCTTGATCGGGAGCCTGCGCGTGCGCCGCACGACGATGTCCGATCCGACTGTGAGTCCGGGTGTATACGCGCTAGCCAATAGGGTGCCTCTGCAGGTAACACGCGCCCAGCCGTGGGGCCTTCGGTGCGCGGAATCGATTTTACTCAGTTGAGTGGGCAGGGTCCGGTGCTCCCAGATCCATTTCGGAGCTATGGCCCGGGAAAAGCTTGGCGGCCGGGTCGATCATCGTCTTGGCGAAGCATACGGCTGTCGCGGCTTCTCCCGCCCCGGTGGCGATGAGCTTGAGCTTTCCAGGGAACGTGCAGACGTCGCCGATAGCGAAGACCCCTGGAAGGTTGGTCTCATAATTCTGATTGACCCGTATCTGGTTCTTTTCGATCTCTAGGCCCCAAGTCTTGATCGGTCCCAAGCTCGATTTGAAGCCGATATTCACGATGACGGCATCACAGTCGAGCCGCTCGGTTTCCTTTGTCTGAGTGTGCTCGAGCGTCACGCCGGACAGAACGCCGTTTCCGTGAAGCTCCTTGACGGCGTACCACAGCTTCATATTCACGGAGCTGTTTTTGACCTTGGACACGCTCTCCTCGTGGGCACGAAACACGTCCCGCCGGTGTATCAGCGAGATGCTTCCCGCAATATCCTCGAGGTTCATGCACCAGTCGAACGCGCTGTCCCCGCCACCGACGATCGCCAGCCGCTTACCCTTGAAGCGCGACTTGTCCCGTACTCCGTAATACACGCCGGACTCGTGGAATTCGTCTTCCCTCGGGATACCGATCTTCGTGGGCTGGAAGGCTCCCGCGCCCGCAGAAATGACCAGCGTTTTTGTCGGGAGCATTTTGCCCGCCAGCGTTCGAATCTCGTATCCTTCTCCGACTCGTACAAGCTCGGAGGCTGTGTCTTCGAGCACTAGCTCTGCGCCGAATTGGAGCCCCTGCTCGATAAAGCCTTTCGCCAGGTCCTTGGCCAGCACCTTGGGAAAGCCCGCCACGTCGTAAACGTACTTCTCCGGATACAGCGCGGTGAGCTGGCCGCCAAGCTCGGGGAGCGAGTCGATGATGCGAGCGGACATGCCGCGCAATCCCGCGTAGAAGGCGGCGAACAGACCGCAGGGCCCGCCGCCGATGATCGTGACGTCGACCTGATTCATCGTTCGGTTCCGTATACGGCCGCTCGACGGTGAGTGAGGCTTTCTATAGGATACCGGCGGATGGGCAAATTGAATGCAAAGCATGTCCAATGCCGCCGTTCCCATGGGCCACAATGCTCTCGTGATCGAACGCGAGGCGGCGGACCGGATTCTGCAAGAGGCGAGGTCCTCGCTGCTCCATGGGGCGCCCCTCCGACTGATGACAATGCGGCTGCTTTCCAAGCTGCCCGGCTACGATTGGTGCGGCGTTTACCGCCTCGAAGGGGACGATCTTCTCCTGGACGAATTCGTCGGAGCACCAACCGACCACACCCGCATCCCGGTCGGCTCGGGGGTTTGCGGCACGGCCGTGGCTGCAAACGCGAACCAAGTCGTCGACGACGTCCGAAGCCTCACGAACTATCTGTCCTGCAGCGCACAGACGCGCTCGGAAATTGTCGTGCTCGTTCGCGGAGGCGAGGGCATCCTAGGGCAGATCGACATCGACGGGCACGAAGTAGGCGCGTTCGACCGATCGGATGAAGAGCTCCTCGAATCGCTCGCCGCGATCCTTGCCGGCCGCTGGTAGCACCGGCTAGCGGATCAGCACAGGCTCGGGACACACCTTGTAGGTGTGCTGTCTGCGCAGAAGATGCAGCGGGCCCGGGCGTTCAGCCCAGAAAGGCGCTTCCCTGTTCATGTAGGCGTAATAAACGACCGCACCATCCTTCGTCTTGGCCCAGCGGGGCTCCCCGATGCCGGTGGAAAGCAGAACGTAGTTGCCGGGCGCTATGACGGCTTCCTCGGTGAAGAGAAAAGCGGAATCGGAAAGGTCCCCGTGCTCTAGCGCGTCCTCAGACAGCAGAAGATGGCCCTTCACATCGATTCTAAGTGAGCCCTGATTTTGCAAGAGAACGAATTCTCGATTGGGATGGTCGTGTCGCTGGATTCCTACGATCCGGATCAAAGAAAGTCCTCCGCCCGGAATGATACCGAGCGGTCCGGCGCATCGCGGCCATGCCCGATCCTATTCGTCCAAGAGCGCAATTTCCGGCACCTCTTCTAGCCCGGCTTGCTGCCGCTCGAAGAAGTTCAGCGCGTATTTGACCGATCGGTTCGCGATACCTTTGAAGCAGGAACTCGCCTTCGATCGACGGAGCCAGCTCCATCCGTCCCTCGCCGTCGAAACGTGATGGTGCAGAAAGTCGGTCGCCACTTGCGGAAGCGCCAGATCGAGCGGATACAGCCGGCGATACATCGGCAGGTACTCGTAGATCGGCTCGAGCGCCATGCGCCCCATCAGCTCCGGCAGGTCGAAAGGGGAGTCGAACGGAAACCGCGCGGCGACGCTCCATCGGAAGTGCTCTTCCACGAGGCTGCCCCAGGCCTCGGCCATGGCGCGCACGGCGAACTCCTCGTCGTTTTCGGAGGAGAGAAACAGGTGGTGGGTCGCCGCAACTCCGGCCAAGCCGTACCATAAGCCAAGCGCGCAGGCGTAGCAGCTCCGCTTCATATGGTCTGTAGGAGGCATGCGATACTCGACGCAGCGCAGCGCCTGCATGTAGGTAACGTCCGCACGGTATTCGATCGGTCTCATCGCGTTCGCCTGGACCGTGGCCGCAAAGCCTTCGATGACCATTCGACCGGGTCCTTCTGCTCTATGTGTACGACACTGATCGATTTATGCTGGTTCGCATATCTCGGCGGCGAAAGCAAAGGGCCCCTTGCCGGAAAGGCGAAGGGGCCCCTGCCCGATAGATGGAGAGGTCTAGCTCTTCGTTCGATGCTCCCGGATGAACGCCGGGATGTCGAGATCCGATTCGTCGAACACGCCACCGGCGTCGGGCGTGCGCCTTGCGGCGGAGCGCGAAGCCGTGAGCTCTACCGAACTCGGAGCAGCCGAGGGTACCGGCGCGGGCGCGGCGAAGGTCGCTCCCGCCACTTGCTTGCCTTCTCTGGAGTACGGGTTGAAGCCCGTGGCAAGCACGGTTACTCGAACGGTGCCCTCCATCGTTGGGTCGACCACCGTGCCGAAGTAGATATTCGCGTCCTCGGCGTCGCACAGGCCCTGGATGTATTGCATCGCCTCGTTCGCCTCGGCGAGCGTCATGTCCTCACCGGAGGTCAGGTTGACCAGAAGGCCCTTGGCGCCGTGGATCGTCTGCTCCAACAGAGGCGAATTAGTGGCTGACTGAGCCGCCTGGAGCGCGCGCTGATCACCAACGCCATAGCCGATGCCCATCAGGGCAGGACCCGCGTTCGTCATAACAGCCCGGACGTCTGCGAAGTCAACGTTGATCTGGCCAGGGATCGTGATGATGTCGGATATGCCCTGCACGCCCTGTCGCAGCACGTCGTCCGCGACTCGGAACGCATCGACCAGCGTGGTCTTTCGCTCGACGACGCTGAGGAGCTTGTCGTTGGGGATTGTGATGATCGTGTCGACGCGGCCCATCAGCGAGGTGACGCCCTGCTCGGCCAGCCTCTGGCGGCGTGGGCCCTCGAATGTAAATGGCCTCGTGACGACTGCGACGGTGAGCGCTCCATGCTCGCGAGCGATCTCCGCGATCACCGGAGCAGCGCCCGTTCCGGTGCCACCGCCCATGCCTGCGGTGATGAACACCATGTCCGCGCCCTCGATTGTTTTCCGAATTTCCTGCTTGGACTCTTCGGCCGCGCTCTTGCCGATCTCGGGATTCCCTCCGGCGCCAAGGCCGCGAGTCAGGTTGGTCCCAAGCTGAACCTTCTTGGCTGCCGCGCTCACATCCAAAACCTGAACGTCCGTGTTCATGGCGATGAATTCAACGCCCTGAATACCGTTGTCGATCATGCGCTGTACGGCATTGGTGCCGCCACCGCCCACTCCGATGACCTTGATGACTGCGTTGTTTGAGCTCACTAGTTCCTGTACCGCCTTCCGTCTCTTCACTTCGAGTTTTTATTGTATTGGGGGGACCATGGGATATGCGGTGGAAAGATTGTGGATTCGATTATTTTCTTGTCGAACCGCAATATCGCTCGAAAGTCTCACCCTAGCGTACGATTTAGCAGGCACAAACTTCTACGTATTGCCGCGAGAGCCGCAATGGAAGCGCTAAGTGCGGGCTCCAAACCGGGAAAGAAGCACTTTGACGCGCTCTCGCCAGGCGTTCGAGCCGTTGGCCGGACCCAAATCGTCGCTGCACTGAATGGCGAATCGCGCCATCCCCAGCGCCGCCGAAATCGGCTTGTCACCCTCGCATTGTCCGGCGAGCGAGCTGTCTGCAATTCTTGCCGGAGCGAACTTGAGCACTTCTTCGAACAGCCTCTGCGTGCCCGGAAGTCTGCTGCCGCCGCCGGTGAGCACCACCCCGCCCGGAAGCACCCCTTTGAAGCCGCTCTTTTCGATCTGCTGCGCGACCATCGTGGCCGCCTCGCGCATCCGGCTCTCTACGATTTCGCAGAACACTTTCCGCTGTAGGGGCCGCGCGTAGGTTCTCCCGATCTGCACCACGTCGATGCTCTCGTCGTCCGGCACGATCTTGGCCAGCGCCGATCCGTAATGAGTTTTCAGACGCTCGGCTTCTTCGGGAGAAGTTTTCAGCAGCTTGCTCAGGTCGCTCGTCACAAGCTGGCCGCCGACTGGAAGGCACTGGCTGTCGGCCATTGAACCCTTGACGAAGATGCCGACGTCCGTCTTCCCCCCGCCAATATCCACGATGACGGCCCCTAGCTGCATCTCTTCCTGCGTCAGCGCTCCAATGCCCGAAGCAAGCGGACCGAGAACCATCTGCTCGACGCGCTTGCCTGCCAAAGAAACCGCGCGCTCGATGTTTTGAATATGCGCCGATTGGCCGGTCACCACATATGTGAGCACCTCGAGCTTGGTGCCGCTCATGCCGGCCGGCTTGAGAACGTCTCGTTGGCCATCGACCCGGAACTCCCTCGGTAGCGCCTGGATCTGCTCGCGGTCGGGCGTCAGCACGAGCGAGCGGCTGTGGGTGATCACTTCGAGCACGTCCTGGTTGGTAATGTGCCTGGCGCGCGGAACGATCGGCTTGAACCCTTGCGAATTCGCGCCTTCCACATGCTGGCCGCTGATTCCCACCACGAGCCCGGACACCTCTCTGCCCGTTTGGTTCTGCACTTCGCGCACGGCGGCCCCAATAGCGGCACTCGCCTCCTCGAGATCGGCGACGACCCCCTTCCGAACGCCCCGGCTGGGCATAACGGTGAGGCCCTTTATATCCAGTGCGCCTTCCTTCGTTAGGCACGCGCTGATGCAAGCCGTTTTGGTCGAGCCCAGGTCCAGAACGGTGACCAGCTCGCTCTTCATGGATTGGGCTCGGCCTGAGCTGCGGGAGGTGGCGCCGCCGCCTGCCGCGCCAGCGCCTGGATTCTCTTGCGCTCCTGGGCGTCCTGAAGCCG
>JAICWL010000122.1 GCA_025934835.1 Fimbriimonadaceae bacterium
ACAGCGCCCCCACGCTATCGAGCATCGCGCTCCACATCGGCCCGACCTCGGACCACGTGCACTGAATCCCTCCTCCTGCCTGCGCATACCCGGGGTTGTCGACCTGAAAATTCTGCACCTCTTCGTAGATCGGCCAAGGGCTGCCGAAGTTCTGCCAGTTGTCGTACAGGTTATGGATCCGCATGTGAAATAGCGCCGAAGCCGAGACGCTTTGCTGCTGCGCTTCGTTCACGGTGAGCGTGACGATCTTATCGAGGGAGCCGCCCGATCCCATCGAAGCGACCGTAGCCGCGTCCAGCGTCCAAGCTCCGGGAACCGAGGTATAGGTGCTGAAGAAGTCGTCCGTATACGTCGTCCCGTCCACATCCCAGCTGTGAACCGGTCGGTTCCAGGTGCGCAGAAGCTCTGTGCTGAAGCTTATGGTTACCGGATACCACCAGGCTCCAAAATTGTAGATAGCCGCATTCGGGTCAATACCGATATCGCCGTATTTCGGCGTGGCGACCTCCGTCAAGTTCGATACCGGTGTGCCATCCGGCCCCTTGTGGAAGCTCTCATCGTTGCTCGCGTCGATGGTCACTGCCTTCTGGACAACGGCAGCCGTGTATTGCACGGACGATCCCTGAAACCCCGAAGCCGAAGGAGATGCCGTTACCGAAAACGAATGGGCGCCGCCGATGATGTAGCAAGTCAGCTGGGTGCCCGAGGAATTCGCCGTCGTCTGGATATATCCCGGCGCCGGCGAGGTCGAGCTGAACACAGTGCCGCTCGCCAGCCCGTTATCTCCTGTGGGAGCAGAGTGCATGTTGTCGCTCATGCCGCCCGCCGAGCAGGTCTCGAGCACGTACACCGAATCGGGCGGCTCGTCCGAGCCGTCTTGAAAATAATCCCAGGTAAAGGTCGCGGTTATCTGGCCGGATGCGGCACTGCCGCCACCGCCGTAAACACCGTTCGACACCGCATAGGGCTGTGTGCCACTCGTCCACTCAGTGGCCGTGCCGCCCGAGTAACTCACGATCCAACCTCCTGCCCATGCGGACACGGCAAGGCCGGCCCCAAGGCCCATCGAGATCAGCCTACTCGCCCAGAGAGAGAGAGAAAGAAACCTTCACGCTACCAATTCCTCCGCAGTCATGGTCGTTTCCGCCCCAGTAAAGCTCGTTCAACGAGATGACACTTGCATCTTATCATGGCGCCGTTCGTACTCATATGATTTCTCGGAAAGCCAGTAATTTTGCTTGTCGATCCGGTTCGACTCTCTCGAATTGGAGGAGGGCGCCTAGGCAACCTGAGAAGTGTATGTACCCATCGCCGGCGGTCTTGGGCTACCATTACAGCACTCGTTCATTTCGATCGGAGGAGTCTCATGCGCAAGACACTCGCATTGGCAACCCTTTGTTGCGTCGCCGGATTTGCCTTGGCTCAAAGTGGCCAGGGCTTGCTCGACGCGTTCGCAAAGGCACTCGACGGCGCTCAGACCCTTAGCACGACCTATACGGTCCAGACTATCGGATCCGGCGCTCCCGAAACCTACACACTCGATCTCAAGAAGCCCAACCAGGCCAGGATCGACGAGCCAACCCGGCTGATCGTGGCCGATGGCAAGACGATCACTTCCTACGACAAGGCTCAAAAGACCTATTTCCAAGAGCCTCAGTCGGACAAAGGCCTCGCCGGCCTCTTCACTCCGGACGAACTTAACGTCTGGTCCGGCTTCTTCGGCGCGTCCACAAAGCCGGTTGCGACCAAGGATCTAGGCAAGACCACCATCAAGGGTGTGCCGCTCAGCGCGGTGCAGGCCACGATGGACGCCAAAGGCGCGAAGACGGTCACTTACTATCTGAGCGCTACCGACAATGTCGCGCGCAAGGCCCAAATCGCGAACGGCTCCGGAGACGATCAGAAGACCACGATCATCGACGCCAAGTCGCTCGCGCTTGGATCGGAAATCCCGGCGGATCGATTCGCCTTCACCGCGCCAGACGGCGCGCATCAAATCACGGCGGCCGACCTGGCCTCCGACCAGTGGTACACGAACCTCGACGAGGCGATGAAGGCGGCGGCAAGCTCGCACCGAATCGTCATGGTCGACTTCTATGCGGATTGGTGAACCTACTGCCACATGCTGGAACGGGACGTTTACAGCTCGCAAGACTTCAAGAATCAAAGCAAGTATTTCGTGTTCTGCAAGATCAACGGTGAAAAGGGCCAGGGCCCGGCGCTCATGAGCCAGTACGGAATTTCCGGATTCCCGACGATCAAATTTATCAAGCCGGACGGCACGGTGGTCCACCAACTGGTCGGCTATGTACCGCTCGCGCAGTTCCTCCAAGAGATGAACACCGCCCGCAGCGCAAGCTGAAAACGGCGGTAATGGCAGGCGATCGGCCCGTCGAGTAACCCTCGGCGGGCCGATTTAGCATCCGATTAGGGTAAATTACTGGATTACCACCTGCCGATAAACTCTTAGGAGAAACGCATTTTTTGAGTCCCAATTCTGGTACGGCCACTGCCGTAAAGGCCGAGGCGCCCCCGGAGACCGATCAAAGTCGTCGACCGCAGGACGCGCTCACAAAGGAGGATTGCCTCGAAATCCTCAAGCAGCTCTATCTAGCTCGCTATTTCGACGTCCGCCTGATCAAGGAGAAGAAGCGCGGCCACCTCCGTGGCACGCTCTACTCCTCGCACAACCAGGAGGCGATCCTCGTCGGCTCGCTGTACGGATTACAGCCGAACGACTGGGTCTCACCCATCCACCGTGATATGCCGGCGTTCTTTCTCAAAGACGCCAAGTTCAAGTGGGATGACCGAGAACGCATGGGCCTCAGCATCGAAGAGGTGTGCGCCCAGGTGTGGGGCAAATCCGGCTCGCCGGGCCGTGCGCGCGATAACTGGTCGCACATCGGCAGCAGGGCCAAGCACATCATTCACTCCACCTCGATGCTCGCCGGCACCATTCCCACGGCCACGGGCGTCGCCTACGCCGACCGCCTGAACCGCGGCGACGCCGTCGTGGTAACGCTGAACGGCGAGGGCTCTACGGCCCAAGGCATCTTTCACGAAGCGATCAATTTCGCCTCCATCCACAAGCTGCCCGTGATCACTGTCATCGAGAACAACCAATGGGCTTACGGCACGCCCAACGAGCTCGAGTACGCCTTGGAGGATTTTGCCCGTCGCGCCGACGGCTACGGCATCCCGGGCCTCATCGCCGACGGTCAGGACGTGTTCGACGTGTACGACAAGATGATGTGGGCAGTCGACTACTCCCGCGCGGGCAAGGGTCCGGTCATCATCGAGTGCAAGACGTTCCGCGCTTACGGCCACGGCGACCACGACGACGACCGTGCGGCAAAATATCGGCCCAAGCCGGAGGTCGACGAAGGTAGGAAGCGAGACCCGATCGCCGTCTGCAAGCAGGCGCTGATCGAGAAGGGTTTCCTCACTCCGCAGGAAGCAAACCAATGGATGGCGGAAGGCAAAAATGCCGCGGAAGTCTCGAACGACGACTTCCCGCCAGAGGTGGTGCAATACCTCGACCGCGGTATCGAATTCGCCGTCGCCTCTCCCGTGCCCGAGCCTGAGGAAGCTGCCCGCTGGGTATTCAAGGAGAACGGATGAGCGCCGTCGCCGCTCCGGCCAAAAAGAACTATCTGACCGCCCTGCGCGAAGCGCTGGACGAAGAGATGGGCCGCAACCCGGACATGGTCTGCGAAGGCGAGGATATCGGCATTCTCGGCGGCGCGTTCGGGGTTACCGAAGGTCTCCAAGCCAAATATGGCAAGGAGCGCGTCATCGACATGCCGATCTCCGAAGCATGCATCGTCGGCAACGCCGTCGGCATGGCGCTGAACGGAAAAACCGTCATGGCGGAGATGCAATTCATCGACTTCATCTCTTGCGGCTTCGACCAGATCGTTAACATGCTGGCGACGTACTACTACCGCACTGCCGGCGAGGTGAACATGCCTGTCGTAGTGCGCGGGCCTGCGGGCGCCTACGGCGGCGGAGCCCTGTACCACAGCCAGATGAACGAGGCATGGTTCTGCAACTCGCCTGGCCTGCAAGTCGTCTGCCCTTCCACGCCCTACGATGCGAAGGGCCTACTCAAGAGCGCGATCCGCAGCGGCAATCCGACCATCTTCTTCGAAATCAAGGAGCTGTACCGCAAACGAGAAATCGAGGAGGTCCTGCCGAACGAGGATTACCTCGTGCCGCTGGGCAAAGCGGCCATCCGGCGCGAAGGCACCGACATCACGCTCGTAAGCTACGGCCAAAACGTGTACCACTGCTTGGCCGCCGCACAGGAGCTCCAAGGAATGGGCATCAGCGCCGAAGTGATCGATATTCGATCACTCGTGCCGCTCGATGAGCAGGCGATTTATGAATCGATCTCCAAAACAAGCAGGGTAGTGGTCGTGAACGAGGCTCCGATGACCTGCGGTTTTGCGGGCGAAATCGTAGCCAGGATCTCTCAGAACGCGTTCAAATACCTCGACGCGCCCCCGGTGCGGATCACCCGGCTGGATACACCTGTGCCGTGGGTCAAACCGCTGGAGCTTTACGTGCTGCCGTCACTCGAAAAGATCGTATCGGCAGCCGTCGCCACCGTCAAGTATTGAGCTCGGCGACGGCGTCTCGATCCGCTTGGAAGTAGCCCAGCACCTGCGCTAAGCTCAACGCCTTGCCCGCTCCTGTTTGCGCATGGTACGCCGGTTCGCCGATGTCGGCGAGCAGCCTGTTCTCCAAGTCGCCGAGAATCTTCTCTTCGACCTGCGTACGAGGCGAGCCGATCTGCTCCCGAACGGCCATTTCAGCGCCCAGGATCCTCGCTGCGATGCGTCCATGTCCCATCGCTTCTGAGATCGACGACAGCTTCCCAAGACATTGCGCGATGCCGACACGGTCGCTCACGTCGTTTCGCATCATGGCGGAAAGCACGACGGTCCGCCGCGCTTTCTTGAAGTCCCCTTCCTGAAATGTCACGTCGCTGAGCCCCAGAAGTGCTGCGGCAACCCAATGCCGGTCACCCAGCTCGCGCAACATTGCAAGTGCCGAGTCCAGAAGCTCCTTCCCCTCCGCCGGCCGGCCCTGAAGACACAGAATCTCTCCGATCGCGCAGTTCGCCCGAGCGACCCCCAGCTTGTCGCCGATCGCCTTCCGAGCCTCGATGCTCTGCTCGAGCAGCGCATGCGCTTCATCGAACCGTCCGAATCCGGCCGCCACATCTCCCAAGTTGTGAAGAATCGACGCTTCCCAAGACTTGTTCTCGAGCTGCCGCGCGAGTCCCAAGGCCTCGTTGTACAGCGACCGGGCGTCATCGCACTGCCCGCGCAAAAGCGCCACGTTGCCGAGGCTGATGAGCCCCCTCGCCGTTCCGAGTTCGTTCCCGAGACCGCGCTCGAGCGCCAGGCTCTGCTCGTAATACTCGTACGCGCTCGCCAACTCTCCGCGCCTCCAAGCCACATTACCAAGACTATTTAAGGCTGCCGCCTCACCCTTCTTGTCCGCCAGCAGCCGACAGAGATCCAGGCTTTGCTCCAGGAACAGCCTCGCGTTCGTATGGTCGTCTTGGTTCAAAGCGAGCACTCCGGCAGCGCGCAGCGCCTTGGCCTCTGCCTCCGGGTAGCTGCCGCCCGCGCTCGTGCGGAGCGCCTTGGCCAACCAGTCCCTCGCCTCGGAAAGGTAGCCCCGCAGCGACCAGAACCGCCAAAGCGCTCCTGCCATCCTGAGCCCCGACTCGACGCCCGACTCGATGCTCCACTCGAGGGCTGCCCTCAGATTGTCATGTTCGGTCTCGAGTCGATCCAGCCAAGTGGCTTGGCTCCTGCTTTGCAGCTCGGGCTCGGCGCGCTCGGCCAGCTCCAAAAACAGATCTCGGTGCCGGTCGCGAAACTCTTGCGCCTCCCCGGCCTCCAACAGGTGCACGAGCCCGTACTCCCGCACGGTCAGCAGCAGCCTGTATCGAGACTCGCCTGCCACACCGTCCTCGAGATTGACCAGCGATTTGTCGACGAGCTGCGATAGCAGGTCCAGCACTTCGTACTCGTCGATCTCGCCGCCCGAGCAAACGCCTTCCGTAGCTTCGAGCGACCACGTGCCTGCGAACACCGAAATACGCCTGAGCAGCGCACGCTCGGAGTCCTTCAGCAGATCGTAGCTCCAGTC
>JAICWL010000014.1 GCA_025934835.1 Fimbriimonadaceae bacterium
CCGGATTCGCAGTCGCCGATGGCAGCTCGAACAACCGCTTCATAGGGAATTCCTTCACCCACGGCGGAGACGGGTTTTTTCTTTCCGACCGCGTCAATGGGGGCTTCGATCCTCAGACAAAAACGTTCAAGTTCACGGGTAGCTCGGACGGCAATATAGTCGCGGACAACGATGGCTCCTGGGCCTCGGCGAATGCGTTCGAGGGCACGTTCTCTGCCGGGAACACCTACCTCGGAAACCTTGCGGAAAACTCCAATTACGGCTTCTGGCTCGGCTACTCCTCCCACACTCGAATCGAGAGAAACCGAATCGAGAATTGTGCAAGCGACGGAATCGCAATTGAGCAGGGCCGAGAGAATGTCATAGCCCACAACGTTCTTGCGAATGTCCACGGGACGGCAGTTCATCTATGGTCGGGCACGGCCCCGGAGCACAAGACCAGGCCGTCGACTATGAACGACGTACTGGATAACGTGATCTCGAAAGGCGGCCGAGCTTTCGGATTCGAGAACAGCACTTCGACCCTCGTGAGCGGGAATCATGTCTCGGATACGCCCGAACCCGGTCAGGTCGAAAGCACTTCACGGGCGCCCGTAGCAGCGACAAAGGGGCCCCATATCCCCGGTTTGCCGGTGCGGCCGCCCGGTTGGAAGCCCTACAGAGAGGAAGGCTATCCGATGGGTTCCAACTGGCTCCGGGCCGGTGAGTTCGCCCCCGTCGACTTCCGAGATGACATCTTGGCCGTTCGCTTGTCTTCGCCGGATACTTTGGAGCTCCGACCCGTGCATCCCGGCAAGATCGACCTGACATACGATGCATCCGAAATTGCTGTGACCGACGACCGGCAGCACTCCGGATCGTTCTGGGTTCGGCCCACCGGCCGCGGGGATGACCTTGGCGGCTTTCGACACGTGCGGATCCAGGCTCGCTCCCTCGGTCGGGCACAAACGATCGACGAGGACTTGTTCTCGGCCGAATGGAAAGTGCGTTGGTTCAATTGGGACAAGTCCAAGCTCAAACCCGATGACGAAGCAGGATGGAACGCGCTGTTCGCTTCGAAGCCGGTCGTCGAGATGGAGCAGTCGCAAATTGCCGGGGATTTCTCGTTCCACCATCCGGCGCCAGGAGTGAACCCGGAATACTTCGCTTTCGAGGCCTCGACGGACCTGGAGCTGGCTGAGGGCTCCTATCTACTGTCCGTGCTGCCGGATGACGGCATCCGTATTGATCTCGACGGAAAAACGATCCTGAACGGATGGCGCTCTACCCCGGGCGATTTGAGCGCCCAATTTACGGTCGCGAAAGGGGAGCACCATCTGCGGGTCCGGTTCTTCCAGACATGGGGCAACTCGTATTTGACGTTTCGCCTCGACAAGATGTAATCGCCTGCGTTCGAATTGGGCGGCTCGAACGTCTTTAATCACCGGTTCCATGGCCGACAACGAATCACAACAGCCCAGAGAGCCGATCAGCGTTTACTCCCACATCACGATGATTCTGGAGCAGATGGCTGCAATCTCCTGGCAGAAACTTGGACTTCAGCCTGATATAATGTCGGGTGCGATCCACACGGATCTCGCCGAGGCGAAGGTCGCTATCGACCTTACGACCCATCTGGCGGATTTGCTTGAGTCGCAGCTCGATGATGAAGATCGTCGCCGTGTTCAAGGACTGATACGGGATCTGCGCATCAACTATGTACAGAAGAACAGGGAGGTTGAATCGTGAAGCTCGCGACCATATCCGGCCATCGATTGGCAAGAGGCGCTGAGAGCGCGCTCAGCCTCGTCCGGTCCCTAGCCAACCGAAGGCTCATTTCCGCGCTCAATCGATCCGAGAAGATCGAGCGGGAACGAACCCGAGTGGCGGGCCCGACCATTGCACAACGTCGCGCTGACCTGCTGGCGTTCTACGAGCTCTACGAGGAGGTGGTGGAGGTGCTTTGCGATGCGGCGCAGTACGGCCCGGCATCCAAGCTCGATGAGCGGTATCTCGCCCTGCGCGATTCGATTGTGCGCGGGTATGCGCCCGTGCGACCTTTCGTCATCGCCTACCTGCGGTTTTCGACTGACGATGCCGAGCTTGGGATGAAACTGACGGGGAAGAGCACCGACGCGTTCGAGGCGTTGGTCGGTGCGCCGACGCTCGAAGAGTTCATCCGGTTGGACGACGGTGGTATGATCTCGCGAATTACACGCACGAGGGAGGCTTTGAATCTCTACGGCGAGCACCTGCGCCAACTCGAAGCTTGCGCCAAATGAAGCACACATTTCGCGACGCCGACTTTAACAAGCTCGCCGAACTTTGGAATGCGTTTTATCCCGGGCGGTATGCCGTAGATGCCGATCTGCTGCGTCAGAACACAGTTGACAGCCCGCTGTTCGACTGGGGGGCTTCCGAAATACTGACCGATGACAACGATCAGGTTCGCGGCTTCGTATCCGTCAAGCGCTCCGCGGCATCGCTGTACCGAGGCCCCGACCGAGACAGCGCGCATTTGAACGCGATCGCGTACACGGATCCCCGGATCGGCTTGGACCTACTGTTCGACGCGAAGCAAACACTTCGAAACCGGGGCCTGGCGCGCCTTGTGTTTGGCATGGATTCCGGGCATTTCTTCCCCGGCTGTCCAGTCGACTTTCGCAATTTGTCCGACTTCTTGATGATCGAGGGGTTCGCGGAAGGGGGCGAGTACTTCGACCTGGAGCGGGATCTCACCGGTTACTCGAACAAGTTTCCGGTTCCCAAAGATGACGAGCTGAGGCTCATCGAGGCCTCGGACCTGCCGGCCCTTCAAAGATTCCTCGAGCGCGAGTTCCCGGACCGGTGGCGCTACGACGTCACAAAGAAGGTCGCGGCCGAGGGCCCGGTTTGCGTATTTGGTCTGTTCCATGGCTCGGAAATGGACGGCTTCGCGCTGATTCAAGATTGGACCCACACGAAGCCGATCGGTGGCGCGGTGTGGCGCAAGGATCTTGGTGACCATTGGGGTTCGCTGGGGCCGATCGGCGTCTCCAAGCGACTCCGAGGTCGAGGCAGCGGAAATGCGCTTCTGGGTGAGGCTCTAAGTTGCCTCGCCGAGCGCGGGGTGCGCCGATGCATCATCGACTGGACAACGCTCGATAAATTCTATGGCGGCCACGGCTTCGAGAAGAGTCGATTCTATCGACACTTGAGCTTGTCGCTCGAGTAGCCCCGTATACTGGGGACCTCCATCTATGCTTCCCGTTCTCGCTTGCGCAGCTGCGCTCTGTGGTCTGGCATCCTCGCAGGTGGGCGTGCTGCAGCCGGCTCGTCTACGCACGCTGCTGCCGAACGGATCGGCCGTCCTCGTCGAAGACATGCCCCAATCCCGGTACACGTCGATTCAATTGTTTGTTTCGTCGAGGCTGACGCGCGATACCCCTACAACCAGCGGCTACCGGCATCTGCTCGAGCACCTCGAGGCCCGCGCCGACGGAAAGCTGGATTGGGAGCTTGAGTCTAAAGGTGCGTTCCTGTACGCCAGAACCTTTCGCGACTTCACGGTCTTCGAGGTGCGAGTGAAACCGACCGATCTCGATCTCGGGCTCCGCTCTCTCGCCAGGGTCATGAAGATGCCGCAACTGTCTCCGGAAATCGTGGCCAAAGAGTGCGCCATCATCGAGCAGGAGGAGGCCTTGGAGGATCTTCCGATGCTCGGCTCCAAGGCGGCCTGGGATGCTGCGTACGGAGCGGACGCACTCGACCCGCTGGGCAATTTGGAAGCGATGCGCTCGGCGACGGCAGGCGGCCTGCGCGAGATCCATGATAAGGAATTCTCTGGGAAATGCCTTGCTCTCACCGTCGTGGGCCCACTGGATCTGGATGACGCGACTCGCAGAGCTTCGGCCATTCTCGAAGCCGCTCCGAAATTCGAGACTCCAGACGGCCCGTTGCGTGGTCCGGCAAAGCCCGTGGATCTTCCGACGGTGCGCGCAGCCCCCGTGCCCGCGTTCTCCGAGCCGCTGACCGCTTGGTCGCTCGCTGCCGGGTTGGCATTGGCCTCCGACATGGAGGGGGGCTACCTTGCCTACACGCCATCGTGCCAAAAAGCTCTGATGATCCTGGGTTCGGCAGAATCGCAGGAATCGCTGCCGGCCTCGGTCGACCAAGCGGATGCGGCAACGCTGTTTCCGCGAGGGAGGATATTGGCCCGAAAGTGGGTTTCTCGGCAGCTTGCAAGCGCTTCGGGTGACGGGTTTCTGAGAGGGGCGCTCTTGGTACAGGATCCCTCCGCGAGGCCTGAGGACCTGCTCGACAATCTGAAAACGATGACCTTTCCGCAGTTTCAAAAGGCTCTGGCCGCTTTCCAGAGGGCAGGGAAGTGATCGCACTCGCTGTTCTGTTAGCCGCGCAATCGGTAGCGCCGCCCGTTCGCGAGCTACCCGAGCCGGCTGCTCGAGAAACCAGTATAGAGGCGTCAGTTGAGCTTCCTAAGCTGACCGACGACCAGTTCGCCGCCTTGGCCGTGGTCGTCAGGACGATTCCGAAGCAGACGGAAGAGTACATCCGACGGGACATGGCGAGCATCACGCTCGGCGGGCAGTCGCCCAGATGCGAGCTCACACCCGACCACATCCGCATCGGTATCGCCATGCCGCCTGGGGACGTCCGCCATGGGCTGGGCATTCTCGAATCGCTTGTGCGGCGTCCCAGCCTGTTTCAGGACGCATTGAATGACAGCGCGGACTCGCTGGCGACAAGACGCCTGGGCCCTTGGGAAATGGCATTGCAAGGGCGGGTATCGGCATTCCGGATTACCCATGACCAGGCGGCCGCGATCATGCGCTACATCTTTCGGCCGGACCGTATCTACGTGGCCGTCGGCGGTCAACTGGAGCCTGGGCTCGCAGAGTCCGAATGGGAACGGCGGACTGCCGGGTGGGCAGCGCCATCGAGACTCGAAGAGTTTCCCAGGCTGCACCGCCCCGCATTGCCCGTGCAGCAGCCGGGCCCCGTTTCGACTCTCGAGCTGAGAGGGAAATCCTTCGTCTCGAGCGACGTCGCAATGAGCCAAAGGCTGCTTGCCTTGATGGCGCTGGGGGCAGGGAAGGGCTCGAGCCTGTTTCGGATATCGCGCGAAACCCACGCCTGGAGTTACCGGCAAGAGGGGGTTCTGTGGCCCGTGCCGGGCGGATGGGAGCCGAGGCTGATCGCGCTGAGTGCCAACTGTCCGGCCCCGTCGGAGAGGGAGGGAGCGCTGCGCGCCGATATGCTCCAGGACGTTTCGGCATGGACCGAATCGGACCGTGCTCGCGCGCTGGGCATCGCCGACGCCGTGTTGAATCGCGGACTCGAGTTCAGTCCGATGTATTTGGGGCAGTTCGGGCCTATGTCCGCATCCCTGGATGATCAAACGTTTCTCAGCGCCTATTGGCCGATGAAGACAGGCTCAACCTGGGACCCGGAGCGGCTGTTGACCGAAATGAGGTTGTGCAACCTCGACGACTTGAAGGAGACGGCAACGGACCTGCTCCAAACGGCAGAGCCGATCGGCTAGCTGCCTTTAAGAGGCGCCGCGGCTACCTGCTCGTACGATCCATCCGGGCACGTTCGGTACAGCACAACCTCGCTCGCTATCCACTGGGAGGCTGCTGGCCCACGAAGCGATGCAGGCAGCCTCTGAAGCGCCAAGCCCACCTTTCGGGAGGGAGGCGACACGCGGGCGAGCGTGAGGTGCGCATGAAACGCCTTCTCGTCGGGCCGCTCCGTCCAAGGAAGCGCCACGTTGGCGATAGCAGACTGGACATCCGAGATCGAGCCACGAACCGATTCGATGCCAAGCCAGAGGACTGCCGGCCGGTCCGGCCCCGGAAAACTGCCCAGCTCGGAGGTCGCGAGCTCCAGGGCTGAAAGCGCTTGCGAAGCCTGCCGAACGCTTTCTGCCAGTGCCTCGACCTCCTCGGAAGGCACTTGGCCCAGAAAGACGAGGGTGAGGTGGAACTTTGCAGGATCTACCCATTTCACCCCTTGGCGGTCGATGCGCTGCCGAAGCTCGGATTGCAAGGCGGCCGCATCCTCACGGGCTGATTCCGAAAGGTCCAGAGCGAGGAAGGCACGAAAGGTTGGCAGCATAGCCACTGATCAATTCTGACTCCTCACGTAAACCCGATACTTGGAGCTCGGGTCGGCGCCGTCCGCTTGGACGCTTGAATCAAGATTCTTCGGAACCACCGAAGTGCGGGTGGACGTTTGGATGACGAGAACCTCGCTGGGGGCCGCCAGCAGCTGTCCGTCGAGCACTACGCCACGAAGCTTGTCGCCTCGCGAAAGGCCCAGCCCGACGTGCTTGCCGAAGTTCATGACCAAAATGCCGTCTATGTTCGCGACGTCGTAATCGCCTGGCCAGGGCACGTCGACTGTGCGGACCATTGCGGCGAACCCGTTCTCGACCATCGAAGCCTCTGTAACGCGCGGCTCCACGATGTTTCGAGCAGCGGCAACTGCGAGCGCAGCTGCAAGGATCAATCTTCCTGCATTTCTGAACTGCGGACGCCCGGGCTCATCCAAGCGTTGCCCGAAGACGCCGAAGGTACGCTTGCTCCAATGGAATCGGTTCTTCACACGCGCCTTGCCGGGCTGCCCGAGCCTCGAGTCGGCAAGGTCCGCGAAGTGTACGACCTGGGCCGCGATCTGTTGATCGTCGCGACGGACCGGATTTCCGCATTCGATGTGATCATGGCGAATGGGATTCCTGGCAAGGGTCGCATTCTGAACCAGCTAAGCGCCTATTGGTTCCGCGCGCTGTCAAACGTGTGCCCGAATCACATGATCTCCTCGGATGCCGCGACCATCGAGGCGCTGTTTGCAGAGCCGCATCCAGAGCTGATCGGTCGGTCGATGATTGCCAAGCGAGCCAAGCCACTGTCTATCGAGTGTGTGGCGCGGGGCTTCATTACAGGTTCGCTATTCAAGGAATATAAGGCGTCCGGGGGCCGAATCCACGGGCTCGACTTGCCCGACGGACTTGAGGAATCCAGCAAATTGCCGGAGCCGATCTTCACTCCGGCGACGAAAGCGACCGAAGGGCACGACGAGAACATTTCTTTCAAACAAGCAGCAGATCTAGTCGGCACAGAGACTGTCGAAAAGGTGCGCGACTGGACGCTCGAAATCTATCGCAGGGCCGCAAACAAGTGCGCGGACGCCGGGATTATTCTCGCCGACACGAAATTCGAATTCGGTGAGACCGAGGACGGGTTGATCTGGATCGACGAAGCCCTGACGCCGGACAGCAGCCGCTTTTGGGACGCCTCTCGGTACTCGCCGGGGCACAGCCAACCTAGTTACGACAAGCAGTTCGTCCGCGACTTTCTCGAGAGTATCCGCTGGGACAAGCGGCCCCCCGGTCCAGCGCTGCCGGCGGATGTCGTCGAGCGGACTTACGCGAAGTACCTGGAAGCCTTTCGGCGTCTCACCGGTCTCGTGGCGCCCGAGTAGAGACACAACCCTTGCTTCTGCTTTACAACATCCTTCTCACCCTGCTTGCACCGGTTTGGGCGCCAATCGTTTATTTGCGCGCTCGGCGGCGGAAAGAGCAGCCGAATTGGTCGCAGCGGCTGGGTAACACGGGCCTCCACTACGAAAAGGGGATGCGCCGGATTTGGATTCATGCCGTCTCGGTGGGTGAGGTGGTCGCGGCCTTGCCGATCTTGCGGGCCTTGCGGACTCGGCTGCCTAGCCACGAGATCGTATTGAGCGTGACCACGAGCAGCGGCCATCAGACGGCTCGCGAGCGCACCGAGGGGCTCGTCGACCACGTCATCTACTTCCCGCTCGATGTCGCGCGATTCCAGCTAGCTGCAATGACGCAAGTTCGTCCCGAAGTCACCGCGATCATGGAGACCGAGCTGTGGATGAATTTCGTCTGGGCCTCGTACTCGATGAGGTCCGAGACGATGTTGATCAACGGAAGGATCAGCGACCGAAGCTACCCGCGATCAATGCGCATTCGGCCATTTTATGCGGCGCTTTTGGCGTTCGTCGACCGTTGTCTGATGCAGTCGAAGCTGGATGCCGGGCGGATTGCCTCGCTCGGAGCGAAGGACGTGGAGGTGTTCGGAAACTGCAAGTTCGATGAGAAGATCGACGGCCTGGACGCAGACCCCGATGCATGGCGTCGTGAGCTGAAGTTGTCTTCCGAGATGCCGGTGATCGTGGTCGGTTCCACCCGAGGTCCGGAAGAAGAGAGTTTTGTCCTGGAGGCCCTGGCGACCGTCGGATTCTGCAACATCCAAGTCGTGCATGCTCCTCGGCATCTGGAGCGAGCAGAATCGCTTGCCGATGAGGCCCGACAGGCGGGCGCATTGGTGGGGATGCGGTCGAAGGGCGAGGCTGCCCCATACTTGATCCTCGATACCTACGGCGAACTTGCGGCGGTGTACTCCACCGCTGACATCGTGATCGTGGGGGGCGGCTTCGAGCCCCTAGGGGGCCAAAACATTATCCAGCCGATGGCTCAGGGCAAGCCGGTGCTGTTCGGCCAGCACATGCAGAACTTCCGTGACTCGGCTGCGATGGCGTTGGAGTCGGGAGCGGGTTACTCATGCACAAGTCCGCAACAGCTTGCCGATGCAATCTCGGAGTTGCTCGCGCAGCCACAGAAGCGGCGCGAAATGGGCATGGCTGCAGCGCGGCTGGTTGCCTTGAATAAAGGCGCGAGCGAAAGGTACGCGGACGCGATTGCGGAGGCCGCCGAGCGTGTCTACCAGGCGGCCGAAAAGCGTCGTGCTAGGCAACGGGCCAAGCTTAGCGGGTGAAGACGACTTTGCCTTGTCCGCCGGGTGCGATCAGAGTCATCGACTTTCCGTTCGGCGCTATTTTAATCGTCTGGGCTTTCTCGGTCTTGTTCTTAGCGGACTTGAACGTGATCGTATTGCCGCTCTGAGTCCAGCTACCATTGTCGCCCTGGTCGCCCTTAGGCTGCTGAGGAGCGCCCGTCACCTTTAACGTGTAGGTTTTGTTGGACTTCAGATCGAGAAGTAGAACGATATTCCTGACCGTGCCCAGCTGCTGCTCGACCATGGCCTTCTGCTGGGCGGTCAAGTTGGGCGGCAGATGGAGCTTGCTTCGATCGAGTGAAACGTGGCCCTTCCACGAACCGAGAACGTTTGGAGCAGCGAAAGCAGAAGCTGCCACGATTGTAGCGCTGAACGCTGTCGCCAAAAGGCGTGCGGAGTATGTCACGCGGTCTTATATACCCAAGACCAGCCTCAGCGCCGCGCTGATGGCCCCCCAGCGGGCAAGGTATTGCCCCAGGAATCGCTATTTAAGCTGGACCTATCTCGTGGTGAGAGGAATGAGCGTGATCTGTGGAGCCTGCGGTCCGACGCCGCTCTCAATCCCGGAGACGATCGTCAAATAGATCTTTCCAGAGTCGAGCGTCACGTCCTTTTGTGCGTATACGAGCTCCGTTCCGGCTCTTCGCGCGAGCAAAGTCTGGGGTCCGGAATCTATCAGCAGCGTCTGCGAGGAGCCGAAGGCGATGTTGCCGAGCTTGAATTGCGGGTTCTCGCCGGGGGTCTGGAAATCGATGTTCGGCGTCTCGAAGCCCGGATCACGGTTGAATGCGTGTACGACGATGAGCCTAGACTTGTTGCCGTTCGGAATCGACCGGTCGGTCTGGATCTCGGCAAATCTCAGACGTTTGATGTTCTCGGAGCCAAAGCTCTCGAGTCCGAGCGCGACGATGCAGTAGTTTTGGTTCGCCTGCGGCGTCCAGGCCTCGTCCCAAAGCTGTTCTGTAGACCCGTGCTCTTCAACCGAAAGGTCGTAGTCTTTGATGTCGACATTGACGAAATCGGGGTTGGAGCCGAGATATGCAAGCTGCGAACCCTTGACCGTGTTGTCGAGGAGGATGTCCAGGGAAGTCGAATCGGGAGTCGCGTTGAAGAACCTAGCTTGAGGTGTCGACGCCGACACGCCCCCACCACCCGATCCACCGCACCCTGCGGAGCCGAACAGTGCCCCAGCGATGAGCATGGCTCCCATTAACCTCAGCATCAAGTTCATCTGTAGTCTCATCCTCGCTCTACTTCAAACATCAAGCATGGCTTGTCAAACCGAATTCTTGCCACAATTCGGTGCCTATGGCTACATAGCATAGCGGACAGCCGGCCAAGCCGGAACTGCGAATATCTTCGGTTGTCGATCGGCAGAACGGACAAACGTCGGTGGGTGGCGGATTAGCCGGAAAAGCGCGCGCAAAACCAGGCAAGCCCGGAGCACGTCGCTCAGCGCATTTGTCGCACAGCCTGGCTGATCCGTCGGGCGCCGTGAGAACGAACTCGGCCGGCCGCCCACAAGCTTCGCAATCGAAGATCAGAACGCGACTCCGCTATGTGTATGTTCGCGGAACTTGCGCATCAGGTCTTGGGTTATCTGGCCGGGTGTTCCGCATCCGATCTTACGGCCGTCGAGCGCGACCATCGGAATCACTTCGGCAGCGGTGCCCGTCAGAAACGCCTCGTCGGCGGTGAAGGCGTCGAATGGAGTCAGGAACGTCTCTTCGAGCGAGTAACCTGCCTCGCGGGCCAGTTCGATAACGCTGTTGCGGGTGATCCCTTCCAAGATGCCGCAGCTAGGATGCGGCGTGCGAACGACGCCGTCCTTGACAAAGAAAACATTGTCTCCGGTGCACTCGGCGATATATCCCTGATGATTCATCATCAGGCCCTCGCCCGCTCCGGCCCGATTCGCTTCCTGTTTCGCGAGGATATTGGCGGCGTATCGTCCGATCGCCTTCACACGCGGATCTAGCGCATCGGGCGATATGACTCGGAACGAAGAGGTGATCACGCTCAACCCGATTTCGTACGCTTCCTCCGGATAGAGCGCCAAGGAAGACACCATCACCATGATGTTCGGAGTTCGAACGATATGCTTAGGATCGAGGCCCAAACCTGTACCGCGGGTGACATTCAGCCGGATATAGCCGTTGGCGATGTCTGCTTGGCGGCACACGTCGAGAATCGTCGCCCTCAAGTCCGCCGGGGTCGTTGTCATCTCGAACCCCATGAACGTACAGCCGTGGAATAGCCTGGCGAGGTGCTCGTCGAGCTTGAATACCTTGCGACCGTAGATTCGGATCCCTTCGAATAGGCCGTCACCGTATAGGTGGGCGTGATCGGCGACCGAAGTGACCGCGGACTCTAACGGCATGACTTGGCCGTTCAGCCATACCAGCTTGGGCATAGCTCATTTTACCGCTACATATCACTAGGAACCGTTAGGGCGATCCCGCACGTCTAGTACGCGGTTTTGCATAATAAGACATAGGTTTCTTTCCTGGAAACCGTATGTATCGACGCAGTTCATGAAGAAGGCTTTTGTTGGCGCATTTTCTACCGTCGCGGGAGTGGGCGTCGTCGCGATGCTTGCTGCAGCCCGCTATCAGGCCACAATCCGGCCCAACACAACTGTCGGTAAAGTTCCTGTAGGCGGCCTCACGCCCGATGCGGCTGCCAAGCGCGTCCGCGAATGGTGGGAAACCGAGAAACGCCAGCCCTTGGTGATCGAGCTTGGGTCGAAGAAGCTTGGTACGCGCACTCCGGGCCAGCTTGGGGTCACGCTCGACGACGGCGCGACGATAGCCCGGATGCCCATCGTCGATCTCACCGGAGACGTCGCGGCGACCGTAACGCGCGAATCGTATGAGCCTCAAAGCTTCGGTCTTGTGTTCAAGTCCAACGGTCAAAAGCTGGACGAACTATCGAAGCTGGTCGCACAGGCGATCGGGCCACCGAAACCAGCGCGGGCGCACTGGCGTCACGGCAAGGTCGTGGCTGTTCCTGAGGTTGGGGTAGCGGAGCTCGATACCTCGGCGCTGCAGGGCGCGGTTGAGGACGCGATAAAGGGAGACCATCTGGTGCACCTGCCTGTCAAGCAGGCGCCCAAGCAAGTCCCGGACGCAGCCCTGGCCCAGATCCAAGAAGTCGCGAGCCAGTTTACGACGCACTTCTCGACTGGAAAGCGAACCCGATGCCACAACATTAGACTCGCCGCGGCCAAATTCGACGGCGTCGTTCTCATGCCGGGCCAGACACTGAGCTTTAACCAGTTCGTCGGCAGGCGAACGATTCGAGGTGGCTTCGAAGTGGCCGGAGTTTACAAGAACGGCAAACACGACACGGACGTCGGAGGTGGTATCTGCCAAGTCAGCACCACGCTCTACAACGCGCTGCTGTTCGGCGACTTCAAGATCGTAACTCGATTCAATCACTCGCTGCCGGTGCCTTACGTGCCGCTCGGCCGAGACGCAACCGTGGATTACCCTTCACGGGACTTGGTGTTCGAGAACAATACCAAGAAGCCGATCGCCGTTGAGTCGGAGTACAGACCGGGCGCGCTTACGTTCCGCATTCTCGGGCAAAAGGATCCCACGCGCACGGTCAAGATACTTCAGGGCCCGCGCTCCGAGAGCCGGAACGTTCGCACGGAAACGACCTACGATCCGTCACTTCCAGTCGGCAAGAAGAGAATTGTCAGTCGAGGCTCACCCACGCGATCGATTTCTACTTTCCGTGTGGTGTACGAAAACGGGGTGGAGGTTCGCCGAGAGCCGCTGGGCAGGAGCTCCTACCTCGGTGGACCGAGGGTAGTCGCGATTGGCACCAAGAAGCCGAAGGATAAACCTGCCGCGCCTCCCGCTGCTACTTCTCCGACCCCAGCACCCCCTCAGTCGCGTCCTGGCGTAAGTGAACAAGCCTGAACTGATTCCCGTCGACGACGACATCGCCGAGCTGTTTGAAATCGTACAGCTTGGCGTTGGGAAATGCTTCGAGGACGGGAGCCACGACGTACTGCGCTTCGGTCTCGCGGAGAAGCGATACGCGGTCCGAATCACTGATTCGCCCGAAGAAGATACGCTGGAGGTCCGCTCGTCGGCTCAGGTAGTCGGGAGTTTCGCTCCAGTGGCCGGCGTAGGTGTACACACCCGCCAGACCGCTCAGCACGGGGTTGAGGTCGGGAACGATCGGCGTCAAGAATGAATCCGGTGCGGGCTTCTCCGTCGTCGGGTCGATCTCCACGCTGGGAACACCCGTGGGTGCAATTGCGACGACTCGGCCAGACTGCTGGTTTAGGTACCGGAGGATGTTCTGGACGTCTGAGTTCAAATACACCGGCTGGACTGTCGTGTTCGATACGTCCAGGTCGATGAGCTTCTTTTCCCGAACGATCCAGTAGACCGATGTACCGCCGAGAACGATAACGGCAAGCACGGTCGCCAAATTGCGAAGGCTCCGATCCTGCTTTTGAAGGAGCCACTCGATTCCATACGCCGACGCGACTGCCCAAGGGATGCTCAGGCCCATGGCGAGCTTCCGCTGGAACAGCGCTGGGAAGTAGATGGCCACCGAGCCGAGAACAGCCCACGAGAGAAGCAGGTTCCACGTGGGGCTTTCGGTCGACCAGCACGCGACGATGCCCAAAGAAAAAACAAACGTGGCGACCCACGCTGGCGCGCCCATGAAATACCGATCGCCTGCGTTCGCGGCCGCGAAAAACAGACAGCCCCAGAGGAGCACGAATCCAGCGAGACCGGCGAGGGCCCGTGGGGGCAGTCCCTTCTCGGTGCGCAGTTTCCCAAGGAAGCCGATCACGCCCAGGACGACCATCGGCAGATACCCGAAGAACACCTGCCGGAAGTTGGGAGAAAAGGTCTCCGTGGCCGCTCTAGCTTGGAACACGGGATCGTTCCGAAGCACATAAACGAACCAGAGGGCGGCTGGAATAACCCCGGCAATTATGACCAACACCCGAGCCAGCCAAACTGCCCGGAACTGCTTTTGAACCAAAGACGAGATGAGCAGCCCAACGAGGATGATTCCCACGAGCAACACGTCGTAGCTGTGGATATTCATCAACACTCCGAACGCGACTGCGCCGGGCGCCACCTTGCGCCAATCCTCGCGCGCATCCACCACACATTGGAGCACGTACACGATGAGGCAGAGGCTCACCATGAAGAGGCTGCTGGTGAGCATCGATGGGAGAACGAAGCCCTCGGGCTGCCAAATGTCCGTGGGAAGCTTGCCGAGCATTGCAGCGGTCAGGAACGAAGGCTCCGGCTTTACAATCGCTACCCCGAAGTTGTGCCAAACGAGGAAACCCAAGCCGCCGCCGACCAGGCTCAGCGTCAACGCGAGCTTGGTGCAGTACACGTTCGTGGAGAGCCTGCGCACCAACCTGTAGAGAAGCGCCAGGAACGCACCGCCGAATACCAGACGGGCGAGGTTGGCTGCCGTCGGGATTCCGACGAGCTTGGCGACGAGACCGAGCGCAAAAAAATACACGTGGACGGTCAAGCTGGGCTGCGGAGCGATCGTAAACCTGTTGTCCATCAACAGGCGACCGTCCATCGCCTGCCGCATCCAGGCCGCGTAAACCATCTGGTCGTCCGTGCCGAAGACCGATCCGATATACGATGAGCCCGTGGGGCGGCTGAGTAGGGCGTAGATGACCGGCACCGAAGCGAGTACGACCGCCACGGCGATAAGCGCGATCAGAAACGTACGCTCGATAGCCCGCCGCTGATCGTCGGACAAATCTTCAGCCAAACGATATGATGCCAAGATGAATATGAATCGCTAAAGCAATTCTCGGCGCAATCGCGTTGGATTGTACCCGCGCGTCAGCTTACTTTGGAACCGGGCGGCCCATTTGCCTGTAGATAGATACTATCATCTCGGAGTTGTTTCGAGCTTCCTCGTTCTTTGGGTCGAGCTTGAGGGCTTCTCGGTAGAGTCTTAGCGCCTGGCGGTACTTGACCTTCCTATCGAGCGCAGGCGACAGCATGCTGGCTGTACCGTACCGAACGGTTGAAATAACGTAGTTCTTTTTCGCGGCGCTGCTCGGATGCTTGGTGTATACGGATTTCGCGTGAGCATACGCAGACCGAATCGCGCGCAGCGTCGAGGCTTCCTGCGCCATTGAGGTTGTCTGAGCGGAGCAAAGACAGCAGGCTAGCGCCAAAGAAACCAGTATGAGGACACGATTCATTCTCCTGATATACCGCTTTGCGCCGCTGGTTGGCTCGCCGATGCGGGCGCGGCTAGGTTTTGGCCCGTGAAATGCGCCAGTTCGGTTTCAAGCCTGCGGACTACATCGAGAGCCACATCCGGCGCCACGACCTGCTCGTTGGCCAGAACCTGAGCGCGCTCGATGGCCGCTAGCAGCGTCGGAGGGAGCAGCCGCTCTCGTTCGGCCGCGGAAGCGCCTTTTGGCAATTTCACAGTGCTCCGAATGGCGAAGTCCGCACTCTCGACGGCCGCCTCCAGCACGGACGGTGTCGAGCGAGAGCGAGCGATCAGGTTCGAGACGGCGTCTACCAGCTCTCGGCCACCGCGCTGCTTTCTGGGCGGGTCTTCCGCCAGGCCGAAGCGCTTCCCGAGCGTATAGACGATCACCAGGAACAGGAAAACGAGCTGGTACCACGCACCCGAAGCCCATGCGCCCATCGCTCCGATCAGACCCGTGTCTTGGGAGTATCCGATGCCTCCCTGCGCAAACACCACTCGCCCGCCTTTCGGCATCAGTGTCCTGACAGTAGACATGAGAACCGTTGCATTGTCGGCACGGTCGATGAATCGGTTCGTGGCGAGCAGCCCGTCGTAAGCGACCGCCATATAGCCCCGCCCCTTCTTGGTTAGCTCGACTCGCCCGTCGTCTGCATCCTGCCAGAGATCCAAGCTGCTCGCGGTGTTCGCGCCCAGTAGGGCAGGCGGAGGACTCGCTGAGCCGGTCAGAATCTGCGCGACGCGTCCCTTTGCCGATGTCACGCGAACTGGACCATCTTCCGTTGCGCTGACCGAAGCCTCGCGGAAATCGTCGTCGACCGGGAGAATGAGCGCGCGCCCGCCGTCCGAGACGAACTGCCCGACACTGCGAATAAATCCCGGCGCGGCGTGTGATTCCGAGTCTCCAAAAATCGACTCGTTCGTGACGACGAACGCGACGACAAGGTCCGATGGGGTGGGCCTCGGCGTCGAGCGGTCATCGACCGCGACCGTATAGCCCGAACGTGTCAGAAGCTCCACGAACGCCCTCGAGCCACTCGGCGCATACGAGCTGACGCTCGGGTCCGTGCGAGCTTCGGTCTTGCCAAGGGATATGAGCGCGGCGCTCAATGCGAGCAACCCGACGAGCACCCAAAGGAACGTTGGCGGGCCCTTCATGCGGCCACCGCCGGGACAAGTTGCTCGTTCAAGCGATGGTACCAATCGCGGAACTGCTCCACATCCGCCATTCCGCGCGTACGGTGGCCATACCAAATCTCATCGAATGCCTTGGTGGGCTCCCGGAATTCCAGGCCCTCAGGCTTCTTGGGGCTCGATTCGATCCTGCCCAAGTGCTCCCAATTCGTCTGGCCGCGGTCAAAGCGGATTACACGCGCCTCGTCGAGCCTGAGCAGGCATGCAAGGTATAGCGCTCGAACGGCCTCGCGGAACTTGCCCTGGGCTGACAGCGAGTCCGCCAACTCGAGCCATTCGTCGCGAGTTCGGTCCGGCTCGTCTTCGTCGAGCAGCTTCTTGGAGGTCCTGGACTGCTTCCGCTGCCAGCTCGCATGCCGCACCACCAGAACGAGCACGACAAGCAAACCGCCGATCAGCAGGGCCCAAACCACGTAAGTAAACGCCTGTCCGAGAAACATCGGCATTGCGATTCGCGGCTCGGATTGCTTCTTACCGAATTTGAACTTTGCGAGCTTTGCCCAGACGCTCTGGAGCCAGTTGCTGGACTTCGAAATGCCCGGATCGTCGTACTGGCCGCTTTTCTTTATCGCGGCAGCCGCGCCACGCATATCTTTCGGAGCTGGGGCAGACTCGATGACTCCCTGCAGGTCGCGGTCGGCAGCCGCATCGGCCGCAGCTTTACCATGGGCCGGCGACCGGCGGGCCGGCGCCTGTGCCCATGCCGATAGGCTGGCCGCTAGCAAAACCGTCGCCAGCAGCAGCCTTCTCATTCCTGATCCCTCGGGCTCAGCTTGATGTCTTTGGCGAGGAGATCGATGTCATACCCTTCCAGGCGAATTCTGCGTTCGTAGTAGATGACGGTAGCGGCAACCCCCCAAAACGGCAGGATGGCCCAGATTACGAGAAAGATCGGAAGCAGGTCGAATGCCGTCAGAGCAACCGATTGAACTGGCCAGCCGGCGAGCGCCCTGTCCAGCACGTCCCTCGCACCAAGAAGCGCCAGCACGCCCCCAGCGCCGAGCCATATCACGAAAGACGCGAGCGCGGTGTACCAATAGAGGCTCCACATGGCCCCGACGCCGGACCCATGGAAGGCCACGTTGCGCAACAAGTTGCGGCCTCGCCGAACAGCCGCCCGCCACGGCAGCTCCTCGATGAGGATCACAGGTGCTGCAAGGGACTGGTTCGCCGCGATCAAAAAGAAGAAAACGATTCCGACGAGCATTCCCAAAAACGACAGTCCGACAAGCCCGCTCGCGATCCCATCGGTATCCGCTCCCGAATTGGTCCAAAAGCCACCTACGAAAAACAGCGCGAGGCTGATCACGAACGGTAGAAGCGCGAGCATGAGGCCCCGCAGGATCACCCAAGTGACTCTGTATAGGTTCGCCCGAGCGGCGCGCTGGGCAGCTTCCAAGTCAGGCTGGTCTCCAACGGTGAACTCGGACGCCAGTCGTACGGAAACGCCGGAAATGTATGCGAAGCCGAAGGCGAAAAGCGGCAGTCCGACGAGGATGGCCAGCCCCACCGTGATCGCCGCCTCGACTACCTGTGCCGCCTGGTCTCCCACATGTCTCGTCGTGCCTAGACTGGGGATCACATAGTCCACCACGAATGCCACCGCTGATGTGCAAATGAGCGTTGGGGCGAGCGCCGACCTTAGCAGAGTCCATCCGAGCGTACGGTAGGCGCCGAGGGCGAGATCGAGCATCTCTGCGCTCGTCATCGGGCGCATTCTCAGCCTACGATCGAACTTCGCTGCTCGCAGCGTAAGGTAACGGGCGACCGGATCGGACGTCACTTTCTTAAGTGTATCAGGCGGAGCGCCTCGCCGAGGCAATTAGCCGGGGGATACACTCTTAACCAAATGAGCATGCTTCTAGCGCTCGTGGCGCTCGGTACTACCGCGCTGCAAAGCCAAAACATCAACAGCTACCTGCAGGGAGACCTGCGGGACGCCACCTTCGTTGCCCGGGTTGTGAAAGGCGACCAGCAAGAGCTGAAGAAGATCAATAAAGATTTCGGTCAGTCCTACCGGTTCGAGACGACGTCGATCAAGGTCAAGGAGCCTTTCAAGATCCGCTCGGAAGCCACGGTCGAAGACACTCACATCGTGTACATCGTCAATGGTGTGGAGCAGCTAATCCGCGTACCCCGTGCGGGAATCAATCAGCGTACGAACCTTTCACGTGCGCCAGGCAGAAGGCAGACTTTGCTAGATTTCGGCATTCTGACACCTTCTCTGTTTCGTGGCCTGTTCGAGGCCAAGTTCGTACGGAACGACCGGGAAACAGGCGAGCCCGTGTTCGATATCACCTATCTGCCTTCGCTGGACGATACAAGCCGGAACCGCATATGGATTGATCCGGTGCACCACATTGTGACGCGCCGCGAATGGTTCAACCAAGTAGGTAGGCAGCTCGCGACCTTCTATTACGAGAATCCGAAAGAGGTCGGTGGTGTTTGGATGCCGACCCGGCTCGAAGTGAAGAACGTCGAGGGGAAGGTGGCCGGCATCGTGAAATACGATTCGATCAAGGTAAATACGGGCCTTCCCGATTCGATCTTCTCGACTCAGTAGGCCCGCAGCCGTTACTTTTTGGTCGCCGTGATCAGGGTCTGAGGAGCAGGCGCCAGATCGTGCCGCGCGACGTTGCCGAAGGAAGCGGCTCCGAGCATCTCGCGGAGTTGCCTCTCGGTGTATGCGTCTCCCCGTTCCGTTGTCAACAGCATCAACAGGCTGAATTTGGCGGGGAAGGGCGGCGACACCCGATCCTCGTTCGGTACGAACTCCACGATGGCGATCTTGCCGCCCTGTGCAAGGGACCGATACGCTTTGCCGAGGAATTCCGCGATCTTCGCCTCATCGAAGTGGTGAAGAAAGTTCGGCACGAGCACCAAGTCGTATCCCGACCCGAAATCGATCTCGAAAGCGCTGCCGGGCAAGGCGTGGTACCGCTCGGCAACATCGAAGCGCTTCGCGTTCTGCTTCGCGTACTCGAGCACTCCGGGCCAATCGACGCCGGAGACCTCGGCTCGCGGGTTCGCCTGCAACACGCTGATGCCGAACATCCCGTGTCCGGAAGCGATGTCGAGCACCTTCTGGGGGGATCCGGGCGTCGCCACTTGCTCGGCTGCAAGCTTGGCAGGGAGCATCATGAGAGGCATCATCGATTTGGCGAATTCCTGCCAGATCGGGTGCTCGTCGCTCAGGCCGACCTCTGGCTCCAGTCGTTTGCCTTGGCGCACCACAGAAGTCACGTCGCGCGCTGAGGACTTCATCATGTCCGAACAGAGGAAGCCGACGCACGGCCCCAGATTCATAGGAGATGTTCGCGTCAGGAACGTCCGCGTATCCTCCGTGAGCCCGTACTCTCCATTCGACTTTGTCAGAAAGCCCTCGACGCACAGGTAATCGCACAATACACGAACTCCCCGTTCAGACGCCCCTCGCGCTTCGGCAAGCCGCCCTGGGGTCGTGGCGCCCTCGGCGATGGCCGTAAAGATATCGAGTTCGATCGCAGCCTGGAGGGCGGAGGTGAGCTGGTAAGCGTTCAGCGCATCGAGGAGGCGATTGGGTCCCGTGGCCGTTTCTTTGATTAGTGTCTGTGCCATGGCTCATTGTGTACCGCGTCCTATTCACCGTGAAACGACGGGCAACTTCGACGCGGGCAAATCGAGCCCGGCACCGGATGCCGGTTCCGTGGATAATCGAGGGTCCGTTCGGGATGCATGAACCATTCGAGCCCGGTAAGAATCGAGCAGGCTGAGGCGTTTCTCAAATCGAAGTTCGACGGTGTCGAGCAAATGGAGACGTTGCAGGGCGGCCACTGGTCCCAGGCATTCGGCTTCCGGACGGGTTCGGAACCTTTCGTGGCTCGCTTCGGAGAGTTCGTCGAGGATTTCGAAAAGGACGCTCTCGCATCCAAATTGAGGTGCGAAGCTCTCCCGGCGCCCGAGGTGCTCGAGGTCGGCTCGTCCCATCTCGGCTATCACTGCATATCGCGCCGTGCGTTCGGAACGGTTCTCGAAGAGGCCACCGCCGAGCAGTGGCAGCAGGTCACTCCCGCCGTGCTCGACGCGATGGACGTGATGCGCGAACCGCCTCCCGATTTCTGGCCCTTGGCCACGATCCCGTGGGCCGAGCAGCTAATTCGCGTGGATGATGAAACGTCTCGGCTGTACGGCTGGCACGACTGGATCGCGGCAAGAGGCTCGAGCGTCTACGATCGCGCGCGGCGGTTCTTCAAAGAGCGAGTTTCGGAGCTGCCCGATACGGGCAGTCTTCTCCACAACGACCTCCTGCACGCCAACGTCCTATTCGAAGGGAACAAGATCACCGGCCTGTTCGACTGGGGCAATGCCGTTCTGGGAGACTTCGTGTACGAGCTCGCGATGTTTACGTTCTACAAACCGTGGTATCCCGCTCTTGCAAGCATCGACTGGGAGGCTCGGCTCAAAGACCGCCTGGTCGATCCCTCGCCTGGGCTCGCTTTAAGGCTCCAGTGCTACGAGATCCACTTGGGCCTCGCGGGAATGGCCTATTCTGCGTTCCAGAAGAACGTCAAGGACTTTGACGGCCATTCGAGACGCACGCTCGAGATTCTAGACAAATGAAAAGGACCCGGCCCGTCGATAGGCCGGATCCTGTGAAGAGCTCGCCCCTGGATGCGTTACCAGCCGGAATAGGCGGTTCCATCCGTGGCGTTTCCGGACGCCGAAGATGTAACTTGGCCGACCGTGGGTGAGGTCGTCGAGTAGGTGAAACCTGCGTCTGACACAGGGTCGTTCTCGAGAGCGTTGAGGTACGGACCTTTCCAGTCCGCGGCGGCGATCGACTTGGCTGCGCCGGTAGAGTCTTTGCCTGCTGCGGGCGCCGTAGTTGCCGCCAGATCCCCTAAAGCAGCCGGATAAGCGCCGGTGTCGTTCTTAAACAGCTCGATGGCGTTCCGGTAGAGCTTCAAGTCGGCCTTGAGCGAAGCTTCCTTCGATCGCGTGCTCGAATTGACGAACTTGGGAATGGCGATCGCGGCTAATACCGCGATGATGATGATAACGATGAGCAGCTCGACGAGCGTGAATCCTTTGCGAGCCCTATTCAGCGATACTTTGCGCATACTGTCCTCGGAGTGCGTTCCTCTCTTACTGGTATCGGTTGCTTGTGTCCATTACTTGATATTTTCGACAACGGAATATATCGGAGTGATAATCGAAATCGTGATCGTGCCTACGATCGCCCCCATGAACACGATCATGAGAGGCTCGATAATGGACACGAGCGCTTTCAAACGGGAGTCGACGTCTTCTTCCATGGTTGCGGAAGTGGTGGCTAGCAGTGCAGGCAGCCTTCCGGTTTTTTCTCCTACCGCGACCATCTGTAGCAGGATGGCCGGGAACACCCCAGTCTCCCGCAGCGCATCGCTGAGTGATCCGCCATGCTCTACTCCCTCCCTTGCGCGCATCAGCGCGCCGGAGATCACCGGATTGCCTGCCACTTTGGCGCCATGCTCCAAGGCGGACATCATCGCCACGTTCGCATTGAGCAATGTCGCGATGGACTGAAACGCGCGGGCGAGCGCGATCTTCCTGAGAAGTTCGCCTAACACCGGCGCCCTCATGCCCAATTTGAATACCGCCGTGCGGGCAGCAGGTAGGCGTAGCGCCAACTTGCAGCCGATCACAGTAGCGACGGCGAGGGCGAGCGCCATAAGCGGGTTGCCGCGAACGAAAGCGCCCAAGCCTAGCAACGCCTTCGTGGTCACGGGAATCTGCGCCTGCATCTTGGAGAACATCGATGCGAAACGCGGCATGACGAACACGATGAGCACTCCCACGGTGAGGAACGAAACGCCCATCATCACCATCGGGTACAGCATCGCGTTGATGATCTTCTTGCGAAGTTCGGACGTTCGCTGTAGGTAGCCCGCAGCGCTTTCTAGCGCGTTGTCCAGTCGGCCGCCTTCCTCGGCGATCTTCACCATGTCGCTAACGAGTTCCGGGAACAGAGTTGGAACGGATCGCATGGCGGACGACAGGCTCCTACCGCCAACAACCTCTTCTTTCAGCTTCCCCAGATCGGACTGCAGCGCAGGAGTTTTGGCGCTGATCGTGACGGCATCGAGAGCGTCCAAAAAGGGAACTCCCGTTTCCGCCATCACGGCGAGGTTCTTCAAAATGACGGCCGCGTCACCCTCTGCGATCCGCTTGCGGCCGAAGAGCTTTCTGCTGCCACTGGCTTGCGGGCCAGCCGTCGAGGAGCCGTTCCCGAGAGGAATCAGCGATACGATGATGATATCTTGAGACGCTGCCTTCCGCTCCGCCTCATCGGTCGATCCTGCCGCGATCTCGCCTTGGACCTTCTTGCCGTGCAAGTCGTATCCGGAGTACTTGTAGGCTCCCAAAACTAATCGCCATCCGCAGTCACGCGGACGACCTCCTCCACGCTGGTCACGCCGGCCAGAATCTTGTTTCTCGCGTCGGCCCGCAAAGTAGTCATGCCGTTCGCTTCAGCGAATTCGCGGATCTCTGACGTGTGGGCGCCGGATACGAGCATTCGCCGTATAGCCGGTGTCACTTCCAGGATTTCGTAGACCCCCGAACGGCCCCGAAAGCCGGTCTTGGCACAGTGCTCGCACCCCCGACCCCGGCGATACGCACCGTCCTGAGGCAGGCCCAGCCGGGCAAGCGCCGCGAGTTCGGGCTCGTACGCCTCCGTGCACTTCGGGCAGTTCACGCGGACGAGTCTTTGCGCGATGCTGCAGGTAACGCTGCTGCCGAGAAGGAAGCTTTCGATGCCCATGTCCATGAGCCTCGTGAGGGCCCCCGCCGAATCGTTCGCATGGAGGCTCGTGAGCACCATGTGGCCGGTGAGCGCCGCCTCGACGGCGATGCTTGCGGTCTCGCCGTCGCGCACTTCGCCAACGAGGATGACGTCGGGGTCCTGTCGGAGCATCGATCGAAGGCCGTTCGCGAAAGTGATGCCCGCGCGGACGTTCACGTTGCCCTGCGTAATGCCGTCGAGTTGGTATTCGACCGGGTCTTCGATCGTGATAATGTTTCGATAAATCGCGTTCAGGTGGTGCAGGCTCGCGTACAGCGTGGTCGTCTTCCCGCTACCAGTGGGCCCGGTAACGAGGATCATCCCCTGCGGCTCTTCGATCCGCCGCTTGAGCACTTCCATCGTCTCGTTGCTGAGCCCGAGCTTGGTCATGTCGATCATCGCCGCGTTCTTGTCTAGAATTCGGATGACGATCGTCTCGCCGTTGACGCTGGGATAGGTCGATACTCGAAAGTCGTATTCGCCCTGCGGCGCCACAAGAGTGCAGCGGCCATCCTGAGGAATTCGCCGCTCGGCGATGTCCAGGTTGGCGATGATCTTGATGCGCGAGGCCAAAGGGTGCTGCAGGTCCTTGGGGATGACCATCACTTCCTGAAGCAATCCATCGATACGGAACCGAACGCGCACCTTTCGCTGCTGCGGTTCGATATGGATGTCGCTGGCTCGCATCGAGATCGCGCGCACCATGAGCGCGTTCGCGAGCTTGATAACCGGCGCGCCCTCGACGACCTCCTTGAGCTCGACGACGTTGAGTGATGCCTCGTCGTCCTCCAGGAGCGAAACCCGAACCTGGTCGATATCGACGCCCTTGACGGCTTCTCCGACGATTTCGCCGAGGTCGTCGTACGCGCCGAAGGTTCGGAAGATCGCATCGCGCACGTCCTCTTCGGTGGCGAGCAGAGGGTCGATCTCGAGCTTGGTGACCGAGCTCAGCTCGTCTATCGCCGCGAGGTCGAGCGGGTCGACCATTGCGACGCTCGCCGCCAGGTCCGTCATTTCAATCGGGACCGCGAGAAGACGTACGGCGACGGCGTGCGGCACGGACCGAGCTACCGTAGGATCGATCTCGATTCTCGCGAGATCGACGAACGGCACTCCCATCTGCAGCCCCTCGCATTTGAGCTTCTGCTTTTCAGAGATCTTCTTGAGGCGGACGAGCAAGTCACCCAGCCGCTCGGTTGTGTCCTGACGCGTAGCCAGAATCTGAGTCAGCTCTTCTCGGGTGAGGTACCCCTCCTCGACGAAGATGTCGCCGATTGGCCGATCGAGGTTCATGGGTTCAGTGGCTTGTTGATCGTGGGGGTGATCGTGATGATCACTTGCGACTGGCTGAGGGTCTTCTTGCGTCGAGTAAATAGCTCGCCGAAAATCGGGATCTGGCTCAGGAAAGGCACTTTCTCAAGCTCGGTGAGATCGTCGTTCTTCAGCAGGCCGCCCATGACGATCGTGTCTCCCGATTTCACGCGCAAAGTAGTTTGGGCTTCTCGCGTGGCGATCTGCGGGTAACTCGCGCCGTTCACGTTCAAGAACCCGGAAATGGTCGATACCTGCGGGTACAGGCTCAGAGTGATCGTGCCGTCGCTGGCAATCGAGGGCGCAACCTGGAGATAGATTCCCACGCGCTCCTCTTCTCGCGAGAAGATCGGGCTGTTGCCCTGCGTATAGCCGACGAGCACGGGAAAGCTGATTCGGTCGCCGATCAGAACGAAGGCGCGCTCGCCGTCCAGCACCGTAACGTTCGGCGAGGCCAGGAGCTTGCCCTGGTTCTTCGTTTCGAGCGCATGCAGGACGGCGTTGAAGCTCAGAGCCGTTCGTGAGAACGTTCCGAAATTGAAGCCGTTAGGTGTCGATTCGTTGATGACCTCGCTGGGAAGCTGCCATGAAATGCCTAGCTCCTTGGCCGCATCCGTGGAGATGTCGTCGATGGTGACCTGGATGGTCACCTGCGGACGAGGCACGTCGAGCGAATGAATCAGGCCGGACGCGGCCTCGATGGCAGCCTTGGGTCCGCGAATCACGAGCAAACGGATCGAATCGGACACCGGCTCCGGCGTGATGACGCCTGCAGCGGTCCCGGTTGTATTCGTGGTTTCCTTGGCTACCACGTTCGGGCTCGTTGCCGCCGGACCGGGCGTAACCACGATTCCCGCGTCGGGAAACATCTTCGTGATGGTGTCGTTCGCCTGCTTGCCGTCGATGTAATTCAGGTGGAGGACTTCGGTCGCAATCTCCTCCTGTTTCTTGGGCGCTGGAGGGGGCGGCTCCGGGTGGACGGCCGCCCACTCCTTGGGGTAGGCGGACTTGAGCTGCGCCTCCGGGCCTATGGCGTAGATCGAATCGACCTTCAGAGCGCTCAGGCCAGTCATCGCGCATATATGTCGGATCATCTCCGAGAGCGGAATGTCGGTGAGGTTGATCGTCAACTTGGCGTCTGCGTGCGAAAGCAGGATGAGATTGACTTTCGTCTGCTCGCTGAGCAGCTTTAAAACCTTGGCGACGTCGTACTCGTTGACATTGAGCTGGCAGAGCCGGTTGTCCGGGGCAATTGGCAACGTCACAGACGGCTTTGGCGCCGATCTGGGAGGGGGTCCGCCGCTTCGAGCGATGGTGATGGCGAGATACGCTGCGGTGAGGATCACAGTTGAGCGTCCTCGCCGACCGCTATCGACTTCTTAATGCCGTGCGCACTAAACGTGACCCGGTCGTCTCCGATCGCCACGATACTGATTCCGGGCGCGATCGTGCTCCCGGCTCGGTACTCCCGAGCTTCCTCGCTTCCAATTGAAATAACTGCCAATTGCTGCTCCACCCGCAAGGTCGCGTTCAACCGAACCGTCAAGACGGCCCTATCTTGAGATCGGTGATTCCCGGTATTTCCTTCAGGGTGCTCGATCAGCGTTCCCGGAAGCGCAACCGGTCCACTCAGAGGCATCGGAGCAAACTCTGCGGACGTATCGCGGTGAGCCCGCGGCTCCTTGCTCGCCGTGACATCCGACGGGATCGCCCGGTCGGCGGCTTTTGTGGCGAGCTTGGGTGACGAAAATGGGTCGACTGTCAGCGAGCTGTCCAGCATGGACAGGTGGAAATTCGAGCTTGGCTTGGCGGTACGAGCCGAGTGCGCCAGAGAGAGCTTGCCGCTTCCCCCGCCGAGCACCGTCTTGCCTAGGAAGCCGATGGCGCCCAGTGCAACGATCGACAGCACGATCGCCTGAGACTTGTTGCCTGTGTTCACGCGCCGGCTCCCTTGCTCAGCACCCGTAATCCGAGGTGCACGTTTACTTGGCAGTTGCCTTGGTGGTCGATTTCGGCGCGCGAGAACTCGAGTGTGTCCAGCTCGATTGGAACATCTTGCTGAGCCAAGCTGCGGATCGTGTCGAAGACGGGTCCTATGCGGCCGTGCAAGTCGGTCGAGACCTGGTACTGGCCCCATCCGGAAGAATCGGCCTGTTTGCTATATGCGCTCAAGAAGGGCAGTAGGGAGGCTCCCGCTTGGAACTCTGAGACTTCGCAGCCGGACTCTTCAGCCTTCGACTCGATGTACGATTGAAGCCGGCCAATAGACCCGAGCCCGCTGGGCGATTCGGCATCGGAGACAGCTTTTCCGGCATCGATGGTTTTCAGGGCTTCGCCAAGGGAAGTGCGCTTCTGCGCTATCGCGAGCCGATTCGCGCTTCCTTGTGCGGACGAAAGCAGAATCGAGCCGCCGAGCCACACGAAGGCGCTTGCGACGCAACAGATCGCGACTTTGATGGCCCGATCGAGAGTGATCGCGGTGTTTTGACAAATCCAGTCTTGCCGCGACTTCATTCGCCCACCTTGATCCGCTTCACGAATTCGAAAGTGACGCCCTGCTTGCCGAGCAGGTCGCTGCGGTGACTCGAAGATTGGATCGCCGAGAGAGTGTCCGGCCCTTTCGACGCTTTATCGACGAACTCCCGGCCTGATGCCGATGCGGTAGCGTCCGCATGGCAGCTTATCGTCATCTCTCCGGCAAGGATTTCGACTTTGGCCGATGAGATCGCAACACCTGGGGCCGCCGAATTGAAAACCAGCGCGAGCTGTCCGAGGGTCCCCTGGAGCCGCTCGCGAGATGCTTTGAGCATTTGCTCATGTTCCAGTCGCGGCTTGGCTTCCGAGCTCTCTCCTTGCAGCGCTCGCAGTCGCTGATCCAGATCTCCCGACGTCTTTGCGAGCGCCGCGCCGCGCGCCTGAACATGCGACAGCTCCGAGTCGAGAATCGGCAAGCAAACGGCTCCAAAAGCGATTACGCCTAGCAGAAGTGTGAGCCTCCGGGTGATCCGAGCGGCCAGCGTGCTACGCTCGACGAGCCACTCGGTGAGCAGATTCGCTTCGACGTCGATCGACTTCGGTTTAGGATGCGCGCGTCCAAGCGAATTCGTTTCCAGCATATTCGTCTCCAACCGAACCAGATTTTCGGCAAATGCCCGAGAGGGCTAGACCCATGACCACCGTGAAAGCTTCCTGTCGGCTCGCAATGCGTTGAAATGCCTCCGGATTGACCTTTGCCGTCATTCCTGCAATCGGTCTGGCTCGCTCGACCCGCAGGCCGAGAGTCTGCTCGAGATATTCGCCAAAGCCTTGCAGCCCGACGAGGCCGCCAGAAATCATCACGTGGTCCAATATTCCGGCGTAGCTGCGCTCCGGGTGGAGTGAGCGGAAGTACCGGAGCAGTCGCAAGAACTCCCGCGTCAGCTTCTGAAGGTCCGCCTCCAAAACCGTACGCTTGATCTCATCACCGTGCGCGCTGATGAGCGTGCCCTCCGAATCAAGGCGGGTCAATGGGTCGTTCAGCACCTGTTCGGCTTCCGGAAGACTGATCTCCATTCCGCTCGATACGGCGCGAACGAACAGTTCCGATCCGAATTTCACGCCTCGGATAAATTGCAGCCGCTGGTTCTGCACGACGTACATATGCGTGTTGTGGCCACCCACGTCGATGATCGTCATCGAAGCGTCCCGCCACAGCGCGCTACGCTCGTTCAGCGACCGTTCCATGACGCGCAAAATAGCTTGAGCTTCCAACTCGGCCCGAATCGGTCGAAGCCCCGCCTGTGCGATCGCCTCCGCTCTGGACTCGACGACGGCCTTGGGCACTGCGATTACGAGCGAAGGCCCAGGAGTGTCGCCCTCGGTGTCGGGAGGGCAGGCCTCGACGTACGCCTCGTCGACAGGAAACGGCAAATGACGCTTGACTCGGTACCTGGCCGCTTCTCTTAGCTCGTCGGGAGGCATCGGTGGCAGCGATACCCATCGAAGAGTCGCCAACCGGCTCGGTATCGAAAAGACGACGTCGGCTTGACTCGCCGGGATGTGTTCGAGCTGACCGGACAGGATCCTTGACAGACTCTTGCGGTCAGTCACGATCCCCTCTCGCACGAGATCGTTCGGCAAATCGATGGCGCCCGCGCCCTCGATCTCGATTCGATCTGCGGAACGCTCGGCCAAAATGTACTTGCACGCCCGAGTTCCGATGTCGAGGCCGAGCGAACCGACCTCGCCATGGGATGGATTGTCAAATTGATCCATTTGTTAAGCGGCCAGCTCCTCGCCCGTGTCCCAGTAGGCGCTATACATTTCGTTTAGAGACCCGGACACTAGCAGTGAGCGAATGCACTCTACGACCACGGGGTCGAACTGTACTCCGGCGCCTTTGCTCAGCTCGCCCAAGACTACGGAAATATCCATAACGCCTCGGTACGGCCTTCGAGAGCTCATCGCGTCGAACGCGTCGGCCACGCAGACGATGCGCAGAGACAAGGGAAGCTCGCCACCTTTGAGGCCGTCTGGATATCCACTGCCGTCGAGTTTCTCGTGATGGTTCCGAATGATCAGCAGTACGCCCTCGGAAAGCATGAGCGGCTTGCAGATCTCGTAGCCGATCACCGGGTGGCTCTTCATGATGTCGAACTCCTCGTCCGTAAGCCGGCCCGGTTTGTTCAAGATCGCGTCGGGCACCCCGATCTTGCCGATATCGTGAAGCACCGTACCGACCCTCAGCTCCTCGAGCGCGTCGGAGCTAAACCCGAGCGATTGTCCGATCAGCAACGAAAGTTCGCACACGCGCTGCGAGTGCCCTCGCGTGTAATCGTCACGCGCTTCGAGCGCGGTCGCCAGGCTCTCCATAGTGCGCAGGAACGTCGTGCGGCGCCTCTCCTCGATTCGTGCGCTGATCACGGCCGTGGCTATCAGAGAGCTAAGGCTCCGGAGCAGCTCCATGTCTTCGGTCTGGATGGTCTCGGAGCTTTCACTGTTGACCAGCGTCAACGCGCCGATGATCTGCTCGGTCGATGCCTGCCCTGGTGCGCCGAAAGTGCGCGAGGAAATCGGAACACTGACTGCGGACCGAATCCGAAGCGAGACGCCGTCGCATTCGAGCGGATCACCGCCGTTATCGTGGATCGAAATCGGCTGGCCCATCTTGGCCACGTAGCCGGAAACTCCTGAGCCCACCGCGATCGTTCGAGGGAATTCGTACTCACCGTCAACGCCGTATGCAGCTTCCACTATGAGCAGGGAAGGGTCGTCCTCGGACACGATCGACACGTACCCGGCCGTCGCGCCCAAATCTCTAACAGCGGCTTTGACTGTACGAATGATCATCGACTGAAGGTCTTGGCTGCCGGCTAGAGCCGACGCGCTCGACATCAGCGCGCCAAGACGACGGTCGCGGGCATCCAATGTTTCTTCCCGTGAGCGGTACGTCGCGAGGACAAGTCCCATGAGCGGGCTCGAGCCCAGCACGACGATCGCGCCGAAGGCCGCGCCCACCGGATGACCCGACACGACCGTTCCGATCACGTCGACACCCAGGAAGATGCCTGCGAAAACGCCGGCTCTTCGACTGCTTCGCGAAGACAGCGCCTCGAAGCATACGATCGGTAGGCCTATTAGCCAGAGCGGCAAGGCCTCATGCGAGTGGGCGAAGGCCGCAGCCGAAGCGAGAATGCCGTCGAGCAGTCTCAGGCCCGAGATGATCTCGGCGCCATTGCGCCGATAGCTCGGCGGGCTCAGGCTGATGCGAGTGGCATAGGCGTTCGTCGCGGCGAGCCCCACACACACTCCGAGAATCAGCCAGGGGCTCGTTCGCCCCCAGCAGAGTAATCCGCCTGCTGCGATGAGCACCCAACGCAGCTTGACCGCTAGCGTGTCTATGGCGTGTTGACGAGCGTATCGTTGTTTCATGGCCAGAATCCGGGGATATGCAGCTTTACAGCTTCCGAGGGGCTGTTCCAAATGAATGGATCGTAGGTCGCGTAAAAGCCGGAGACGTTGGTCATCGAGCTGCAAGCGAAGTTTCCGCGCAAAAGGTTTTTGAGTCCCACTCCGCTGAGCGTGAGCTGATTCCCACAATAGAGGTAACCGACGAAATTCCTCACTGAGGAAGAAATGTTGATCTTGCCCGGCGTAATCAACACGAGGTGTGATGCCGAGTTCGCGTAAGTCAGGTCCGCGGAGATCGTGATGTCGTTTGAGCAGTAGATCGTACCGTTGCCGGAGATGCTCCCCGAGATGGACAGCGTTCCCGAGTGATACACGAGATCATATGTAGAGGCTGACCCGAAGGTAAATCCGAAGACGAGACTTCCGCTGAGAACCCGGTTAGCCGCAGCCTGATAGGTGCCCGAATCGACTGACGGGAAATTGATCGCGTAAGTATTCGCGTTGGTGGTCCCTGTGATCGTGGTCGTCGGTGCGGTGACGGTGCCACCGGAATCGACATCTCCGTTGATCGTTCCGCCAGTCAAAACGATGCTGCCGTTCGAGCAGATGTCGCCGTTGGAGCCGTTCGAACCGGTCAGGATCGCCGAGGCGCTCGCGATGCCGCTATTTACGAAAACCGTGTAGTAAAACGGTTGCGCGGTAAACGCCTCCGCCACGACTCTCGATTCGACGAAGGTTCGGCTCCCGACGGTCGTTGTGCCCGTCACGAGCGCAGTTCGTGAGATGTTCGCAGAATTGTCGGCAATGACGACAGAGCATGTGGCCCCGCCGAGTGTGAGCGTTCTGCTGGATGGCACCAGAAGCGTTCCAGCATAGCTGTCCGCCATGATTTGTGCCACAGCAGCGTCCATCGCATAGCGCGCCGTCGTCGAGTCCTCGCGCCTCCTCTGAGCTTCGAGCGAATTCGTGGACAACGACGTAGCGGCAACCAGGATGGTGGTAGCGGCCGCTATGAGCACGACTACGAACAATATGGCGCTGCCTCTTGTGCGCCTCATTGCCGCCAGTTCCTCCAGCAAATGGTCCGTGTAAGCGTTAGAGAGTAACTCGAGTTTGAATCGGACGCGGCACTAGACGATGACTCAGATCGGGCGAGCTGATTCGCCGCGATGGTTACGTTGACGGTGTGAGCCGCAGCCGTCGTGGAGAACTGGAGCGCAGTGATCAAGCTGTACTGCTTCTTCCCGCCGTAATAGTTCGACCAAGAAGAGTCCGCGTCCGAAGAAGTCGGAAGCGAGTCGTCGGTTCGTTGCGCTCGCCAGATGACAGTCCCCGGCATACCAAAGGCGCCAGAGGAATCGGACGTGTAGAACCAGATCCGCTTGGCGACTCCCCACTTCAGGAATCCACGCCTCGAGATGCCCGTGGGCGTGTACGAGTCGTTGTAGCCATCGCCGTCCTTGTCGGTGCCGGTTGCCGGCATCACGCATTTGAGGCCAGTGGCTCCGGCGGAACTAAGCGCCACGCAGCCTTGGGCGTTCATGACTACTGCCTGCACCTGGTCGAGCAGCCTCCGCGCCTGGTACAGCGAGTTCGCGTTCGCAAATGCGTGGTTCGCTCGGGCTATAGCGAAGCTGAACAGGCCGGCGAGCGTGCCGATGATGATGCTGGTCAGCGCCATCACGAGCACGAGCTCGATCAGTGTCGTTCCAAGCAGCTTGCCCCTACCCATCCGGCACCCTCACGTACGTTGAGAAGGTCATCGTTTCATGGCGATCGCCATAAGGTGAGATCTCGTCCCACGTGGCCGTCGCTGTGATGAGGTAGAGCGATGTGTAGCCTGAAATCAGCGTCGCCGTGCCGGTGATCGTTACCGGATTCTCGATGCCCTGGACAACCAACGTTGAAACCTTGGAGCCAGATGAAAGGTAGCCCGAATACGCATAGGAGTGGGCAGTGGAGATAAGGTCTCGGAGCGCCGAAGAAATGATGGCTCGGTGCTTGGAGTATGTGGCGCGGTCTTGCGCCGTGGTTGCGGACCTCAAGAGTACGCTCGCGGCAGCGCCCAAAAGCACGACGGCCACCAACAGCTCGGCCAAGGTCGTGCCGCGGAGCTTTCCACCCGCATTTGCTGCCACGATAATCTTTATCGGACGAAATCGGGCCGGAAACCAGTAAGAAAGCCTGACGGACGCCGGTCGCCGTCGCATCCGAGCTCGTCCTTGTGTGAGAATCAATCTCGAAATGCTTCTCCACCGCACGGCGAGGATTGCACTTGCCCTCGCTTTGGCCTCGGGTGCTAGTCTTCCGCTTTTGGCTCGCCGCCAGTCCGATGACACCTGTCTCGCCTTCGTCAGCAGCGAGCTTGCCAAAGGGGTCGGCAACTTCTACACGTACGAACGATTCGCAGACACGAAGGTGGCGGTCGAGCGTGGAGACGTTCTCGTTTACGACGTTTTCCTGGATCCGAAGAACCCGAGTCCGAAAGGCGGCATAGACGTCCAGTTCGCGGATGACCATGAGGACCTGAGGGACCTTCACATCCACGACCAGAATGGTCTGGACTCGCACGGCGATGCGCTCCTGACTCAAGCGGTCGGTGCTTGGTACGCGCGGAAGATCCCGCTCGATGCGGCCGTGGGAAGAACGACGAGCAGCTTCAACCTGGTCTTCGAGGGGGACAAGGACGGCAAGTATGTACAGTTCATCGACAACGTGGCGATCGTGCACGCCGACGGTACGAAGACCGAGGTCTACACGAACGGCGGCCCGAGCTCGCGAGGATACGAGTCCACCGAGGGATACAGCAAGAACCCGGACATAGTGGTCGTAGATCGGCAGCGCGTCGCGTCCGGCCCCGGCCTCGATCAGCTCGTAACGGAGGTCGAAGCCAGGGGCGAGCGGCTACGGGCTCTCGAAGACGCCCGCAAAGACATCGAATTCGCCAAAGAGTTCGTAAAGCGAAACCCGGACGCCCATTTGCAAGGCCATATCGACGAAGCGAGCGCTATGCTCAGCAAAGCCGAAAGCTCCAAGGACGTGACTGCGCAAGAGGTCGAGCAGGTGCTCCACGAGGCCCAGCACGCTCTCTCCCATACCCACCCCGTTATGGAAAAGTACACGGGCCACCTGGTTGGACATGCGCATATCGACCTACAGTGGCTTTGGGAATGGCAAGAGGGGATCGTCGCGACCTATGACACCTTCAACCAAGCCGTGAAGTTCATGGACGAGTTCCCAGGCTTTACTTTCAGCCAAAGTAGCTCGTGTCTCTACCAGGCCGTCCAGAACGATTATCCGGATCTGTTCAAGAAGATCCAGGCAAAGGTGAAGAAAGGTCAATGGGAAATCGTCGGCGGCCGCGTTTGCGAGGGGGACACGAATATGATTTCCCCGGAATCGCACGCCCGGCATTTCCTTTACGGGCAGCGGTATTTCCGCGAGAACTTTGGAAAGACTGCGGTCGTAGGCTGGGAGCCGGACACCTTCGGCCACACCATCCAGATGCCCCAAATATTAAAGCTCGGCGGCTGCAAGTACTACTATTTCTGCCGGGGCGGGAAAGGTAAGCCACTGTTTTGGTGGCAGGGCCTGGATGGCACCCGGATTCTATCGTTCGACGAACCTGCAAGCGGCTCTTGGTATAACAGCGACCTCTCTTACCACCAGTTCGAAGAGATGCTGAATTTTCAGGACAAGACCGGCAGCCGCGACATGTTGTGGGTCTACGGTGTGGGGAACCATGGCGGCGGGCCGACCCGTGAGATGATCGAAAGGGCACTCTCCTGGATGAAGGATCCGAGCAAACCCAAAGTCCAGTTCTCGACGGCGACGCAGTTTTTCAAGAAGCTCGAAACATACGATCTGAACAAGATCCCGGTGGTAAAGGAGGACTTGAACCCAGTATTCGAAGGGTGCTACACCTCGCACGCTGAGGTCAAGAAGCTGAACCGGCAGGCCGAGTACGAAACGAGCAGCGCCGAGGCCGTCGCCAGCGTGGCATCGCTTTTTGGATTCCAATACCCTGGGAAGGAATTCCGCCGGAACTGGGAAGACATTTGCTACAACCATCACCACGACACCCTCCCCGGCAGCTTCATCCACCCGTCTTCGCTCAAGACCGTCGGCATGTTCGACCGGGTGCTCGCGGACGACCGAGACATCGAGCAGCGTGCGCTTGAAACGCTGAGTCTGAGAGTAACGCCCGATAAGGACGGCATTTCCCTCATGGTGTTCAACCCAACGGGTTGGAAGCGCAGCGAGTGGGTAGATACGTTGCTTGTATCCAGTGGCGGAGGTGGCGCGGTTGGCGACAATGCAGTCGCGACATCGCCGGACGGCAAGACGTGGCCGGTGCGAGAGATCGATCCGATCAGCCATTTGTGTAAGTTGTACGCTGGAGACGTGCCCGCTTTCGGATACCGCGTCTTCCACATCATGCAAGGGCCGAAGAGCTCCGAATCCACTCAGGTGTCCGGCGATACGATCGAAAACAAGTACTTGCGAGTGCGGTTCGACACCGCTCGCGGGACCGTGTCGAGCATTTACGACAAGATCGCTCGACGGGAGGTTGTCGCGAGCGCAGGCTCCATCGGCAGGCTCGAAGCACATTACGAGAAGCCGGCAGGAATGAGCGCCTGGACTTTGGGCCCGATCGAAAAGGTAGAGCCGGTCGCTCTCGCCTCGGACCCCACCGAGTTCGACCAAGATGGTACGAAGCCCGGGGTCACCGAGGACCATGGCGACGGCATCGCTTCCTTCGACTATATGATCGCGCCTCAAAACGGCATCAGCCGTGCCACACCTGTGCGCCAGACCTTCCGGCTGCGACCCGATAGCCGCGAGCTGGAAGTGGACGTAGACTGCGATTGGCGGATTATCGGTGATGGCGTGACCGCGACCCCGACACTGCGCGTTGCTTTCGACGCCAACTTGGCCAAACCGAAGGCAACGTTTGAAGTTCCATTTGGTGCGATCGAGCGGCCGACCGACGGCTCCGAGTGGCCAGGCCTGAATTGGGGCGATCTCGGCGCCGACAACTACGGGCTTTCTATCCTGAACGATTCCAAGAGCGGCATGTCGGCCACGGGCAACACCTACCGGCTCACATTGATTCGCTCCAGCTTCAGTCCGGATCCGAACCCGAACCCCGGTCGCCACCACTGGCGATATGCGATTTTCCCTCACCAAGGGGACTGGGCCGCCGCGTCCGTCGCCCGCAAGGGAATGGAGCTCAATCAGCCACTGATGTGCGTGACGGTGCCGTACGATGCGAGAGGAGCGAGCCCGCTCGAATGGAGCGCGGCAGCGTTCAGTGACCAGAGCGTCGTCCCGACGTGCCTGAAGAGGTCGGAAGATGGGAACGCGCTGGTCTTGCGCGCGTATCTGGACGCGGCCGCGCCTTCGAGCGGAGCGATCCATGTAAACGCCCCGTTTACATCGCCTCATTGGGTCAACTTCGTCGAAGACGATCTTGGCGCCGCGCCGTACGGAGGCTCGACGATCCCGTTGAATCTCCACGGATTCGAAATCCGTACGGTAAAAGTCGATTTGCTCAAGAATATGAGCTCTGGAACGAAGGTCTCGGCAGGCGCGCGCCTGCAAAGGTAGGAGAAAAAGATGCGTTATTGGATTTTGATCGCGGGAGCCTGCGCGCTAGCCGCTGGTTGCAGCGGAGGATCGTCCACGGACAATTCCTCCACGTCGACGACGAGCTCGAACGCTTCGGGCCAGAAATACACGATCGCGGTAATTCCCAAGGGATCGACCCACGAATACTGGAAGTCGGTGCACGCTGGAGCAGATGCCGCGGCCAAAGAGCTCGGAGTCACGATCGATTGGAAGGGGCCGGTCAAAGAAGACGACCGGGAAAGCCAGGTCAAGACGGTCGAGGACTTCATCACCGCAAAGGTCAGCGGGATCGTTCTGGCGCCGCTAGACGACAAGGCGCTCGTCCCGCCCGTGAACGACGCGGTCAAAGCGGGGATTCCGGTCGTTATCATCGACAGCGGCCTCAGCGGGGGAGACTACACAAGCTTCGTGGCCACCGATAACGAGAAGGGCGGGCAAATGGCCGCGGACGAGATGGCCAAAGTTCTCAACGGCAAGGGACGCGTAGTCGTGCTCCGATACGAGGAAGGTTCGGCGAGCACCATGCTCCGCGAGAAGGGCTTCCTCGAAGAGATCGCGAAGACTCCCGGAATCAAGGTGCTCGATTCCAGCCAGTACGGCGGCGCTACCGTCGAGACGGCGCAGAAGGCTTCGGAGAACCTGCTCGCGCGATATCACAAGCCGGATGGCAGCCTGGACTTGGAAGGCATCTACACGCCGAATGAATCGACAACCTTCGGAATGCTGTTGGTGCTGCAAAGCATGGGGCAGGCGGGGAAGGTCAAGTTCGTCGGGTTCGACTCATCGGAAACTCTCGTTAATGCCCTCACAAAGGGCCAGATCGACGCTCTCGTTGTGCAGAACCCGTTCCAAATGGCCCACGACGGTGTGACCATTATGGTCAAGCACCTCAAGGGAGAAACGGTGCCGAAGGCAGAGCCGATGACCCCAACCCTCGTGACCAAGGACAACGTCGGCGATCCGGCGATGCAGAAGATAGTCAACCCTCCCAAAGAGTAGCGCCCCGCCGCCCAGCCATGCCGTTCCTCTCCATGTGCCACATATCGAAGCGCTTCGGCGCGACGGTGGCTCTGGACGACGTTAAGCTCGAAGTCGAGTCTGGCGAAGTCCACGCCCTGGTGGGAGAGAACGGCTCCGGCAAGAGCACGCTGATGCGTATTCTTGCCGGAGCGCTGGCGCCGGACGAAGGGACCATGGAGCTCGGTGGGCAGCCGTATCTCCCTCGCTCGCCGATGGACGCGCGTCGCAGTGGCGTGGCAATGATCCATCAGGAGCTCACGATCTGCGGACACCTTTCGGTAGCCGAAAACGTGCTGCTCGGAATGGAGGATTCGGTCGCAGGTGTGCTGAGCAGGCGGCAAATGAGGCACAAAGCCGGGTCCGCGCTGAGCCGCTTGGGATATGGCGACATAGACCTGGACATGCCTGCAGGCAAGTTCCCGATCGCTGTGCGCCAGGTAATCGAAATCGCTCGCGCGGTCGCGGTGGGGAGCCGTCTGGTCGTCCTCGACGAACCCACGAGCAGCCTCACCGAGGCAGATGCCCTTCGTCTCTTCGAGGTCGTCGAGACCCTTCGAGACGAGCGCCACGCGGTCATCTACATCTCCCACTTCTTGGATGAGATCAATCGACTGGCAGACAGGCTGACTGTTCTTCGAGACGGCCGCAATGTGGGCACTGCGGGTCGCGGCGGCGCCACAACCGAGGAGATCGTGAGCATGATGGTCGGCCGTCGGATCGAGTCGATGTATCCGCGCTCCACCCGGGAGCAGGGCGAGGTCGTCTTGGAGGTCGCCGGGCTGGCCGGAAAGGTCAAGCCTGCAGAAGCCACTCTCAGATTGCACCGCGGGGAAGTAGTCGGCATCGCAGGCCTAAATGGCTCCGGCCGCACTGAGTTGCTTCGGACGATTTTCGGCTTGGACGCCGTACGCAAAGGTCAGATCAAAGTCGGCGTCGCCTCCGGCGCCGCTCCGCCACACGAGCGGTGGCAGGAGGGCGTCGGCATGCTCAGCGAAGACCGTAAGGACGAGGGCCTCGCGATCGGCATGAGCATCGCGGACAACATGACCCTGACCGCTCTCGAGCGGCTTGGGAAGGGAGGATTTATAGGGCCGGCTGCCCAGGACCGAGCGGCCGCCGAATGGATCGGTCGGCTGGCCATTCGGTGCCAGGGCCCGAAGCAGAAGGTGGGCGCCCTCTCCGGTGGAAACCAGCAAAAGGTCGCTGTTGCCAGGCTACTGTGGCACGGCGTCGACGTTCTGCTGTTGGACGAGCCCACGAGGGGCATCGATGTTGGCAGCAAGGAGCTCATCTACCGGCTCATCGATCAGGCGGCCCTGGAGCACAAGGCCGTCTTGGTGGTCAGCAGCTACCTTCCCGAGCTGATGGGCGTTTGCGACAGAATAGCCGTCATGCACAAAGGCATACTCGGTGAAGCAAGGAGCGTGGAAGGGCTGACACCGGAGGAAATTATCCGAGAGGCGGTTGGCGCTTGACGCCGAAGTCAAAGCTCAGATTCCTGCCGCGAGGAGGCGCTTCGAATCTGCTGTTCCTGGTGTTGGCGTGGCTGATCATTTTCGGCCTGTTCAGCCTGAAGGCGCCCAGCTTTCATACGGCGCGTAACGTCGAGCAGCTTTTGCGCGAAAGCGCGATCGTCTCCATGTCCGCGATCGGGATGACGTTCGTGATTGTCGCGGGGGGCATCGATCTCTCGGTTGGCTCGATCGCCGCATTTTCGTGCACATTGGTAGCTTGGTCGCTTCAGGCCAAGCACAGTCCGGCTGTTGCGATGGTGTTCGGAGTGCTGGGCGGAGCTGCTTGGGGCCTCGCGAACGGCCTCGTGATCACCAAGATGAAGGTCACGCCGTTTATTGTGACGCTGGGCAGCCTGCTACTCATTCGTGGCGCGGCCCTCGGACTTGCAAACGAGAACTCGATCTATCCTCCCGCCACCTGGCTCAATTCGATTCTTGAGCCTCCTACCGGGGCAAATGCGAAGCTGATTCTCCCAATCGGCGTTTGGCTCGTCCTTCTTCTGGCAGCCGTAGCCGCCTTCATTTTGGGCTACACCAAGTTTGGTCGCCACGTAATCGCCGTGGGCTCGAACGAAAACGCGGCCAGGCTTTGCGGCGTGCCGGTAGATCGCATAGGCCTGCTCGTTTACACCATTAGCGGGCTGTTCGCAGGGCTGGCCGGCATGCTGCTCTTCACGAGGCTCACAATCGGAGACCCGACCTCGGCGGACGGCCAAGAGCTCGACGTAATTGCAGGTGTCGTCATAGGAGGCGCAAGCCTGCTCGGGGGCGAAGGCTCCGTTGCCGGGTCGCTAATCGGCGTTCTTATCATGGAGACGCTCCGCGCGGGCGGAACTCAGATGGCCCTGCCTTCTTGGGCGCAGCGCATCGCTACAGGTGCGATTATCGTGCTCGCCGTGGGTCTCGACCGCCTGCGCGTCCGAAAAGCCACTTGACAGGCGAAAAAGTCGGCCCGGCTCGAGTGGCACTCTTGCTTCTAGCGTGCGGTGCCTGCCAGGCTAGAACCGCGTCCGCAGCATCCGCCCGTCACGTACTACTCACCCCTTAAGACTCAACGCTCAGCATTAGGAGAACCTCCTCAGAACAAATGAGTCAGCTTGCCGGTGCTGTCGCCGAGCATTTCGGTGGGCACGCCCACCCTATCTAGCATCGACAGGAACAGGTTGTTCATTGGCGTGTTGGGGCTATAAACCAGGTGCTGGCCGGACTTGATCGATCCGCCCCCACGGCCCGCCAGGAGAATCGGCAGGTCGTCGTGGTTATGCCTGTTGCCATCGCTGATCCCCGCCCCGTAAACGAGCATCGTATTGTCCAGCATGGTTCCGCCTGGCTCCTCGATACTCTGCATTCGCTTGAGGATATAGGCGAGTTGCTCGACGTGGAACCGGTCGATCTTGCGCTTCTGCTCGAGCTTGTGGGGATCGGTGCCGTGGTGCGACATGTCATGATGCCCCTCTGGCACGCCGGCTTCCGGGTAGCTTCGGTTGCTCCCGTCGTTCGCGAACATGTATGTGCAGACCCGGGTGAGGTCGGCATGGAACGCCAGCACCATCATGTCCCCCATCAGCCGCAGATGTTCGCCATAACTCGAAGGAATCCCGGCCGGCTCCTTTGCTCCGGCGAGCGCCTGGGCAGCCCGCTTGCTCTCGAAGTGTACAAGTCGCTGCTCGATCTCGCGGATCGACGTCATGTATTCATCGAGCTTCCGCTGGTCGTGGGTGCCGAGTCGCCCGCGAAGCTTCGAGGCGTCCTCCATCACGAAGTCGAGAATGCTTTGCCTTAGCAAGTCCCTGCGGCGGATACTTTGAGCCTGCTCGGTTGCGTCCCCGTTGCCGAAGAGCCGCTCGAATACCAGTCTCGGGTTCACCTCTTTCGCAACAGGCGTCGTAGGCCCACGCCAGGCGATGCTGGAGGAATACGCACACGAGTACCCCGAGTCGCAGTCACCCGATTGTCCGCCTCTCTCGGCGCCGATTTCGAGCGATGGAAACGCGGTCAGGCTGCCAATATGCTGGGCCGCTACCTGGTCCGCCGAAACGCCGTTATGGATATCCGCTCCGGCGGTCTTCCGCGCGTGAACGCCGGTGAGCCAGCACGCAGTCGAACGTGCGTGGTCGCCGGGGCCGTCCCCGAGTGCGAACGCGTTATGCTGTGCGAGCCCGGTCAAGACGCTGATCGACGAGCGCAGATCTTTCAACGGCTCGAGGCAGTAGGGAAGGTCTCCGAGAGCGCCTTCGGTCGCAGGCGTCCAATGGTCCATGCTCGCTCCGTTGGGCACGAACAGGAACGCCATGCGCACAGGCTTCGCCACCGAGCCTTTCGCCAGAGCTCCGGTGGGAATCATGCTCTCCAGCAGCGGCAGCCCGACAGCAGCGCCCACCCCACGCAGAAACGTTCTTCTATCCAAGTTCACTCGGTGCCTCCGTCCCCTCGCCGTTTCCGGAAGGGATCGCTTAGTACGATCGCTTTGATCAGTGCAGATATTCGGTAGTTTCCAGCCTCAGTTTGCTTCAATATCGTGTCGGTCGCGCATCGGTCGTAGTCTTCCAGGCCCCTGCCGAGCGCATAAGTAAGAAGCTTCTCGGAAAGGCTGCGCACGAATTGGCTCTTCTTCGCCAGAAGAAGCCCGCGGAGCTGCGCGGGCCCGCTAAACTTTCTGCCGTCTGGAAGCACGCCAGAGGAATCGATCGCCACGTCGCCGTCTCTGTCGCGCCATCTTCCCGTTGCGTCGAAGTTCTCGAGGCCGAATCCGAGTGGGTCCATTTGGGAATGGCAGCTTGCGCACATTGGCTTGGCGCGATGCATCTCCATGAGCTTGCGCAGCGTCGCGGTACTCGTCGCCTGCTTCTCGTCGGCCAGGTTGCTGACACCGGGCGGCGGCGGTGGTGGAGGCGTGCCCAGAATCTGCTCCAAAATCCACTTGCCGCGCTTCGTGGGCGAAGTTCGGGTCGGGTTCGAAGTTACCGTCAGAACGCTCGCCTGTGTGAGAATTCCCGCGCGCCTGCCATCGGTCAACGCGACCTTGCGAAACTCAGGTCCCTCGACACCCGCTATGCCGTAGTGCCTGGCGAGATCCCCGTTCAAAAACGTGTACTTGCCGTTGATTAAATCGAGCACGCTGCGATCCTGGCGCCGCACCGAATCGAAGAACATGCGGGTCTCGGTGATCATTTCGTTGCGAAGCGACTCGTTGAAGTCCGAATACTTCTGGGAGTCGATCGACACCGTCTTGAGCTTGCGGAGCTGAAGCCACTGCGACGCGAAGTCGTCGGTCAGCGAGCGCGCCTTCGGGTCCTGGAGCATCCTGGCCGCCTCGTGCGCCAACACCTGCGGCGTTTGAAGCTTGCCGGAAGCAGCCAGCGTCAATAGCTCGTCGTCCGGTGTCGAAGCCCAAAGGAAGTACGACAGGCGCGCGGCAAGCTCGTAGCCGTTCAGCAGCCTCGCAGCCTTCGGGTCGTTTGGCTTGGAGTCGAGCTCGACCCTGAAAAGGAAGCTCGGTGAAGTCAAGATCGCCTCGACTCCGATCTGCATGCTTCTCTCGAACGGATCCCCGCCCTTCTGGCTTGCCGAAAAGAGCCTCATCAACCCGTCCATCTCATCTTGTCGCACGGGTCGGCGGAACGCTTTTGACGCGAAAGACGCCAGCATTCTGCGCCCGTCCTTCATGGGATCAGTCGGGCGGTACGGTATCAGCGATCGCTGTGACTGGGGGACGCTCGCGGCATCGTCGGCCGGTGGCTTCACCTGGATGAAATCAATAAACAGGTTGCGGTCCCGGTCGTTCGCCGGGGCCGAGGGATTGTAGTAATCGTTCAGGAATGTTGCCGATATCTTGTGGTCACCGGCGGAAAGCGCAAGGGGCCCGCCAAATAGTCCGGGATGGCCCTGTTTGTTGGCGACAACGAATTGCTGAACGGACCTGCCGTCGACCTCGAGTGCCATCTTGCACGGCTCTGGGCCCGCCTGATCGCCCCAGGCCTCGATCTCCACGCGATAGCTGCCCGCTCGCTCAGCCGTGAAGCTGGCGGTCGCGCTGCCGTTCGTGTAAAGCTCACGCTGGTCGTTGTCGGTCAGAGTTTGTGAGCTGACCAACCGGTCTCCGGTGAACTTCGTGGGGCCGGTAGGCACGCGGATAGCTTTCTCGGCGATCTGCTCGGCTGCCGTGAGGTACTTCTCCATCAGGAGCGGCGAAACCGACAGCACGTCGCCGATATCGTCGAATCCGTAGCCGACGTCGTCGGAGGGGAAGTCATCGGCCGGGTGAAAGTCGATGCCGAGTAAGTCGCGGACGGTGTTGTCGTACTCCGTGCGATTGAGGCGGCGAATCGTAACACGGCCCGGATCGGCCAGGCGGCAGTCTGCGGTGACCGTCGTCTCGATCCATGTGGCCAGTGCTTGCCGCTGAGCCTGGGTCGGATGGGGTTGACCCGCGGGAGGCATGTGCCCAGAGGCGACATTCGTGGCGACCTTCTCCCAGATTTGGCGGTGGGCCTGCACGGAGGCTGCGGTCTTATAGGGCGACAGATCGAGTCCAGCAGCCGGCGAAGCTCCGGAGTGACACTTCAGGCAGTAGGTGTGCACGATGCGCAACTCGGCCGTAGAAGGCAGCTTGCTTGGTTGCTCGCCCCGGGTGTAAAAGGGTGCGGCAACCACCAGCGCCGTGGAACACGCCAGTCCGAAGAATCCCAGTCTCATTGGCCTCTACCGGCCGAGAGAGCCGCAATACGCGCAACGTTCAACAAGACGACAGTCCCATTGTACGCACAACCTTCAAATGAACCCGGTGCCGACCGCGCATTTTGTCGGAATACTGTCGATGCTTCGGGGCTTGTATCGATGCGCGCGTACAGGGGCATAATCCCCAAGTTCGAATCGCTGGAGGCAGAAAATGAAAATCGGGATATTTACCGCGCTCTTCGGGGACAAGTCGCTGACGGAGACGCTCGACATCGTTCAATCCGAAGGGATCGAGGCAGTTGAGTTCGGGTGTGGCGCATACCCCGGTTCCGCGCATATCGACGCGCAGAAGCTGCTCGAGAGCAAGGAAGCCCGCGACAAGCTGATGCATGAGGTGGGGAAGCGTGGCCTCCAGATCTCCGCCATTTCGTGCCACGGCAATCCGATCCACCCTGTGAAGGCGATCGCCAAGGCGCACCACGACGCTTTCGTGAACTCCGTCAACCTGGCCGCGGCGCTGGGAGTTCAGTGCGTGAACGGTTTTAGCGGCTGCCCGGGCGACGGGCCGAACGCTGTCAATCCGAACTGGGTCACTTGTGCCTGGCCGGATGAATATCGGGACATCCTGAAGTGGCAGTGGGAGAGCGTCGTGATTCCGTATTGGAAGGAGCAAAACGCCTTCCTGAAAAAGAACGACGTTAAGTTCTGCATCGAGATGCATCCAGGCTTCATCTGCTACTCGAACGATACGCTCTTGAAGCTCCGCAAGGCCGCCGGAGACCAGATAGGAGCGAACTTCGATCCAAGCCATCTCTGGTGGCAGGGAATTGACCCGATCGCCGCAGTCCGCGAGTTGGGCGAGGAAGGCGCCCTTTTCCATGTGCACGCGAAGGACACGCGCATCGATCCGTACAACAGCGCCCGCAACGGTAATCTCGACACCAAGTCCTACGCAGACATCCTGCATCGGTCCTGGGTTTTCCGTTCGGTTGGCTATGGCCACGGAATCGAGTGGTGGAAGGACTTCTGCTCGAACCTCAGGATGGTCGGTTACGACTACGTGCTGAGCATCGAGCACGAAGATGGTCTGATGTCGCCCATGGAGGGCCTGCGCAAGGCTCTCAACGTGCTGAAGCAGGCTGTCATCGCCGAGTCTGCGGGCGAGATGTTCTGGGCCAAGGACTAGCTCGCCACCGCCCGGAGTTCGACGTGAAATGAAAATCGCTGGACTCCGGGCCCGATTCGTGTCGTAAGCTTTGATTAGGACGAGGGCGCAGCGGCCCTTGGCGTAAATGAGAGATCTGCAAGGCCTATCCGGCCCTTGGAACGGGAGCATTCTTCATGCGAGCCTGAAGACTCGCATGACCGCGCATCTCCAATTTGCGAACGGGCTCATCAGCGGCGAAGGGCGCGATAAAGACGGTCGGTTCTTCGTGAAAGGCTGCTTCTGGGTCGCGACCAGCGAGGTCGCGCTCACCAAGAAGTATCGCTTCCACTCAGTGGCACTCCGCGGTTCTTGGAATGGCAGCTATATCGAGGGAACAGCGGTCTACCGCTTCCTTTTCCTTCGCGAAGAAGGCAATTTCGAGCTCTGGCCCGAAGTCGATGAAAGCGATCTGAGTCTTCGGGTGCTGTTTGGTGAGGCCGTTTCTTAAGGGCAGCCAGCCGCTAGCGCGATGAGTCGCTTGACGATGCTGAGCTGGTCGCCGATCGGCACGCGCTCCTCCAATGCAACGTGAAGGAACCCGATGCGCTTGCTCGGAAACCGCGCGAGAGCGGAGTAAAAGATGTAGTTGCAGAGGTAGCCTCCCGCATCCATGCTGAGCTTGATCCGAGGGTCGGCCACGATCTCTGCGGCGATAGCCTCCGGACACCAGTAATTCCCCTCGAGCAGCAGCGGACCCTCCTCCGAGATTTGGCCGGCCCTGATCTGTCCTTCGACGTCCGGATGGTGGCCGTTGTGGTTGCGAGCGAACTTCTCGATGCTTAGCGTGGGCCTGCTCGCGGCAACTCCCATGAGCAGCATGCTCTCGGCCAATTGGACTTCGCTCGATTCGAGGAAAGCGTCCACAGCCGAATAGCTGACTTCTAGGATCGCGTTCGGAGAGCCGCACTGCCTCGCAAGTTTCTCTGAAGGATTCTGCCCGACGGTTCCAAAAGGGCCGAAGCCCGTTACCAGCGTCCGTCTGCCGACCTCATCCACGTTGATGAGTCTACTGGCTCGGAAAAAGAATCCGCCTTACTCTTGGGATACGCGAACGTCGATTCCAATTTGGGCTATGACGGCTGCCACGCCTTCACATTCGTCCATTTGGCCGTGGTGAACCACGGATTTGCCAAGGTGATCGATCTCCCAGGTCTCGATCTCGGCTTCTTCGGGGGAGCATCCGGTTGCGACGATCAAGATGTGGATCACCTCATCGTAAGTGTTGTGCTCGTTGTTGTAGACGGTGACGATCCAGCCGAACGCGTTTCCGGTATCCGGGGCGCCGGTTTCAGGCCTTGGAATGGCTGCAGGCAGCGACATGCTCAGTCCTCCCATTCGCGCGAAACCTCCGTTCGAACTCCGATCGACGAGACGATAGCCGCCACCCGGTCGCACTCTGTCCGACTGGCGAAATGCACCGGCGCTTTTCCGTACGTGTGCGCCTCCCACGTTTCGATGGAAGCTTCATCCAAGCTGCAGCCGGTTGCCTTCATGAGAATGCGGATCACTTGATCGACGGAATTCGTGTCGTTGTTGTAGATAACGACCATCCAGCGCCCCAGACTGGTGGAGCTTTCTTCGAGTTCGGGTTGAATGACCGGTTGAATCATCGTAAAGGCACGCGTTCCTTCTCTAGTTTATGACGTTTTGAGCGCGTCGTCTCGTGTCAATCACGCTTGCAACCAGTAATCCCGCCAGCCAGGCGAGCCAAGCCACCGAACCGATCACTAGCCCGATGGCAAGCCCGGGCGGGCTATATGCCCACCTCACGACGTGCTGGCCCGGCGGTACATCCAGCTCTCTCCATAAGCTCGGTTTCGGATCCTTCGGCGCCCCGTCGATCGTGGCTGTCCATCCCGGCATCCAACGATCCCGAACGGTTAGCGGGCCACCATCGGCACGAATGGTCTCGTGGTCGTAACCCTCTTCTTCAATTTGCCCGCCCGTGACGCGGCCCGGCCCGGGAAGCGAGTATCGATGCACGCCGTCCTCGCTGCCGGGAATCTCACTCATGCCAGGCAGCGGCATCAAGCTCCAAACTTGCGTAACGCCCGCCTGCGCGAGCTTGGAAGCATCGAAGCCCGGCTTCACAAACATCATGTTCCCGTTGGCTGGAGGAGCCGGGTCCCGACCGTCGATATCGTGGAGCAGCGCGACGGAATCCCGATGAAGCAGAGAATCGTAGCCATCGAGCGAGTGAATACGGCTCAGCGACGCTGTATCCGGCGGAAGCAGCGCCGGACCCGCCAAAAGTATTTGCCATTCCGAGTTGACCGGCGCTATCCGCGCGGTGGCATCGGCTTTTACCGTAGGTAGCGGCCGGCCCGTCGGCACCATATCGTGCCCGTAACCTACCCAAGCTAGCACTATCGGCAGAACGGCAGCAGCCGGCCGGTATTTGGCTAGCTCCTCGAACGTGACAAGAGCTACGCCGAACGAGCCGATCACGCCTAGGACGGCCATCGTCACCCACGGCATCCCCACGGCGCCTCTTACGCTGTCGGACACGGTCTGCATATTCCCGGCATCGGGAGTCAGAGCGGCGAAAACAGGCCCGATGAGAAGGCTGAGCGCGAGGGGCAGGCAAACTGCTACTCCGCGCAGCCTGGTGCTTGGAGCTGCAGCGTCATCGCTGACGGCGATTCCCGCCAAGACGCTGCCGGCGAGAACGAACAGCACGATCACGCGGCCAGGCGAGCCGGTCGAGGACCAACCCGGAACGAGGAAGTACAGCGGCCAGTTGAGGACCGTGCCCAGCGCTAGCAGCAGGCATAAGACTCCCACTACGCCGAGGGCCCAGGCTTGCGGCCGCTTCCAACCGACCAGGACGAGCAGCCCGAGCACGAGCGGCCCCACAGTGACAGCCGACTCCGCGAAGTTCGCTCCTTGCTTGACGAGCAGCGGCCAATACTGCGAGATCGTCTTTCCGTCCAAATCGATAGGCTCGCGTGGATCGCCTAGGCTGTAGGCGTTCGCGAGGTTGGCAAGCTCGAACGGCTTCAAAGCGCTGGCCGAATAGGCCGCGTAGCCCTCGGCCGTTGGGGAATTCCGCCGGTGAGAGAACTGGCTGTAGCTAAGCACCGGAAGGAGCTGTAGAAGCGCCATGGCGACGCCCAGTGCGAGGCCGAGCGCCGTCCATCCTAGCGACTTTGCCGCCGCCCGTCCGGCCCGCCTGGCGCGCGCTCCGCAGAGCAATACGGCAAGGAGTCCTGCCCCCATGAAGCCGTAGGCGATGAACTGTAGGTGGCCTGCGAGAACCATCATCGCCGATGCGCCGGCCAGCCAGAGCCCAGACCTCCCCGGATTGCTGCCGTAAGCCACGGAAACGACCAGCGCCAGCACCCAGGGAATCCAACTGACGGTAGTCAACACACTTGCCAGCGCCGTCCAAGAGAGCAGAAATGCGCTCGTAGCGAACGACGTTCCGGCGACGCATCCTCCTATCCGAGAAGCGCCCAGCTTACGAGCTAGAAAGTAGGTTCCGAGGCCCGCCCAAAATAGGTGAAGCCAAGCGAGCAGCGCAACCGCCGGCGCGGTCGGCACGTGCAGCACCCCCATGAGGATGTGCGGCGGATAGAATCCCGCGGATTGCGAATTGGCGAGCAGTGGCGTGCCCGCGAGTTGGTAAGGATTCCAGAGCGGCAACTGGCCCTTGCCCCATGCGTCGAACACCAGGTCTCTCCAAACGTGAAACTGAAGCACCCCATCGGCCTGCAGCACGTCCCACGGCTGGGTGGGCGCAGGGCCGTTCCATGGCGCCATATGGCGGATTTGGTCGAAGGGCCCAATGGCCCGGACGAGGAAGATTGCTCGCCAAATCGGTACTAGCGCGGCCAGGGCGATGAGCAGGACTGGCCAGCGTCGCCGAAGCATGGATGAGAGCATAGCGCCGAGCTCTAGCAGTACACGGACTGTTGCAGCGCCTTTTCGTGTGTGGGATCGACGGACAGGATGTACTTAAGGTTCGAGCAACCCTCTTCGAACATGCCCAGCATGAGCTGAGTCATGGCGAGATCGTAGCGAACCTCCAAGTTCGATGGATGCGTGGTCGAGATCGCCTGAAGCGTCACGAGGCTGCCCTCGAAGTCCCCCTCGAAGCCTTGGACGAGCCCGAGTTGGTGCGCCGCATTCACATGACTTGGCTGGGCTGCCAGAACCTGCTGGAGGGCGGCACGCGCCTCAGGGTATCGACCTTCGCAGCGTAGCTGGAAGCCCTGCCTGTAAATCTCCTCGACATCCATAGCCATTGCCATGTCTGGCGACTGAGTATAGCACCGTAGCGAACGGCACGCTACCCGTTGCCCAATGGCCCGGAATGTCAGGCCGGGCCGGGTTCCAGTCGGCTTGGCGAGATGGCGGTCTTCGACTGCTTTTCGGAGCTCTTCGGCCCCGACGGAGCTTCCTCGGAAGGGTCGGCCGGAGATGCCATTGGCTCGAGGTCTTGGCCCTCCATGACCGAGAGAAACTCCTCGCGGCTGAGCGTCTCACGCTCCAGAAGCGCCCGGACGACCGCATCGAGCTCCTGCCGATGCGCCGTCAGCAGATCGGTAGCTCGCTGATGGCACCGGTCGACGATCGCACGGATCTCTTCGTCGATCAGCTTGGCCACATCTTCCGAGTAGTCGCGCTCGTCGTTAATGTCCCGTCCGAGGAATGGGTTGTGGTGCCGCCGGCCCAGGGCCAATGTGCCCAGTCTTTCGCTCATTCCGTATTCGCACACCATGGCGCGCGAAAGCCTGGTGACTCGCTCGATGTCGTTGCTCGCTCCGGTCCAAACCTCGCCGTACACGATCTCTTCGGCGACTCGCCCTGACAGCAGCACGGTGATCATATCCAGAAGCTGCGCCTCGCTGACGAGGTATTTGTCCTGCTCGGGCACGGTCATCGTCGAGCCGAGCGACATGCCTCGAGGCAGAATAGTCACTTTGTGGACGGGGTCGCTGTTCGGCAAGAGCTCGCCTACGACCGCGTGACCCGCCTCGTGATAGGCGAGCACTTCTCGCTCCTTGGCGTCGATGATTCGACTCTTGCGCTGTGGGCCCGCCATCGTCCGGTCGAGCGCCTCTTCGAGGTCCGACTGATGCACCTTGCTGTGCCCGCGACGGGCTGCCAAAAGAGCTGCCTCATTGAGCATGTTGGCTAGGTCCGCGCCGGTAAATCCTGGCGTGCGCTTTGCAAGCACGTCGAGGTCGATATCCGGCTCGAGCGGCTTGCCTTTGGCATGAATCTTCAGGATCGCCAGTCGGCCGTTGGCATCGGGCGCATCGACTACGATCTGCCGGTCGAATCGTCCTGGCCGCAGAAGCGCCGGATCCAGGACGTCTGGCCGGTTTGTCGCGGCGATGAGGATGACGCCCGAGTTCGGATCGAATCCATCCATCTCGACAAGAAGCTGGTTGAGGGTCTGCTCGCGCTCGTCATGACCGCCGCCGAGTCCTGCGCCGCGCTGGCGACCGACGGCGTCGATTTCATCAACGAAGATCAGCGACGGCCGGTGGGCTTTCGCGGTTTCGAACAGGTCCCTGACTCGGGCTGCGCCTACACCGACGAACATCTCGACGAAGTCCGAGCCGCTGATGTGGAAGAACGGCACCCCGGCCTCGCCGGCGATGGCCCGTGCCAGGTGCGTTTTGCCGACGCCGGGCGGCCCCGTAAGCAAAATTCCCTTGGGGATCTTGGCCCCCAGAGCTGCGTACTTCTTCGTGTTCTTTAGAAAGTCGACGATCTCGAAGAGCTCCTGTTTGGCCTCTTCGATGCCCGCGACGTCGTCGAATGTGATCTTGGGTCCCGTCTCGCCGACCCGCTTTGCGCGGCTGCGCCCGAAGCTCAGCGCCTGGTTACCGCCCATCTGTGCCGGTCGGAGGACCAGGAAGTAAATTAGCGCGATCATCATCAGCGGGATCGCGATAACCGATAGAATGCCGACGATGCCGGCGATGATGGGCGCGCCCTCGATCTTGACCGTCGCGCCATTCTTGATAAGTTCTTGAGATAAGGTATTGCCGGCGGTAGTCTCCGGGTTCACGACGGTGGCGGTGAATTTGTCGCCGTTCCGATACGTTCCCGAGATCTGGTTCTGCTGCCAGGAAATCGTTTCGATGTTGTGCTTGGCACTTTGGGTCTCGAGCTGGTCCAAAGTCAGCTCTTCCGGCTTCTTGCTCGAGCCAATGCCGGCTACTGGTCCCAGGGCGTTCATCAGGAAAATGCCGATGACCACCAATAGGATCAGGCCGAATATCGTTTTTGCAGGTCGGTTGTTCAATGCTTCCTCAGAAGGTTCTTAGGCTACTGCTCTTTCGCTACGTTTCTCGGTAGTCAGGCGTTTCCGTTAATTATGGCTGCCAGGCTGCGAGGCTCTCCAAATCGCAAGATTAGAGCCCTGCTTGTATGATCGTCTTTTGCCGCTCGATGGTCCAAACAAACGCCGGGCGCCCACAACGGTCCAACCATGTCGCAAACAATCGGCAATAGCGACCGAGCAGATTGCGTGAGCTTCGCTTCGGACAGCAAGTCGGACAACTTTCGGTGCCCCTCGAAGCCGACCGGCTGCATGCGATCCCCTGCTTTTGCGGGGCGGAAGTACAGTGAGCCGCGAATTTTCAACATATCCAACTCCGCGCTCAATGACTTTCTGTCCACCTTGGCGCTCGTCGGTGCTCCCTCGAACGCCACAAATCCCCAACCGAATTCCTCGCTCGAAGTCTCTCCAGGGACTGTCAGCGAAAACCGCGTGTAACCCGGTGGATGGACGAGCCGCGTCACGATCCGTTCCTCGTCCCACTCGACAACGACGTGACCGCCTTCCGCGGTCACCGAACCCGACTCTCCGGCCGCCACAGATGCGAGCACCGCCTCGATCTGACGCGCA
>JAICWL010000111.1 GCA_025934835.1 Fimbriimonadaceae bacterium
CCCCTTCGACGATCTCAGCGCGCAAGGTCGTCGTGTTTCCGCAAAAGGGGGTGCAATTCCAGAAGGCGGACATGTACATCGGCGGCAGAAAGGTGATGTCGATGCCGCTTTACGAGCTGACGATGAGCGGGCAGACCAGCCCGATCGCCACCGACCAACTCGTCAGCGTCTTCGACAACCAACTCGCGATCAACTACCCGTACTACCTCTCGCTTCGACCGGGGCAGACCAGCCTGCTGAGATTCCATACGGGAGACCGCTACAACCGCGGAGTGGGCTCCTCCGGCGGGGCGTTTCTGGACTATGAGCTGAATTGGAACCATGGCGACGATGTAGACGGCAATCTCACGTTTAGCGGCATCGGCCGGTCCGACTGGATGCTCTCGGCGCATCAATACACGCGCTGGGGCGAGCGGACGCAAGCTGTTCTGCAGGGCGAGCTCTTGGCGAATCGGACATTCTTCGGCAATGCGAGCCTCAGCCGGCAGTTCGAAGGGTTCCAGGCTAGCCTCAGCTCGAGCCACACGGAAACGCTGCGCGGCATCAAGACTTCGACGCAGCAAGACTCGCTGGTTATCGAGAAAGACCCGATCAAGATGGGCAAGCTGCCTGTGCAGCTTTATTACGGCCTGACATCGAATTCGACGCGCAGCACGTTCGGTTCGCAATCCGGCAGCGGAGTGCAACTCCGCGCCCAGTCGAGCGCGATCCCGTTCAACAAGACCACCAGCCTGACATCGTCGCTCACGCTCGCCAAGCTGTACGGCAGCTCGAACAACCCTGGGTTGACCATCCTCGGTTCCACCGCGCTGAGCCATCGCTTCGGCAATTCGGCGAACACGGTGCTGAGCTACGATTTCACTCGAGACGGCCTGAACGACGCGGTGCTGGGCGAGCACCGGCTCAGTCTCAGCGGCTCGCTGTTCTACGGCAACACCAATCTTACGCTCTACACCACGCGAGGCTTGGACAAGGACCGGTTCGCGCTGTACGGCGATCTTTCGTATCGATTGGGCGGCCTCTGGCGGACGGGGGTGTCGTACACCCTGGACAAGTATCAAGGCGAGAGCTATTTGGATTACACATTCGTGCTGGGGTACCGCGTGGGATGGCGAGACATCGGCCTCACGTGGTCGTATCGCACCAAGAGGATCGGCTTCCAGTTGCTCGGTGCGAGCTTTTAGCTTGTTGGTCTTGGGTGCGGCCGCTCTGGCGGCCAGCGCGAGAGCCGAGTCTTTCGGCAGGTTCGGATACGCCGACTCGGTGGACCTCCCTGGATTCACTCTCGGCAAGTCGGGGTTCAAGACCAAGTGGGCGACGTCCGATAAGGTCGGCTTTTCAAGCGCAAGCAGCCGATGGTCGCCTGCCGTGATGAGTGATATGGGCGAGACCGTCCTGTTGAGCGGCGGCGCCGGCAACCCGGACAAACAACGTGTGAACCTGTTGACGCCCGGGTTCTCGCTGCATTTCTCCGAGGGCATCGACCTGGCGATCGGGTCGACTTCGGCGCCTTACATATCCTGGCGCGACGGGAGCGTGCAGCAGGACGTGCCGACGCCCGATCTTCGCTGGGCCGTCATTTCATTTTCAGACGCCCAGCCGCCGATCGCCCTTGGCTTTCTCGATGGATCGGCGAGCCTAATCGTCACCGGCAAGCCGGGTCAGTGGCGCCTCCGAACAAACAAGCCGTACGCGGGCTGGACAAGATTTGCGTTGCCGCTGGGTCTGCGCCCGATGGCCACGAATGACGCCGCGGCGCTTGGCCGCGTAGCCAATTTCGCGGCCAAGTGGAAGGACCTTTGGACGCGGCCCGACCCTGAGGTCAAGAAGCTCAGCATCAGTTCGGACGACTTGTCGGTGACGGCCACCTGGACCTTTGACGAAGACCGGGTCCTGCTGCCGTACCCGATCACTATGGCGCTTGTGGGCGGCTACCCCATCGAGCTTCTCTCGAACGTCGTGGAGGAGGGCACCGCGACGGAGCTTGGACCGGCGACGTTGCTCGAGGGCTCCGAGTTGAAAGTACGTTTCCCGGTGCGAAGGTCGCCGCCTGGCCGCTCCATGTCGCTCGGCACACTCGTTTCGCCTGGGCCTGCGACAGTCTCTCCGATCGATGTGCCCAGCATCGTCAGCCTCGCCCTTCAGGACCTTGCGGCCGAGCAGGATCAGCAGGGCCTTCTGGCGTCGCGCGATGCGCTGAGCGAGTACCTAGCCCGCGCCGACTACTGGCCCGAGCCGTTTACGCGACAGTCGCTCCCTTACGATCGCGCAGGCTCGACGTTGGACCAGGTGGCCGCGCACGCTCTGCTGATGCAGTCGCTTCTATCGGGCGGTGGGCAAACCGACTCGAATTCGCTGCTCACTTCGCTCGCGTGGCGTCGCGACTGGCTGACCTGGAGCTTCTTGGCCACAGACCTGAACGTCGATCGGCGCGCGGCTGCGCTCGCCGCTCTCGCTGGAGCGATTGCCGACGACCCCGCGAAGCGGCTCGACGCTGCCATGCTCCAAGCCGGCCTCAGCGGGCGCAGAGGCCTGGAGATCTGGCGACGCCGCGCAGGGCTCATTCCTAAGGAACCTCCGCTTCTCGAGACGATGGAGGGGCTTCGGCAAGGCTTGTTCGGGTTGGTCGGAACGCTGAGACCGGGAGCCGATTTCGCTCGGCGTCTGCTTTCGCCCGTCAAGGTCGTATCGGATTCGTGGGTCATTTTGAACCAGAGAGACAACCTGCTGGTGGTTTCGTGGCCCGTGCTCGAGCCGAAGCCGTCGACGCTTTCGATTCTGGCCGGGGCGGAGACGACGCTCACGGAAGCGAGTGGCCTATCCAAGTTGGCCATCGAGCGGGTTCCGTCCGGTATTCAGGCGAACTTCGTGCCGGAGTCCGCGGGCATTGCGGAGGCCATCCTTGGGCTACCCAAGGGGGTGGCTCCGCCGGCTACGGCCGCCCCGCCCGGCTTTTCGGAGAGCTTCAGGTAGCCAGGTCTTCGTTGTAATGCAGGCCCACGTTCTGCTTGCGGCCGATGGCGCCGCGCACCACGTATTCGGCAGAGATCAGCAAGTCCTCGGTTTCCTCCGAGTATTGCGAAAATGGCGCATCGGGCAGCGACGCGTATTCGGCCTTGAGATCAGTGACGGTTTTGAGGGCAGTATCGAGCCCGGCGAAGTTGCGGACGATACCCACATGGTCGGTCATGGCTCGCTGGAGCGTATGCCGGAGCCGCACTGCTTCCGCTTCCGCGACGCACTTTCGCGGCGGTACGGAGTCAAATTGCCTCTTGGGCTCTGACTCGGGCGAGCCGACGGAGGTCGAATCCGCGGCAGCGGCCCTTGCGAACACGAGCGCTTCGAGAAGGCTGTTGCTCGCCAAGCGGTTCGCACCGTGCACGCCGGTAGACGCAACTTCGCCGGCTGCGTACAGACGCTTTATGTTGGTTCGGCCCTCCAGATCGGTGACCACGCCGCCGCACGAGTAATGCTGGGCCGGCACGACCGGAATCCAATCTTTCTCCATTTCGATGCCGATCGTTTCCAGACGGCCATAGATCGTGGGGAACTCGTGCATGATGGTTTCGGGCGGCAGATGCGTGGTGTCGAGGTACACGCACCACGTCGCGAGCTTCTTCATCTCGGCTTCGATCGCCCGGGAGACTACGTCCCTGGGGGCAAGCTCCAAGCGCTTGTCGTAGTCGTACATGAATCTGCGACCGTTGTGGTTTCTCAGAGTGCCGCCCGCTCCGCGCACCGCCTCGGAGATCAAGAAGCTTCGATGCTGGGGATGGTACAGCGTGGTGGGGTGGAACTGCATGAACTCCATGTTCGCGATGGAAGCCCCGACACGCGCGGCAAGCGCGATGCCGTCGCCCGTGGCCACGGGAGGGTTCGTGGTGTGCCGGTACATCCGGCCGCACCCTCCTGTGGCGAGCAGAACGGCTCGGGCGATGAATGCGCGCTGGCCCAGGCCGCTCACGTTCGCGACCGCGCCGAAGCACTCTTCGTCGGCGACAAGCAGGTCGGTGGCGAACCCATGCTGGTAGATCGAGATCCGGCGATTGCTGCGGACCGCGGAAGCCATTGCCCGCTCGACTTCCCAGCCGGTCTTGTCGGCGTGGTGAACGATTCGATTCCGACTGTGGCCGCCTTCGCGCCCAAGGGCCAGATCCTCGCCCGACAGGTCGAAGCGCGCACCGAGCGACATGAGCCAGCGGATTGCGTCGGGCGCGTTTTGAACGAGGAACCTCACGGCGGCCGGATCGCAGAGGCCCGCTCCGGCGATCAGCGTGTCCTCTTCGTGGAGCTTCCAGGAATCGGCCTCACCGACAGCCGCAGCTATGCCCCCTTGCGCCCAGCTCGTGTTGGAATCGGCGACCTCGCCCTTCGTGAGCACACAAACGGAGCCATGCTCTGCGGCTTGGAGTGCGTACGTCAACCCGGCTAGGCCGCTTCCGATCACGAGGAAATCGAATTTTTCTTCCTGCATGGTTTGCCTCATGGCTAGGGGTGCTTCGCGCCGACTTTAACGAGCTTGACCGCCATGTCGCGTTGGAATCCGGGCACGGACAGCCGCAACTTGCCGCGCGTGGGGATGCGGACCGTCTTTTGCGAGAGCACTTTGCCGCTCCACGGTTCCCAGAATTCCGCCCGCCACGCGCCCGAGGCGAGCCCAGTGAGGCCGATAATGCTGGGCGGGGCAGGCGCCACGTTTCGGTGGAGCACCTTGATCGCGTGCCATGTGCGACCCTCGGGGCGCATCCAGACGAGGCACGTGGTGTTGCCGGCTACTGCCCAGGCGTCGATGGGGGGCGTCGAGGCGGGCCGAACGCCGACGAGGCGATAAGTCACCATGAACCAGTCGTTGCCCACGTTCTCGACCGTTACGGTGTGCCGGCCCTTGGGGACTGCGATCGCATAAACTCCCGCGTAGCGCGTGACCGTGGCATTGCCCGTCTTGGGGCCGGCGAAGGTTCTGTTCAGCACCGGGTCGCCGTCGAGCTTGATTCGCAATGCGGCTCCCCCGTAGCCGGACACGTCTCCCACCTCGACCTCGAATCGGCTTGCCCTGGGCTCATGGATGGAGAACGCTACCGGGTTATGCAGATTGGGGTGGTTATGGATGCCGTGTTGGATGCCTGAGAGCGGCAGGTCGCCCGATGCCGAACCACCATCGATACTGACGTTCGAGGGGTGGTTTGCCTCGTTGGGCGTCCAGTAAACCGGTCCGCCGCTGAACACCAGGTCGCGGCGCGGCGGATTGTGGGGCTTCTGCTGGTACGCCAGGCCGACGTCGGTTTGTTGGAAGCCCTCCGCGGGCCAATCGATTCCGGCGGTGAACCTTTCCACCGCCCCGAACAACGGATAGAGCTTCTTCGGGGCGATCAGGTTGTCCCACCACCACGGGACGGCCGCGCCCGAAGCGCCGGTGGCCAAGCTCGCCCACATCGGCACATGGACCTGCATCCCCTCCGGGTCGGCGTCGATTCGAGGGCCGGATGCGTCCGCCCCGACCTCACCGAAGTAGTGCGGCCTCCCCCAGGAGCCTTTCCGCGACTGCTGGTAGGCGACGGCCTCGGCGAGATCGGTTCCTCCGTAGTAGTGAGTTTGCACGTAGTCGAGTTGGGGCAGAAGCTGCAGCGACCGGTCGCCCATGGGATCCGCGAGGCTGGTGGTCAGCATATGGTGGTACGGGTCGAGCGCCTTCAGCGCATCGCCCATGCGCTGGTGCCATCCTCGCACCGGGGCCGGGTCATAGTCGCTGACGAGGTCCACCTCGTTCCAGAATTCCCAGCTTAGAACGTGTGTGAACGCTCCGTAGCGTGCGACCAGGTAGCGCAGCTTGTTCTTGTAGAAGCGGTCTGCAACGGGGTCGGACCAGAATTGGGACCAGACCGTGAGCGGGCCGCCGTTATCCGAGTTCGCGGGATTCGTAGTCCACGTGGGGTACGCATCGCGCGAGCGTAGCTCGTTGTAGCTGTCGATGCAAAGCATGAGGTAGAGGCCATTGTCGCGGGCCTCATTGATGATCCGGTCGAGCCGCCAGGCGTTGCCGAGATCGAACTGTCCGTACCCTTTGCCGTCTTTGGGCTCGCCGGGCTGCTCCAGGGCACAGGTGGTCCATGATGGTCCGAGCCAAATGCGCGCGTAATTGCATTTTTGGGCGCCGTAAGCTGGGAACCAGTCGTCGTAGCTGAACGTGCCCCTATCGCCGCCCCAACAGACATTTGCGCCTATCGGATAGTACGGCGCGCCGTTGTCGAATTCGAAGAACCTACGGTCGCGCGGGCTGACGTGGATGAAGCCGGGCGATGGAGACGGCTCGGAGTCAAATGTCGCGTCCTGGCTGGACGTGCCAGTTCGGTCTTTCACACTCACGGTGAGTGTATAGGCGCCCACCTCGGTGGGTGATATGCGGAGCCGCCATTCGGGTGCGCCGGCCGGGTCCAGCTTCTCGGTTTGGCCATCTAACCGGCGCGTGTAGGGGCGGTAAAGGAAGCCTGGAACATCGTATGAGGCGCCAGATGGCGAAACCACACGCGCATCGACGGCGACATCGGCAGGGTCGAACGGGTTGTCGTAAGTAGCGCCGACTTGAAGGCGCACCTCCTCGACGCCGTAGCGCGGGACACGAGGCTCCATGCTTTCGATGCGGATCGAAAGTGGCACAGACTGCCGGTATGGAGTTTCGATCGGGATCGCCCACTTACCTTGAGCGAGCACCATTGCTAGCGGCAACAACATGGTTCAGTACAAGTCTACTGCCGAGTCACTCCGAGTCTGGTCGGGACCGTTCAGAGGCGAGGCTGGGTTGCGGCGGATCGACGGGTAATCTTCGTTCGATGGCGAAGAAGCTTGCATTTATGACTTATGGGCATTTGCTTGCGGATCGGGGAGACCCGCAGGTTCAAGGCTTCGTGGAGCGTGTGCCCGGGGTGTACGCGGCCGCCGAGGGATCATCTGGGTTTAGAGCACGGTCCGAACGAAGCGACACGGATCCGTCTCACTCCTGGGGGCCCATCGTTGCTCCGAAGTGCTGGGGCGGTCAGGCGAGCTCGATCACCGCGTCGACCCTGTCGCTTTGGGACGACATCGAGTCGGTTGCTGCCTTCGCCTACCATGGCGCGCACGGCGAAGCGATGAAGCTGAGGAACGAGTGGTTCGTGCACAAGGGCTTGCCCGAGCACGTAGGCTGGTGGGTGGACGAGGGCGAACCGATCGATTGGCAATCGGCCGCCGACAAGATGGATTTGCTGCATGAGTTGGGCTCGACGCCGGAAGCCTTTTCCCTTCGGAAGCCGTTCGACTCGGCGGGGGAGCCGTACCGGCTCGACCCCGCGCTCGTTCGATCGAAAGCCGCTGCGAAGGTGTGAGGCGTCTGGCGGATTTGGGTTTCTGTGGTCGCCAGATGGACATAAACGCGTCAGGGCGCGGTCGTTATTATCGAAAACGGGCCTAAATGATAATAAGGATCGGGTCGACGGGCAATAATTAGCCCGAGGATGCAACAGACTTCTACCCGCACGGGGGTTTATGCGGCGCAGCCGACGGGCTACCGCTCGTTCTCTCCCAACCCTCTGCCGCCCGACCCGCCGCTCGTCATCGACGACGAGACGTTGGAGCTGCTCTCCAATGCTGATCGAGCGTTGGGTCGTCTCGACGGCTCGACCGTAGCGTTGCCGAACCCCGACCTTTTCGTGATGATGTATGTGCG
>JAICWL010000007.1 GCA_025934835.1 Fimbriimonadaceae bacterium
GAGCTTGGTGTATGGCACGTTCGGCGACGTCACTTTTTGGGCGCTGCGCAAGATGAAGCCGGGCGGCGCAAGGCAGCTTGCCCTCATCGCTTTCGGGCCGATCTCGTTCATCTTGATGATGGCAATCTGGGCCGCGCTGCTGATCGTCGCAGTCGCGCTGGTTCTTTGGGGGCTCGCCGTACCGCTGACCACGGTGGACCCGAGCAACGGCCTCGGGCCGTATTTTTACTATAGCGGCGTCACGTTCTTCACGCTGGGGTTCGGCGATATCGTGCCGATGAGCTCGGTTGGCAGGATGCTCGCGGTGATCGAAGCGGGCATGGGATTCGGATTCCTCGCGATCGTAATCAGCTACGTCCCCGTGCTCTACAACGCCTTTTCCCGGCGAGAGATCGGCCTCGAGCTGCTAGACAGCAAGGCGGGATCGGACCCCACAGCAGGCGAGCTTCTGCGGCGACATGCCGAGGCCGGGTGCATGCGCATGCTGACGACGCTCTTGAAGGAGTGGGAAAGGTGGAGTGGCGAGTTGCTCGAGGCGTATCTCTCGTACCCCGTGCTCGCGTATTACCGCTCTCAGCACGACCATCAGTCGTGGCTGCGCTCTATGACGGCGATCTTGGACGCGTGCGCAATCATCGAAGGGGGATTCGAAGGTTCGCCGGATTGGGAGCGCGAGTTGCAATTTCAAGCAAAGGCGACGTTTGCGATGGCTAGGCACGTACTCGTGGACCTCGCCTACGTGCTGGACCTCCCGCCGGACGACTTGGAGAACGACCGCTGCGACTCCGAAACGCTTTCGACGATTGCGCGCCAACTCGCGGCCGCCGGCGTCACTTTGGATACTTCGCAGCGTGCCCTCGATGCCATCCACGCCGCTCGGCGGCTCTACGAGCCGTACTCCTTGGGCCTCGGCAGAGGGCTTATCATCGAGCTGCCGGAGTGGATACCGGCCGAGCGCACTCCGGACAACTGGCAAACCAGCGCCTGGGACGGCGACGAAAAGCACTTCTGATACTCAATACATCACCCGCGCCAAGAGGAAGTTGGCGACGTAGATGAGCACCATCGAGATCACGACGGTATTCGTGGTCGCTCGGCCGACACCGACCGCTCCGCCCTGGGTTCGCAGGCCCTGCTGGCAAGCCACTACGGCGACTATCAGGCCGAAAACCGGCGTCTTGAGCATTCCGAGCAGGAAGTCGGAAGGCTTTGCGAACTGCTGGAGCGACGAAAGGAAAAGCCCGCTCGAGACACCCTCCGAGCTTGCGACGATCAGGCCGCCGACGACTCCGGACCACATGCACACCAGCGCAAGCACCGGAAGCATCAGCACTCCGGCCACGACTCTTGGGATGACGAGGTAATTGGTGGGGTTCACGCTGAGCATCTTCAGCGCGTCGATCTGCTCGGTGACGGCCATCGAGGCGATCTGCGCGGCCATGGCGGAGCCGCACCTGGCGGACACCATGATCCCGGCGATGACTGGCCCGATCTCACGGGTAACCGTCAGTCCGACGGTGGCGCCTACGAATCCCGTTGCGCCGTACTGGCTGAGGAAGGTAGCGAGATAAAGCGAGAGCACCGCGCCCGAGAAGAAACCGGTGAGCAGGACGATCGGCACCGAAGCGACGCCGATAAACGCCATCTGATTGACCGTCTCGGCGATCTCGAAGGGTGGCATGAAAAGCCGCCTGGCGGCATCGAGCAAGATCAGCGCCGATTCGCCTACGAACGTCAGGAAGGCAAGCGGCGGCTCGAGAAGACCCCCGAACCGCCTTGCGCTTGCCTCGGCCATATCGGCACATTATGCGCGTTGGCGCGAATTACTGCTTGCGCCGACGGACCAGAGCCAGAAGCCCCAGCCCTAGCGCCGCGATCGAAGCGGGCTCGGGCACCGGCGCCGCGGTGATCGAAAGGTCATCGACGCCCATGCCTATATCGTTGCCGATATCGTTCACGTCCACCCATCGAATCCAAAGGTCGGACCCCGCGTGCCAGGGAGTCGCGAGGGAGAGCGTGCCAGTGATCGCCACACGATTCGCGGCGGCATTGCCATTGAGGCTCGTGGCGCTGGTACCGAATACGGGTGACACCACGTCGAATGCTGTAGCAGTCGTGAAGTTCGGGTCGGCGTGGTAGCCCGAGACGCCGCCACTCGTCTGCGTGTCCGCACCGATCGTCGTGGAGGTCAGGCTGTATGAAAAGTGAAGCACCTGGGCGACGGGATTGGTATTGCCGCCGTCCCTCCACTCTTCGCCCGTGTACGCGATATCGACGGAATCGATGTCCCCTCCGGTGTTGTTCGTGAGCCTGACGCCGTAGGCCGAGTTCTCCACGGAGCCGGAGCCGATCGAGCCGAGCGCACGCTCTGCCGAACCGACTGTACCGAAGGAGTAAACGGCGCCGGCGTTGCTAGTTCCGTCGCCGGCGTTATATTGATCGGCCAGCACTCCGTTCACGTCGTCGACGCGGCGCATGTACCAACCGGCCAAGGTCGAATTGTCCGTCCAGGCGTTTGCCGTTCCTGAGCTTGCAAGGCTGTCGAAGTTCTGGGAATAGGCGCCTGTGAAAGCTACCTGCGCCTGGGCTGCACCGGCGACCGCGAGCAAGGCCAGTGCCAAAATCGAGCTGCGAAGTATCATGTTCCTCTCCAAATAAAGGCGTGCTCACTCGAGCACCACCTTCATGCTGAAGCAGTTTCGTTAAGAAATGCCAGCATATGCGCGGGGACCCGGTAAATATGCTTGGAATGGTCGATCGGGCGCCTCGGGTGAATTTCAGCGCCGTCATTTATGCCGGAGCATTTTCAGTACCGCGGCATCGAGAACTTCGTCATCGTCGCTCGGAAGGCGCCTCAAGCAGCCGGCGACATACGCTTCGAGCACGGCGGGATGGATGTAGCATTTTCGGCATACCGTCGGTGTGTTTCCGAGCCGCTCGGCAACCCGCTTGACGATCTCCGAGCTTCTGCGCTTGGCATCCGCCTTGCTTGTCGGCGGATCTTGTTTCGCGCACTCGCCGTACGCCAGCACCGTGGCGGCCCACGTCCGAAAATCTTTCGCGGTGAAGTCCTTGCCAGAAATCTCGCGGAGATATTCGTTCACGTCGTGCGAGGTCACGGAGTTTTGGCACGAGTCGTCGTCGCAGTATTGAAATAGGTCCTGGCCGGGCAGATCCTGTAGCTTTGCCACCACTCGGGCGAGCCTGGGGTCGGACAGCGTGATGCGGTGCCTGACGCCGCTTTTTCCGGTGAAATCGAACAGCAGCCGCTCCCCCTTTACTTTGACGTGCCTGTTTCGGAGCGTCGTAAGCCCGTAAGAATGGTTCTGCCGCGCGTACTCTTCGTTGCCGACCCGGATGAGGCTCGCTTCGAGCAGGTGCACCACGGTAGCCAGCACCTTTTCCCGGGGAAGGCCGCGGCGTCGAAGGTCACGGTCCAGGCGCGCGTGGATTCTCGGAAGCGCCTGGCCAAATTCGAGCACGTTTTCGAATTTGTGCTCGTCACGAACCTGGCGAAAATCCGGGTGATATCGATACTGCTTGCGGCCCTTGGCGTCGCGGCCCGTAGCCTGCAGGTGGCCTCGGGGATCGAGGCAGACCCAAACATCGCAGTACGCGGGCGGGATTGCCAAACTCCGAATCCGAGTCAGCACCTGGTCGTCGTCGATCTTGTTTCCGCTCGGGTCGAGGTACTCGAAGTCGTCGCCCACGGGCCGCCGAGTGATGCCCGGTTGCCGGTCGGACGCGTACACGAGCCCCGCTTCTCGGACCGATTCGACGATCGGGGCGCACGTGTTCATATCCGAGGACTGAGACTCGGGACAAGCGCCTTGCGTTCACCCTGCGTAGGGGGTTTCGCCGAGCGACTCGGCCTGATTTAGGGCTACCAGCTTGCGCTTTTCCAGCGGTGAGATGTCCTGATGCTCGCCGAAATCGAATCCAAGCTCGCGCATGAGCTTCGCCAGATCATCGTGGTGCAGCTTCGACTGATAGGCCTCGCCGGAACGGATGCAGATCGCCTTTGTTCCCTTCGCCCCTTCCTCCTTGTAATAGGCCACGCCGAGCTGCGCCGGCCTCTGGACGATGTGGAACAGCTTGCCAAACGGCAGGTACAGCAGCAGGAGAACCACGGTAAATGCGTGCAGGAGCGACAGGAACGAGAAGCTTTGACCACCCATCAGGCGGTAGCTGGCCGTGAGCATCAGGCCGGTGACGGCCACGGAGAAGAGCAGAAACAGCGGCACCATGTCGGATGCGAGCGTCTGAACGGCCTGGGCGCCCCGGTCGAACATCCTCCGGTGCATTGCGATGGCCACACCGACGAGCACCAGCACTGCGCTGATGTTCAGGCCGTTGAAAATCAGGAATCCGAGAAAGCTTCCGGGCTCGAACGCGAATTGGCGCACGCCCATGACCTCGACGACGTAGTTCGCGCCCTCGTGGCCGAACTGCACCCAGCCCCAGCTCAGGGGAATCGTGATGAGGAACGCCGCGATGCACCCCCAAGCCAGGCACATGTGCGCGAGCCATCGGGTCCGGCTTCGGTGCTCGATGAACCTCTGGAACATGATGTTGTCGACGGTCAACGGAACGAGCCGGGCCACGTTTTTGGCCAGCGCCGCCGGACGAAGGAACAGCTTCCAAGTGGTCTTGAAGTAGTGCCAGGTCGGGGGCCGCTGCACCCACATCGCGTACCTGTAGACCGCGGCAAACGCCGCGAACACGGTCGCCGCGGCATAGGCGGCAAGTGGCGTATCGAAGCGGCTGAGACCTCCGGACCCGAAGTAGATCGCCGCGACCACGAGCAGCGAGGCCGCGAGGCCGGAAGCGAAGGCTATGGTCTCAGAGCGAGAGATCACGCGGGCTCGCCTCCTCGCAGCGCTGACGCCGGGTTCGGCGCCATGAGTATCCGATATGAAGTGGAAAGCATTCCTGAGAACACGAGGACCCAAGCCAGGCAAGCGACCGGCAGCACGCCGGCTGCGATCGGCTCGATAAAGGGCAACTTGAACTGTGCGGCCGCGGAGTATGTTGCGAACGAATACATGCCGAGCGGGAACACGATGCTCCAAAGCTGGGGCTCGTAGGTCAAGGGTACGCGCTTGACTCCATGACGCCAAACTCCCAAGACGATCAGAAGCGGAATCCAAGCGGAGGCGACGATCCAGAAGAACAGAGCGAATGCCTGTAGGACGGGAAAGGCGTTGACGTTAAACCCCCAGGCGCCTGAGTGCCGGTTCAGTTCGGCGCCCGCGAGGCAGGATATCGCCGCGGCGCCCATCATAATCCAGTAGGGTGGCGCCAGGTCGGCGGCCTCCACCTTCGTGAGAATCAGCCGCGAAACGACGAGCGAGATGAGCAGCACGTAAGTCGCTCCGCCGATCATGAAGAGCCCCGCCGAAATGAAGAGCGGAATGCGGTCGCTGAGGAGCGCGGCCAGGATAGACAACGACTGCGTAGCCACGACGATGACCATCCATGCGCCGTTCACGCTGCGCTCGGCGGCCGGCTTTTCCGCGGAAACGATGACCACCGTCGCGAACGCGTAAACGAGAACGACCCAGAGCGCCATCCCGAATAGGAACAGACCGTACGCCAAGCCGCTCGCCTGGAACACGCGGTTCGCCACCGCGCCGAGCACCGCGGTCGCGGCGATGGCGGTGAAGTATCCGGCGCCTTTGGCGAAAGAACGAAAGTCGGCCCACAGCGCCGTGGGAAACCGCACTGCCCGGTACAGGGTCAGAGCCCACAGCTTTACATAGCCGAGCGCGGCGAGCACGAATAGCACTTTGGCCGCCATTACAAAGCCGTAGGCGTTCAGACCCGAGGCCACGATGCCGGTCGCCATGACGTACGCGAAGTAGCCCGGGAACAGAGTGCGGGCTGCCTCGGCGAACTTAGCGCCCATGGTCCATCCTCTCCACTCCGACGAGCATCCAAGTATTGATTGCCAGGCATACGAGGCTTACAATCGCGCCCGGTATGGCCATGCCGGTCTCGTGGGCCAGGATGCCCTCCAGCGCGGATACGAACAGCCAGAGCTGCAGCAAGACGAGCACAAGCTCGAAAAGGAGCAACGCGAGAAATACCGGCGACCGCTGCAGACGCCGATTGTGCTCGACCCGCTTCATGCGTCCTGAACTCCCTTGGCGAAGATCTGGCTGCCGCGAACTTCGAGCAGGATGCGCGGCAGGGGCCTGGCGGGCGGACCCTGCAGTACATGCCCGTCGGAAAGAGCGAACGCTCCGTTGTGGCACGGGCAATACAGCCTTTGCCGGTCGAGCTGTACTTCGACGGGGCAGCTCAGGTGCGTGCATCGGCGGGAATATGCGATGAACTTGCCGGGTTCCGGCTGGATAAGCACGCAGATGTCGGTCGGGCGCGGGTACGAGAACTGATACGAGCCGCCTACCGCCACGTCCGCCGTGCTCGCGATCAAGGCTTCCTGAAATGCAATCTCGGCCCTGCCGCGCGACCAGCCTGCGAGAGCGACCGAGCCAACGGCGAGTCCCCCGCTCGCGACCGTCATGAATTTGAAGAATTCGCGGCGCGAGACATACTGGTCGTCGCTCCAATCGATCGGAAAGTCGCTCTTCAGACGTTCATCCATCTAAACCCTCGAGCTTTCCAGCAGATCCGTCTTGCGGATCAGCGTCCCCGTTTTCACTGCGAGCTTGTTTTGGCCGGCGGGCATCATGATCGAGACTTTCGTCTTGATCGATCGCTTGCCGAACGTGAACTCGTTCACCGGCACCGCGCTACGCTGGGCTGCTATCTCCTCGGGCGTGCCGAAGAACAGCGCTCCCGACGGGCAGACGGCGGCGCACATCGGCTTGAGCCCGACCGAGGTGCGGTCGTAGCACATGTCGCACTTCATCATCTGGTCGATTCCCACGTTGTACTTGGGCACTCCGAATGGGCAGGCGTAGACGCAGTTCGTGCAGCCGATGCACCGCGGCTTGAGAGAGCTTTGCACCACGCCGTCCGGTGTCCGTTTGATGGCATCCGCGGGGCAGACCGCAGCGCAAGCGGGCTCCTCGCAATGCATGCAGATCACGGGTGTCGTCTGGACGGTCTCGCCTCGGTCGATCTGTTCGAGGTGGATCATGGAGTAGCCCGCGTGGGTTTCGCATTCGGAGCAGGCGGCGACGCAAGCGTTGCACCCGATGCACCGGCTGGGGTCGATATAAAACTGCTGCTCCGACATTTTGGTTCCTAGTTTGCCGCCACTGCCAGATTGTGACGCAAGCTTATCATCAAGCTGCCCGCGTACCAAACCCAGATCCCTAATCCTATCAGCTCTATGAATCCCGTGGCGCCCATCGGCAAGAACGCTCCGTGGGCATAGTCGGTGTATGCCTCCAGCGCCACTCTGCCCGCGTTGCCGAGGTTCAACAGAATGAATACGGACATCAGGGATTTTTGGGCGCTCGCCGGAATGTCGTTCATTTGCGAAATGACATGCGTGCCCACGCCGATGATCATTTGAGAAATGAATCCCACGGTGAGGGCGTGGCGAATCGCCCCGATATAAGCGTGCGAGAACGGCAGCCCGGTCGCGCGCAGATGGATCGGCTCCATCACCATCATCACCCCGGCTATGATCAGCCAGCAGAATGCTGCCCTGATGAACTTATGGCTGGGGATTCGGGTGCGGAGAGGCTCGAACATGCGGGTCGAGCCGACGAGCATGGCAGCGGCAACCGCGATCGCGACGCCTCCGCCGAAATACAGGTTGGCCGATCCATGCGCCATCCCCGAGCGGAAATACACGATCCATCCGGCCATCCGGGCGACGAGCCCGACGTTCCAAAGCGCGGCGCCCCAGAGCGCCAGGCTCCTGTAAGGATCGCGCGCGCCGAAGCACGAATGCATCTTTGTGAGCGCGACGCCAAAAATCATCATTGCGACGAAACCCAGGAACTGCGCGTCGCGGTAAGGCGGAAACATCTCGGCTACAAACGCCACTCGGCCGACTGGATCCTGCTGGTGAGCGAAATAGAAGTAAAAGGGCTCCGCCGCGGCGACCACGAGCATCCATGCAAGCGATGTGAGGACCAGCCGTCCCTGCCAAGACAAGCCTTCACCGCTCCTATGTCTCGTGAGCTGCGTGTTCAAGACGAAGAGCAGCACAGCCAGGTACTGAAGCGCGCAGGAGAACACACCGACCGGAAGCCAAATGGCCGGGTTGCTTCCTACCAGCGGCTCCGCCGCAAATCGGAGCACGATTCCCAGGCCCATGGTTCCGAGCGAGCCATATGCCAGCCAGTGGAACAGCCGCAGCTTGGATTGGCTGGGCGCATGCTGCTGAAGCGCAAAGCCGATCACGAAGAAGCCCACCCAACCATAGAGCTGAGAATTCGCGTGCGCCAGCACGTACGGCAACCACACTTCGGACGCATACGCGCCTTTGAGGGCGATTCCGAGCAGCGCGATAGCGCCCAAGGTGCATCCCGCCGTGAGCACCGTCGCCATTCCGGCGAGAAAGAACGGCTTGTAGATTTCGACCGACGCTCGGGGATCGCGGTCGGGCGCCGGGGCAGAAACGATGCGGAGTGGAGTCAATTCGCGCTGAGCCATCTTTGTCCGTCTACCGAAAGGTTGGCCGACCAGCCGGACGGGCGCTATGACGCAGGTCATACCGCGCGAAAAACCAAGTAGTAAGCTGGCGCCTGCGAGGACAACCCGATGAGAAGATTGCCCGATCGATATACGTCGTTCATTCATGACTACCCGGCGGTCGGCGAGGCTTACCAGGCGCTCGGCGGCGCGGTATCCGAGTGCGGCCCTCTCGATAAGCGAACTCAGAGGCTCGTGAAGCTGAGCGCATGCATCGCAGCAGGCTTGGAGGGCGGCACGCACAGCGCGGTTCGCAAGGCTTTGGATGCAGGCTGCAAACCAGAAGAGCTCAGGCACTGCGCTCTCATGACCCTAACCACCATCGGGTTCCCGGCGATGATGAAGGGGTTTTCATGGGTGGAAGACGTGCTGAGCGACGCGGAGTGACTCAGACTTGCATCGCTGCCTGGAGCGCCGCGAGATCGCGAATCGTAATGACGTGGTGCTCCGTCGACACTATTCCGGCCTTCTGCCATTTGCTGAGCACGCGAATAGCCGTCTCGGTCGTAGTGCCGGACATTTCGGCAAGGTCCTGGCGGGTCAGAGGCACCTCGAGGCGGACCCCCGTTGCAGTATCTTCGCCGTAGCTGTCCGAAAGAATGAACAGCACGGCCGCGAGCCGCTCTTCGACCCGACCGGAGGACAGCCGCGACATCATGTCGTGCGCTCTGCGGAGCCTCGGCCCGATCATGCGCACGACTTGATCCTTGAGGCTCGAGCTGTGCGCATACGCCTCGCGCATCGCGTCCGCTGAGCTTTTGAGATACCAAACGTCTGTCGAAGCAAGCGCGCTCAGGGGGTAGGGACGGCTCTCGATGACCGCAAGCAGCCCAAAGCACTGCCCGGGTCCGAGAAGCTCCATGACCATCTCGGCCCCGCTGGGCGCGGTTCGCGTCATCTTCACAAAGCCCGAGTTCACGACCCCGCAAAACAGCGCCGGGCTTTGGGCCAGCCATATGACCTCTCCCTTGCGGGCCAAGACCATCGTGGAAGCTTGCACCAAGTTGTTGAGACTCTCGGCGTCCAGCCCCGCGAGCATCTCGCAGCGAGCTGCGGCCGCTTGTTTGCTTGGCCGGTCGGAGCCTCCGGAAGCGGGCGCGTTCGGCACGGCCAAGGGTACCTGGGGGCGACTCGACCCGCCACGACGGCCGGGCGCTGTATGGCCCCGGGCGGGGAACGCCGTTGGGAGTTTGTACAATACGAATGATGTCCGCCGCCTCGACTGGCTCTGAGTCTGTCCGAACGCAAATTGAGGCGCTTCGAGCCAAGCTGCTCGATCTTTCCCTTCGCAACCGGATGCTCAACTACCGGCCATCGAAGCGGATCGGGATCACGGTACTGAACGAGAGCAGCGCAGAGCTGCTCAAGCTGCTGGTCGTCGAGGGCAAGAAGATGTCGTTCGTGGGGCTGCCCGACCCCGTTCGAAGGGCGCGAGACGGGGCGGTTTCCGCACCGGACGACGACGTGGCGATGGAACAGTTCCGCCGCGATGCCCAGGATGAGCTGGACGCTTACATCAAGAACCCCTCGCTGCCGATCGACGTGCTGGACACGAAGCTGAACACCGACGACCGGGAATCGGTTCTCCAGGCGAAGCTGAGGATGATCGCCAGAGAGGCGACGACTGCGCGCGAGGAGCTGGGCATCAACACGTTGTTCCTGACTCTGGGCACGGTCGAGTGGAGCGAAACGGACGAGCGCTCGTACCGGGCGCCTCTGGTGTTCATCCCCGTAGTCCTCGAAAAGCAGGGCAACGGCTCGATGAGGCTGATTCACGACGGAAGCGACGTCGGTTCGAATCTGCCGCTGCGGGCGAAGTTCGCTGAATTCAATTTGAAGCTGCCCGACTTGGAAGACGACAAGCCGATCTCCGAGTACTTCTCGGAGATCGAGTCGACGATTCGGGACAGGGCTTCTTGGATCGTCCATCGCGACGAAATATGCCTGGGGTTCTTCAATTACGAGAAGTACGCCATGTACGTCGACCTGGGAGGAGACGCCTGGCCGGCCGAGCGCAAGCCCTGGCTCCATGCCGACTTGGTGTCCATGCTCGGCGGGGGCTACGGCACACCGGATTCGCCGATCGGCGACAGCACTCAGCTCGACTCTGTGCGCCCGGTGGATAAAGCGCGCGAGGTTTACGATGCCGACAGCTCGCAGCTCATCGCGATGATCCGTGCGTCGGCTGGGCTGTCGATCGTGGTCGAGGGACCGCCGGGCACCGGCAAGTCGCAGACGATCACGAACATCATCGCCGAGGCAGTAGCAGCCGGAAAGCGCGTCCTGTTCGTTTCCGCAAAGCGCGCCGCCCTCGACGTGGTGAAACGGAACCTCGAGCGCGCTGACCTGGGAGCAATGTGCCTCGACCTACACGACAAGCTAACCAACCGGAAAGCGTTCTATAGCGAGCTCAAGAGAACCGTCGGCACCTCGCTCGCGCTCAAGCCGGAAGATCAGCGAATCGCAAGGTTGACGGAGATTCGCGATCGATTGAATGCGCACAGCGAGGCGGTCAACGCCGAGCTGCCGGCTTATGGCACGTCGCCCTTTCAGGCGATGTCGATTTTGGCTGCTTTGCCTAAGGAGGAACCGGAAGATCGCGCCGGCCGCATCCCCTTCGAATCGCTTTGCAATTGGAAGTCGACGGATCTTCAAGCCGGGCTTCCGATAGTAGAGGCGCTTCAGACCAGGCTTCGCGCGGCGGGGGTGCCCGTCGAGCATCCGTTCTACGGCGCGGGCATCGATTACGTCGATCCGGGCATGAAGCTGGACCTCCGAGAGGGTTTAGCGTCGGCGACCGATCGGCTCGAAGCGGCTTTGACTGCTATGGCCACCGCCGCGGAAGCGCTCAAGGTCCAAGTGCCTCTAACCCCCGCGAACCTCGCCGTGCTGAGGGTGTGCGTGGAGATGGCGCTCGCCGCTCCCGCGCTGGACGGCGTCGCCTGCCGCGTGGCCACTTGGAAAGAGCAAGAGAGAATGGTCCGCGAGGTTATCGCGAGCCTGCAAGTCCTCGCGGAGATCCGGGCGGCCCGCGTGAACGAAGTGCGTCCGGAGGTTTGGCAGGCCGACCTTCGCGCGATCGCGGAAGCGTACGATCGATATAGCGGCGCCTGGTACAAGCCGCTCGTCGGGGCCTACCGAGGCGCACGGCGAGAGCTTGCCGAGTATCTCGGCCCCGGGGCGCCTTCGGAACCCGGAGAGCTGCGTCGGCTCGTCCGCGACGTGCGCCGGGCACAAGCCGAAGAGGCTCTCATCGATTCGCGGCATGACGCCATGCGTCGACTTATGGGAGTGCAATGGGAGGGCCGAGAGACGGATGCGGGGGTCTTGGAGCGAGTCCTCGCCTGGATTCTCGATTTGGACGCCAAAGTGAGCCAGGGGCAGATCCCGGCCGGGTTGCTCTCGTTCTTCGAGGGCGCCCACGACGACGAGCAAGTCAAAGCTCTCACCGAGGCCGCGAGCGAGCGGGTCCGGCAAGCCATGGACGCGTACGTTACGGTCGCGGGTCTGCTGAAGATCGACCCGTCGCGTGCAACGGACACGGAGCTGGGCCAGCTTCTGGATCGCGTGCGAGCCTGGAACGAAAGTCTGGACCGACTGCCGGAATACATCTCGCTGAACGAATCGCGTCGGCACGTGGCGGAGCTCGGGCTCGAATGCTTGCTCGAAGTGGCCGACCGCTGGCCCCTAGCTTCGGAGCGATTGCGGGACTCGCTCGTGCGCAGCTACTACCAGGGGGTCGTTCGCGAGGCGATGACTTCGAGGCCGGAGCTTAAAGCGTTCGAGCGGGAAGGGCACGAGGCACTTATACGCGACTTTCAATCGCTGGACGACTTCAAGCTCAAGTACAACCGCGCGCAAGTACGCCTGGCGCACCAAAGGCAGCTTCCCACGTTCGACAAGGCGATGGGCAACCTGCTTCAGCTTCGGCTGCAATGCGAGCTGCAGCGCAGCCACAAGCCGATCCGGTGGATCATGTCGCGAGCCGGTGAAGCGATCCAGCGCATCAAGCCGGTGTTCATGATGAGTCCGCTCTCGGTGGCGATCCACCTCCCGCCCGATCTGCCCCCGTTCGATATGGTGATCTTCGACGAGGCGTCTCAGATACGGCCAGAGGATGCGATTTGCTCGATCGTGCGCGCCAAGCAGAGCATCGTGGTCGGCGACACGCGGCAGATGCCGCCGACAAGCTTTTTCGACCGGCTGGTCGGCGACGACGAGCCGGAGGAGATCACCGGGGAAGGGGAACTCGGCGCGGAGGCGCACAAGCTGGAAAGCGTGCTGAGCCTGATGAGCGCGGTCGCGATGGGCCACGCCCGACGGCCGGATCTCCGCTGGCACTATCGGAGCGTTCATCCATCGCTGATCCAGCCGTCGAACGAGATGTTCTATGAGAACCGGCTGATCGTATTTCCGAGCCCCGGCTCCCAAATCGACGCTGAGCGCGTCGGGGTCGTATTCCACCACCATCCCGAGACTGTCTACGAGCCTGGCGATCGGAAGCGGGTCAATCGCCTCGAGGCGGCGATCGTGGCGGACAAGGTTCTGGAACAGGTCAAGACCGAGCCGGAGATGAGCCTGCTCGTCGCCACCATGAACAAGCCGCAGGCGGACCTGATCTACGCCGAGGTGCAGAAGCGAGAGCGCTTGGAGCCGGGCCCGTTCCAAGAGCATGCGAAGCTTCACCCGCATGAGCCGCTCGAGGTGAAGAACCTCGAGAACGTTCAGGGCGACGAGCGCGACCTGATCCTGATCAGCATCACATATGGCCGCGACGAGGCCGGAGTGCTGCGGCAGAACTTCGGCCCGCTGCTGGCCGAAGGGGGAGAGCGCCGCCTCAACGTTCTGATCACCCGGGCGCGCAAGCGTTGCGAAGTGTTCAGCAACATCACCGCCGACGACATCCGGCTGGATGGGCCGCGCGCAGGCGTCCAGGCTCTCAAGCGATACCTTCACTTAGCGAAGGACGGCATCACCGACGTGCCGCTGACGACGGGCCTGAGCGAGGAGTCGCCATTTGAAGAGGAAGTTTCCGCCGCTCTGAGAGACGCCGGGCTCGATGTCGACACGCAGGTAGGAACGGAGGGTTATCGCATCGACCTCGGCGTCGTCGATCCCGAGCATCCAGGCAGCTATATCCTAGGCATCGAGTGCGACGGTGCGACCTACCACAGCGCTCGGAGCGCTCGCGATCGTGACAAGCTCCGGCAGCGAGTGCTCGAGATCCGGGGTTGGAAGCTGCACCGAATCTGGTCTAGCGACTGGTGGCAGGATCGGGAAGGAGAAACCCGGCGGCTGCTTGCCGCGATCGAAGCGGCAACTTTGGCGAGACATCAGCCCGAGCCACCGCCGGCCATCGCGCAACCGGAGCCGGGACCGGTTATCGTCGAGCGGGCCGGCGCCCGGCGCTCCGCGCCTCCGAGGCCGTACGTCGTGGCTTCGCCAATTATCTGCGGTTCGGAATCCGAACTGGGCGCTTATATGCTGGCGGTCGTCGAGGCTGAGGGCCCCATCTGCAGAGAGCTGCTGCTAAGCCGACTGCTGACTGCTTCCGGGCGTGCGCGCTCGAGCGCGAACACGAGGCGTTGGCTCGAAGCCGTGATCGGGTCGAATCTTTCCGGGGTGCGCGTGAGCTCCGAGGCGCTGTACTTCGACGCAAGTCAACTTGGCGCTCCACGCGATTGGTCGGCCCGGCCGGCCAACGAGAGGAAGGCAGAATTCGTCACTGAGCCGGAGATGGCCGCTGCGCTCCGCGAAGTCGTCGGCGAATCGTTCGGCGTTTCCGAGGAGGAGGCCTGCAAGGGCGCGTACCTCCTGCTCGGCTTTCGACGCACCACCGCGAGCGGCATGGCTCGGGCAAAGCATGTCGTCGACCGCATGCTGGCATCGAAGGTCTTCGTCCAGGGCGACGGCGGCCTAAGGCTCGGGGCCGCCTCCGGGCTCCGTTAGGCGGTCGCGGGAAACAGAGTCTCGTGGTAATGCGAGTGGGCCTCGAGCAGCAGCAGTAAGTCGCTCGCGGACAAAGTGCCGAAGGGGAAATATTTGATAACCGCGGCATCCGGCGACGCTACTTGCCCCAGCATTCCGGCGATTCCCGCCCGCACTTCGTCCCATCGCTGCTCGGCGTGTTCGAGCGATACCTGTGCGGGTGGAAGCATGCTCCTCATAGTAGGCATTCTCGATGCCTGCGAGAGCCTCTTGACGGCTTGCCGAAATACGAAAGTTGGCTTGGGCTTCCTGCCGGCCAGCATGCTCGGCGGACATTTCGTCATGTGGCCGAGATCGACGCCTTCGGCAAGCGCCATGTGCATGATGAGCTGGTTCGGCGAGAACGACCTAGCGCCCGGCGACTTGGCCCGCGCTGCTTCCGGAAGCGCCCTAACGCGTTCCACGAGCTTTTTGCGGCGCTCCTCGAGCTGACCGAAGCGTGATTCGATTTCGGGACACATCATCTTCGCACCTACGTTCATATGCAATACCCGGCCGCGCTGCCGAGGTCACCAACCTGCCGCATTGTTGCATACCCGCAGAGAAGTCTACGGGCCGGCCGCGGCTGCCTCGAGCGTGGGGATATCGATCTTGACCATCTGCATCATGGCGGCGAAGACGCGGCCGGCTTTGGCGCGATCCTCATGCATGAGCATCTCGCTCAGCATGGTCGGAGTGATCTGCCAGCACAAGCCGTACTTGTCGCTAAGCCAGCCGCAGGCGATCTCCTTGCCGCCATCGGTGAGCATGGACCAATACCGGTCGACCTCCTCCTGAGTCTCGCAATGAACCATAAACGAAGTCGCTTCGGTGAATTTGTACTCAGGGCCGCCGTTCAGCGCCATGAAATGCTCTCCGAACAGCTCGAACTCGACGACCAGCACCTGGCCCTCTCGCTCGGGCACGTGTCCGCCTTCGTAGCGGTTCACACTCAGTATTCGGGAGTTCGGGAAAACCGAGACGTAGAAGTTCGCAGCCTCTTCTGCCTGCGTGTCGAACCAAAGGAACGGGGAAATCTTTTGCATAGCGAATAGTAGTCGAATCGCGCGAAGGGATTTCGACACGCGACTTATGGGGCGGCGGTCTCATGCGTCCGCACATGCTCCATGCGTGGGCCCATGCCGATGATTCTCGCCAATAGGCTCGACAGAATCGGGAACGTTCGAATCGCCCAGGCGAACCGGAGCATCCTGCCCGCGCGCTCGTCCGGATTCGCCGGTCTGAGAAATTGGCGGTGGATGAACACTTGGAGGCTCTGTAGAAATCGGGTGGGCCAAGCCCGGCGCTCCTGGACTTTGCGGAGCACGTCCAGACTCACCGGCCCCTCGCGAAGCGGCTCCGCAAGGACATTGGCCGTGGCGATGGCGTCCTGAATGGCCAAGTTGATACCGATTCCCCCGGCGGGCGACATGGCATGCGCGGCGTCGCCGATGCACAGCAGGCCCTCGCGCGCCCACTGTTTCAGACGGTCGATGCGCACAGTCAGCAGCCTTACCTGGTCCCAATCGGTCAGGTCGTCGATGGCCGGCGTGAGAAACGGCGCCAACGCGACGATGCTCTCGCGAAACTTTGGAAGGCCGTCCGAGCGAATCTTGTCGAAGGCGCCCTTGACGATGAGGATGCCCGCCTGGAAATAGTCCGCCCGGTCGATGAGGATCAAAAAGCTTCCGCCCGCCACGTAAGCGAGCACATCGGTGGGCATGTCGGGCGTCTTCGGGATTTTCATCCAGAGCACGTCGACCGGCACACCGAAATCCTCCAGAGCCAACTCCGCCTGCTGCCGCATGGCCGAGTGACGCCCGTCGCAAGCGACGACGAGGTCGGCATCGATCTTTATTTCGCCCTCCGGTCCCTTCGCGAGCACGCCAACGACTTTGCCGTCTTCGAGAATCAGCCGAGTCGCTTCCGTATTCATGAGGAGTCGAAAACTCGGGTATTTCGCGGCCTCGCCGGTGAGAAAATCGAGGAAGTCCCATTGCGGCATCAGCGCGATGAACTTGCAATGGGTGGGAAGCTTGTCGAAGCGCGCCACATCGAACTGGCGGCCCTCGACATTCAGCCGGAAGCGGCGGTACTCGGTATGCGGCCTGGCGAGGAACCCATCGAGGATTCCTAGCTCGTAGAGCGCCTCGAGCGTGGAGGCGTGCACGGTGTCGCCTCGGAAGTCTCGCAGGAAGTCGCCATGCTTCTCCAGAACGACGACCTCGACACCCGAGCGCGCCAATAGGTAGCCGAGCATAACTCCCGCCGGCCCTCCGCCGACCACGCAACACCGGGCGCGCATCGGCCTTAGCTTACTTGCGGCGAGGAGAAGCGGCTAATCGCCGCAGCCGCAGCCGCAGGCACAATTGTCGCAGTGACATCGCCGGCCTCGCTCAGGCGACCCTATAATCGTGGTTCCGGGTGGAGGTCCCTGCTTCTGACGGAGGTCGAGATCGAGCTCGAACGGGCCCCGGTCGACTCGGATGAGCGTCCACGGACTCGTGACCGCCTGCGTCACGAACTGGCGCTGCATGGGAGTCCATTCGGTGGCTACGATTCGCGCGACTGTCGGCGAGACGCGGATCACGTTCTGCACGGTTATCGTATATCCGCCGGAGGGCCGGGCGCCGGCATGGATCGCCACAAGCTTTTCCTTCGACCAATCGATGTCGCGCGGGGACGTCTCGGGCTTGCGGCCCATGACGTTCAGCCAGTATCGGTCCAGGTCGCCCTGGGTTTCGAGGACGACGAGCTGCTGCTTCGCGACGCGCGAGGTTATGCCAGATGCGTAGTTCCTCCAAATGACGCCGTTGTTCTGGATTGGGAACCCAAACTGCGCGAACGCGCTCTGCGCCGCGAACGCCAGCGCCGCTACTGCGATAAACAGACGGATCCTACTCATGCACATATGCTGACGCATTTGCTCCGGCTCCGTTACAATGCTGCCGAAACCGGGAGTTCGGCAATTTTACGAGCCCGGGATGCAGGCGGCAGGAAGCGGGGATATCATGCACCCATGCGCCGACGAGCGGCCGCTGCGCCAGCCATGGAAAGGCTGCCTTTCTTGGAAGGGCTGAGAGGCTTGGCCGCGCTATATGTGGTGATCGGGCACATCTGCTCGCTTTCGGATCCGAGCGCCCTCGCCGGCCAGGTCTCGCACGCTCCGGCTTGGCTTCAGCAAGTGATGGCGCCGTTCTCCTTCGGGCATCTGGCCGTCGCGGCGTTCATCGTGCTTTCAGGGTTCTGCCTCGAGCTTTCGCTGTTCACCGGCGGCAACGGCCGAGTGACGAACCTGAAGCGGTTCTTCGCGCGGAGGGCCAAGCGCATCCTGCCGGCGTACTACGCGTGCCTGGCTTGCTCGCTCGTGACGGTCGCCTTGGTGACCTCCAAGCAGGTCGGCATGCCGTTTTCGCTGTACCTGCCGGTAACCAGCGAGAGCGTGCTCGCGCACGTGCTGATGTTCCACAACTTCTCGCCGGACTGGATGTACAAGATCAACGGCGTGCTGTGGAGCATCGCGATCGAAGTGCAGCTTTACGTGGTGTTCCCTCTGCTCGCACTGACGCTGACAAGGCTGCGGCGGCGCTGGTTCGTGCTTGGAGCGTCGCTCCTCGCGGTCGCAGTCATCGTTTCGGTGCCGAACGCCGGCAAGCTGTATCCGTGGTACTTCACGCTGTTCGCGCTCGGCATGGCCGGCGCGCATCTCGCCTATCGGCCGTCGCTTTCTCGCGGCCAGATGCCGGAGATCGCGCTCGTCACTTCGCTTCTGGCGCTCGGCGGGTGCGCTTGGGCTTGTTCGGCGCGGCAGCCGATCTACGTTTGCGATGCGTTCGTAGGGGTCGCGGTCGCATCGATCATCTATGCCGGCGCGGTGGCCCCGCACGGGAAGGTTGTTCGGGCCCTATCTTGGAAGCCGATCGTCGCGCTGGGCGGATTCTCGTACAGCCTATATCTGATGCACCACCCGATCTTGCAGCTTCTGTATTCGATACGGCCTGCATCGGTGGCCGATTCTCCGGCGATCTTCTGGTACTTGCTGGCGCTCATGCCGATCGTTCTGATGGTCAGCAAGCTCTTCTCGCTGGCGTTCGAGAAGCCGTTTATGCACAGCAGTCTCAAGCAAAGCCAGTCGAGGGGGTCCGAGGGTTACGCACCGGTATCGCTGCCCTTGCGTGTTGCCGCCGTCGCCGGCCGCAAGCCCGCTTCCCCTCTTTCTATGGCTCTCGTGCGGGAGCGGGAAACCGCCGAAAGCGCGGCCTGACGAATCGTTCTGCACCCGGGACGGCCGTCGACCCAGAGCGGCAGTCGGGCCGAAGTAGTTCGGATCCCAAACGCGTCGATCCCTGTGAGCAAAGCTCGCGGGCGGCGCTCGGCGGGATGTGAGGTCGGCCGGCTCCCGAAGCAGTACCAAGTAATTCTGCCAGGTTTTAGGTTTGATGTTGGGGTTTTGAGCGGGGGGGGATAATGTATCCATGAGCCTCAGACCTCGTTCACGGTCGCAAGGCCAGTACGTCCGCCTCGTGCGAGGGGGACCATTCCACGCCTTGCCGTGCAACCGTGTCAGTTCAATCTGTAGGCGCTGCATCCATTTTATAGCACTGCCGATGGCAACTATCGGCAGTCAGGGATGCTCGATGTCGGCTCCCAGGACTGCAGATTCGATCGTCGTGCCCTTGGCGGTACCCATCGGAACGAAGGTAAACGTGGCAAAAGACGCAGTGATGCCGAACCGGTACGTGCTAGTCATGGTCAGCGACTGTGAAAGCTGTAGCGCCGACGTGCTGAAGCTCAGCAGCCTACCGCGTGAAATGCCGAAGGTTGTTCTGACTATTCATCCGGAATTAAAGAAAAGGCTGGCCGCGCAGTGGAAAGGATGTGCCGTTAAGAGTGATCCTGAGATGAAGTTGCTCCCGTCGTTCTGCTATCGGGTAACGCCGCAACTGATTCTTGTAAATCACGGCCTCGTGGCGGACTCGGCCATCGGGGCGGCTGAGTCATCTCAGAAGTGGAGGGCATGGAACGGATGAGAAGAGCATTTTCACTGGTCGAGCTCATGACCTGCATCGCAATTTTGCTGGTCGTAGCGGCCATCAGCTTTCCTGTGTTTGGAGCGGCAAAGAGGTGGTCGCGGCGGTCGGCGGCGGTCAGCAACCTCCACCAGCTGTACCTCGCAGTCGCCCTTTACCGAAGTGAGCAAGGAGGCGACGGGATCTATGGCGACCCGGCCGCCATGGGCATTCCAACAGACAGCGACGCCTTTCCCTCGCCGTACGATCGATTCATTAAGCCGATAGAAAACCTCACTCTAAGTCCGTGCGGATTGAATACGAGCTGGTACCGGAAGGAGTCGTGGGAAGTCTCTGGCCCGGTGGAAGATGTCACTTACAGGCCAAATGACCGTGCATCTTACGCGGCATATTCACGGGTTTACCGAGATAACAGCTTGTTATTCTACGATGTGAACTGCGACGATCCGGGGACTCCGATTTACAATCCTTACTTCGTGCATCGTGGCTTGGCCGTGCTGCTCGAAGGGCAACTCGTCCAACTTTACAAGCCGGGCATTATGCTCGGAAACGACGCTTGGTGGTCGACACCGGGAGGATAGTCACTGCGTATAACACAGGGTGTTAGAAGAGCAGCGTTTGCGGGAGTGGGTCTTGTCTGGTCGGCGTGGGTCGCCGCGACTCCGATCATCCAAGAGAACCTTGGGAATCCGAGCTATACGAACTGCCCGCAGCCGCTTTACGGCTGCAACATCTACCTTTCCGAGATTGGGCCGATCAACCCGTTCTGCTGCAGCGAGACGGCAACCTCATGTACTGAGTACAGCGTCGAGACCTGGCAGTGCGAAGCTGGAGGCACCGGGTACAAGAACTTCAAGACAAGCTGGGGTCCGACGGCCGGCTTCAATTGCGGGACGGGCCCTGCTTGCTTCTAGGTTCCAAGAAGACTCGTTGGACGCTCGCGGGCCTTGGTGTCGTTGTGCTGCTGGCGCTGATCCTTTGGTATTCGCGCCCGCAGACCCCCAGAACCGTTGCCATCGCCGTGCTCCACGCTTATGAATCTGGTCGAGCGAGCGCCCTTTGGCCCTACATCCCGCCAGAGGAAAAGCGCGCCTACGGCCTGACGCCCGAAAAGCTGCGGACTCTGATGGACGACTCGGGGTTTGGGTCGGCCGCCGTTCCGCAAGGCCAAATCATGATCCAAGAGGATGAGTCAGCGGGATCAGCGGTGGCGTCTCGCTGGTACAGGATTCCGGGCGTTTCCCATCCGTGTCTCTTTGCCACCTACGCCGAGTATCGGGGGCCAGGGGTGATAGGCGCGAAAGACGCCTTGACGACGCTGCTGTATGCAGGGTTCTACATCGCCGGTTCGAGGCAAGGAGATGTTCCCAAGCCACTCGCACTGCTCCGCGGCGCAACCCTCGAGTTTCGAACTCTGGAGCGGGCCGGCATTTCGGGCGTGTGGAGCGATTCGTCCAACTCGCTTGTGCCTTGGCCAGAGCTCATCGAGCAGTTGGCGTCGAGGTACGAGCGCTATAAATCGGACGCATCCCGACGGTAGAATTTGAGCGCTCTCGTCCGAGATGCTCGGCGCATTTCGCGATAAGCGGTAAGCCGCTCGACCGCAAATGCCGAGCCGGCGGCGGACGCGAAAGCATCCGGCGCAATTGAAAGGTGGCTATCGGTGTGCTCAATTCCGGCTCCTTCGTTGGCCACCCCTCTTGCCGGCGATGCTTGTCCGCTCGGGCCGATTCGAGCGACTGCGGGAGCAGGCGTGCCGTGCGCCGAGTCGCTGCTGGAGCTTGCCGACCGTTGGCTGCAAGTTGGTCCCTGCCTGGTAGAGCTTGCCGTGCGGCCCGAGCTGCCCCGGGAGCACTATCGGCTGGTGATCGAGCCCAGCGGGACCCTCTTGGAGGCATCCGAGCGCGAGGGGTTCTTGCACGGGCTCCAGACCCTGAGACAGCTCTGTTGGAGCGGCGAGATGCTAGCACCGATGCAGATCGACGACGGGCCGAGATTCAGGTGGCGCGGCTTGATGCTCGACTCGGCCCGGCATTTCCAAAGCCCGGGGCGCATCCGCTGGATTCTCGAGATGATGTCCGCGCTCAAGATGAACGTGCTGCACTGGCACCTCACCGACGACCAAGCATGGCGCCTGGAGATCGAGCGATATCCCCGGCTAGTCGAGGTGGCCTCGAAGAGACCGTATGGCGAGCCCGACGCGAGCGGTTTCTACACCCGGGAGGACGCGCGCAGTATCGTCGAAGCGGCTCGCGTGCTGGGGATCCGCATCGTGCCGGAAATCGAAATGCCGGCGCACTCGACCGCAGCGATGGGCGCCTATCCCGAGCTGACTTGTACCGGAGAACCGGCGCCGCCGACAGGGACCGGCTTGTCGACATTCACCGCATCGACCGGAAAGCGGATCTATTGCGCGGGAAACGAGCGGTCGTTCGAATTCATCTTCGGGGTGCTGGACGAGGTCATGGAGATATTCGATTCCCCGGTGATCCATATCGGTGGCGACGAGCGGCCAGAGGGAATTTGGAGCGCGTGCCCGAAGTGCAGGGCCGTGATGGCGCGCGAAGGTTTGGCCTCCGAAAGCGCGCTTCAGCACTGGTTTATGAACCGCGTCTCGGAATATGTTCGCTCAAAGGGCCGCCGAAGCATGGCCTGGACGCCAACCGTCGAGCATGGCATTCTGCGGGGACAGATCGTGCAGGATTGGTTCTTCGGCGTGGCTCCGGCTGCGGTGGCTGCCGGCGCGGAAGTGGTGAACTCCCACGACCGGTTCACTTACTTCGATTACCCGAACTTCCCCGGTAGGCAGAAGCCCGGCTGGATGCCCGATCTCCCACTCGAAATGGCGTATGCGTTCGATCCTGGAGAGGAATCCGGGCGGGTGCTCGGCTCCGAGTGCTGCCTGTGGACGGAGATGATCGAGGATGAGGATATTTCTGCCGCGCTGTTTCCGCGGATGATGGCGTTCTCGGAAGCGATGTGGAGTCCGGCGGGGCGGGAGCTCGAGGATTTTCAACGGCGGCTCGGCTCGCTGGGGCCGTTCTTCTCCCAGCTTGGGGTGGAGTTCGCCAAGCCGTACGGCATTCGGGCCTTGCCGGGCAGGCGGGCGATGACGAATATAGCGCCCGAGGGCCCCTTCGTGCCGGACGCGGCCGTCGACGGCAAGTTCACCACCTATTTCTGGTCCGCCGATCCGCCGGTGGCGGGAAGCACGTTCGACCTTGTGCTGGATGCGCCCGTGGAGGTTTGCGGAACGCGGCTGATGACCGGTTCGGACTGGCAGCCGAACGACGTCCTGCACGGCGGGTTGCTGCAGGTTTCGAACGATGGCGAGAATTTCGAGACCGTCGGCGAGATTCGCGGTGCGGTCACCGAGGCATCGTTTCCGCGGCGGAGCCTGCTGGTCATCCGAGCGAAGCTCGTTGCCGACAACCCCACGCGCCTGGCAATCCGGGACTTCCGCCCGCTAGCCGAAGACTCTCATCGAGGGCAGCGCCGGTAGGCCGAATTCCGCATAGCGCCAAGCCGGACGCTTCAGAGGCCTTTCGGCATGAGCCGGCGACGTGTGTGCACGTTCAGGTAGCGGAAGCCATCGCTCAGGCTGCGGATCTCCCGCTCGACGCCCTTCGGGATCAAAACGGCGTGGCCCTCGGCCAGATCGAACCGTTCCTCACCGATCATCGCTTCGCCGCGACCGCCCAACACGATCATCAGCACGTCGACTTCGTCGTTTATGTGTCTGCCTATCGTGTGTCCGTCGCTCCAAGAAAGCAGCGTGAAGTTCAGGTCGGCGCTGGCGCCGCCAAGCACCGGTCCGTCGCCTTTCGCCGCTTGGTTCAGATCGTAGCGCTCAGCCATCGCTCCTACGTCGCTTGACCAGTTCTGCGCGCCTCGCGTTCCGTGGCAACTCGGCTCTGCGATCCTCCAGCGCGGCCGTTTCGCGTTCGAGCCAGTCGAAATCCTCTGGTGTTGCTCTCGATTCGATTGCTGGGAACAAGCTGCGCTCCTCCCAGCGGATATGATCGTTCAGCAGCTTGCCAAGGGTCGTAGCCTGCGCCGGAGTCCCGTTTTCGGCCAGCGCGCCGATGCGCTTGTGCTCGTCGATGAGCCGCTCGAGCTCGCCGGGCAGGCAAAGGCGCCCCAACAGCCGCTCCTCTTCATCGAAGTGATCCTTCATCTCTTCCCGCCACAGCTCGGCAAACTCGAGTAGCGCCTCCTCCGGCGCGAGTCCCTGGCTCAGCTTGCGCGCAGCGAAGAGCCCGCCGTTATGGTCTCGCGAGAACGGCTCCAAGGCGGGGTGGCGTTTCATTCCCTTGGCTTGAGATCGAGCTTGAGCGCGGCGTAGCCGTCGATCTGAAAATGCTCCACCCGGATGGGATGTCTCCCGCCTAGGCGCAGGTTCGCGGTGTACTCGGTCGGGCCCTGATAGTGCCAGGCATCGATCACCTTCTTGCCGTCCACCCAAACCCGCGCGCCGTCGTCGGTGGTCAGCTCCAGCTTGTAATCGCCGGGAGAAACGGTGAACGAACCTTCGGCCACGGTCGCATAATGGTCGTTTGGCAGTTCGCGCGTGAATGCGGAGCCCGCGAAATCCAGCCGGTCGGTGCTGAGCGACTGGACGGGGCTGTGCGCCTCAGCCTGCTGCAGGGCATTCTCATCGGGTGCCGCGTGCGGGTCCGCCGGGTTTGCCGACTTCGACCACCGGTAGAACCTCACCTTCCAATCGATCGGCGCGAAGAACCGGCTGTAAGCGAACTTCACCGCTTTCCCGGCCGGTGTCACGATTCCTCGGTAGTCTGTGGTCGCTTTACCCACATATTCCATGGCGATCTCAGTCTTGCCCGCCTTCCCCTTGGGCAGATCGACGTCGATATAGCCGGGAACTTGGCCGCTCTTCGCGGAGACTTTGCCCACGTTGACGGTGTGCGCGAGCCTCCACTTGCCCTTGGGGCCCAGGATTTCGAACCGCTTCTTGCCGTTCGGCAGGTCTCCCCTCGGCCAAAGGAGAGGCCGCTTGAAGTCGTATGGCCCCCACTGATCTATCAGGATGTATCGCCATCCACGGAGAGTGCCCTTGGGCAAGAAGGCGTTCTGTCCGCCAGGCAGAGGTCTTTCCGCAAGCTCGAGGATGTCGGAACCGAACAAGACCGTGGACTTGTCTGGGGAGAGCCTAGCCTCGACGGTGCTCACCGTGCCAGTGGCGAACATAGCATAAGGGTCCCACGGCACCTCGTCGAACCGCGCGACGTACTCTGCGGGACTCACGACCGGCCCGGGGTTCAGACTGCTAGCGGTCGGCAACGGCTTACCGGGAGATACGATGGAACTATCGTTGACCAAGCCCGACACTTTTTCACCGACGCGAAGGCTCTCACCGGAATGGTCGATTTGATTACCATACAGCAAGACGGTGTCGGATTGCTGTATGTCGAGGGCTCTCGTGAATTCGTTGTCGAAGTGGTTGTCCGCGAGACTCCAGTCGTGACTCCTGGTGTCCCGCTTCTTCGCGTATACCCAGTTGGGGTCTTCGCCCGGGTTGGCCCAGATGTGCACTCCCACGTTGTCTCGGTAAAAGGTGTTTTGCACGATGGAGTCGTTCTGTCCGTGCTCCCAAGCTATGGCCTCGTCGTTGAACCCGAACACGTTCTTCGTCACCGCGGAATCCCAGCTATAGCCGCCCCACATCCCGTGCCAGCAATCGAGCACCTTGTTCCCAAGGAAACTATTTCGCGAGAATGTGGCCTCGATGCCGTTCGTCGGGGCATGGCTAAAATCGTTCCCGCACACCAGGTTATCGTTGCAGCCCCCCTGGCCGGTGTCCATCGTCGTCTGGCCCGCCCATAGAAAGAAGCCGTCGCCGCCGTGCGTCACCGAGTTGAAGGCGAACACGTTGTGCGAAGACTGCTCGAAGATCAGAATGCCGGCGCTGTCCTGGCCCCGGTTGTACACGCCGTAGGAGAATCCCCGCACGTCCCAATCGACCTTGTTGTGCATGATGCGGTTGCTGCTGGAGCGGTACATGCCGATGCCGAGACCGCTATTGAACGAGAAATCGTTGTTCCAGACCAAGCCGTTGTCGCATTGGGTGAGCATCAGACCGCACTGCCCACCCTGGACTTTGCATCCCTTAACTTCGAAATGGTCGCAACCGCGCAGGTAGATTCCGGCGCCATACCGCAGCCATTCGTCGTTCTCGTTGTGGTGATAGCTCTGCCAGTCGCTTTCGTCCTCCTTTTCCAACGTGCTGTGCAGGTGCTGCTTCCAGTTGTAGGAAAAGTCGCAGTTCAGAAGGCGCAGCCGCTTGCAGCCCCTGGCCAGCAGCCCTACCTTATAGCCGCGCACATGGAGGTTTTCGATTGTGACGTCATTGCCGCTGACTTCTATCCCGAGCCCTTTACGCTGGTCCGGCTCGACCGTCTGCGGCGAGCCTTGGAGCGTCGAACCGCCAAAGTCGACGGTGATGTTGTTCCCGCGAACCATGACCGGCGCATGAAGCACCGGAATCGTCTCGCCTCCAGCCTGCTTCGAGCCTTCGGGCGAGGGCAAGACGGCCAGACGCCTGGTAAATGTCGCGCTCCGAGTGATCATGGAAGGAATCCGCTGGCCAGGAGCATGTTGGGAGAGGACGGCGGCAAAGGCAATGGCAAGAAGCATCTAGAACGAGTTTAGCGCCCCGCGTCGCTGCGCTGTGGTGGGCGTCGAGGCTTTGGCGCGGCGCCGTAGGCTATCTTTCGATACTCCGGACTCGTCGCTCGACACTCCAAACTGATTTGTCAATGAAGCAACTCGTGCTCGCACTGGACCAAGGCACCACGTCCTCACGCGCGGTCGTGTTCGACCGGGCCGGCAAACGCCTGAGCATGGCGCAGAAGGAGATCACCCAGAGCTATCCGCGGCCCGGGTGGGTCGAGCACGATCCCGAGGAGATTTGGGCCTCCCAAATCGGTGCGGCCCACGAGGCGCTCGCCCGAGCTGGAGCATCCCGGCAGGATCTCGCCGCGGTCGGCATCGCGAACCAGCGCGAGACGACCATCGTTTGGGAGCGTTCGACCGGCGCCCCGATCTATCCCGCGATCGTTTGGCAGGACCGCCGCACCGCTCCGGAGTGCGAAGCGCTGAAGCAAAGCGGCCGGGACGAGATGCTTCAAAGGACGACTGGCTTGCTCGCGGACAGCTACTTCTCCGCGACCAAGATAGCCTGGATTCTCGAAAACGTCCCGGGCGCACGGACAAGGGCTGAGCGAAGGGAACTCGCGTTTGGCACCGTCGACAGCTTCCTTGCATGGCGGCTCGCCAAAAGGCACGTGATAGACGTCACGAACGCCAGTCGAACCCTGCTGTTCGACATTCGGAGGATGGACTGGTCCGACGAGCTGTTGGGCCTTTTCAATATTCCCCGGGCGATGCTCCCCGAAGTTGTGCCCAGCAGCGGAACGCTGGGCGATTGCGAGGAGTTCGGCGCGCCGGTAGCGGGAATGGCGGGCGATCAACAGGCAGCAACTTTCGGCCAGGCATGCTTTGCGCCAGGCAATGCGAAGTGTACGTACGGTACCGGCTGCTTCCTGCTGATGAACACCGGGGCGCGTCCACACACCTCCGAACGCCGGCTCCTCAGTACGGTCGGGTGGCGGCTCGGCTCCTCGAAGCCGGTGTACGCCATCGAAGGCAGCGTATTCGCCGCTGGGGCGGCAGTTCAATGGCTTCGCGATGGTCTCGGCATCATACGCACGGCGGAAGAGACCGCCACCCTGGCCGCCGGCGTCGATGACACGGGCGGGGTTTTCATGGTCCCGGCGTTTACCGGTCTCGGGGCGCCACATTGGGATCCTTTCGCTCGCGGCACGCTCGTCGGACTCACGCGCGGCACGACCCGGGCGCACATCGCGCGGGCGGTCCTGGAGGCGATCGCATTTCAGTGCCGGGATGTGCTCGATGCGATGAACCTCGACTGCGGTACCGACCTCCGAGAGCTCCGCGTTGATGGGGGCGCGGCAAGCAACGACTTTCTCATGCAGTTCCAGGCAGACATCGTCGATGTTCCCGTCGCGCGGGCTTCGATGCCCGAAACGACGGCTCTCGGGGCAGCATTCCTCGCCGGACTCGCGACCGGCGTCTGGAGCAGCGAAGAGGAGCTTGCCGCGATGTCGAAGGCCGATCGTGTTTTCGAGCCGACAATGGACGCGGGCCGCCGGGCGGAGCTATACGACTTCTGGCAGCGGGCCGTAGAGCGGTCCAGAGGATGGGCGAGCGGCTAGGAGCCGTCCGAAAGCGCCTCGAGAACTTCGCGGCGGGCGGTCCTGAAATCTTCGATATCGGTATCGTAGCTGGTGAAGCTCTCGACCAGCCGCTCGGCTATGGCGTGGGCCTTGGCGGGATTCCGATCGCCCAGCATGGAGAGGAGTTCGTAATCGGCGATTCCGTCGCGCATCGCCTCATAGCGGATGCTGTCGAGAAGCTTGCCGTCGTTCGGATAAACGATCCATGAGTCGCCGGCAGGGAGGAAGCCGCCCCATCCGTCGTTGGCCTTGGTGCGGGTCACGTCGTCGAACGGGTCGCCCTTCACCCAATAGTTGTAGCCCCAGTGCAGATAGCCGGTGATTCCGTAGCGGTAATTCAGCCAGTGCAGCAGCCGCGTCTTGATCAGTGGCAGCTCGATGAACCGGTTCGCGTACTCGCCCTGCGGGCCGACGCACGTGTAGGTCCAGAGCTCTTCCCCTTTCTGCTGTCTCGAGCGGTAGAAGTCGAAATCTTGGTCTGCGAAGTCGAGCTCAGGAACCCAAACGTCCACTGCGCCCGCGATATCGTGTGAGTGCGTGGCATCGACGATCTTGAGCCCGGGTGCGTATTTCCGCACGAGCCCCGCAGCCTTGACATAGCTGGCGCTGTTCGATGGAATCGGCTCGTCACCCACATGCTGCATATAGATGCCGGCCCAGCCCTTCTTCTCGAGGTGGCCCACGAGCGCGGGGAGATACTGCGAGTAGAACCGGTCGGCGCGCGGATCGTCGGGCGGCACCGATTGCACCTCGGGCTTACCGCCGACCGGCTCCATGACACGCACTCCGAACTGGGAATCCCAGTCTCCGAGGCGTCCGCCGAGGTGGCCTCCTTCGATCCTTCCGATCACGCCCGCCTTCTTGAAAATCTCGACCCAGCGATCGAATCGGGAGAAATCGACGCTCATCTTGCCGTCCGGAGACCAGGCAAACCTGGACAGGGCGATGGGGTCGATTAGCGCGACATTCTGCCGGTGCTCGGCCATGCGCTTCGCCAACACCGCAAGGTATGCGTCCTCTCCCTTCGTGCCGGGGGCGTCCGAGCCCGGCAGATGCCCTCGACCCGTGTAGAACCAGTTGGTCACCCAAAGCCGGGATTTGCCGACGGTTACCGGATAGACCTTCGCTTGGAGCGGCACCTCGACGCTCACTTCCTTACCGCCCGAAAGCGCCTGGACGCGAAGCGTCGCCTCGTAGTTGCCGGCGGGGGCTAGTTTCGGAATGGGAAGATCGATCCAAAGCGGTTGAGACAGCCCTGCTGCCAAGCCGGCAGGAGGAGACACGAGCAGCGGATCCGGGTAATCCGCCGGGGCCTTGCGCAACAGATCTTTGGACGGCGAGCCGTACGTTCGGTCGACGGTCACATACCCTTCCCAGCGGATTCTCGGCGTGCCGATCTCCTTCGGGCCATGCAAAGGGCCCATCGATGCTCGCAAGTCGGTCAACGGCTCGGCTGAGCGGATGACCACCTGCCATTCGGCCATCTCGCCGCGCGCAACCTCCACGAGCCGGACATTCGGAACGCGGGAAGGGTCGTCTCGAAATACTTTGGTCATCGGATCGACGGTCCAGGCTTCGAGGCGCGCAGCAACGACGTGCGCGCTCAGTGTGATCATCGCCGGCCAAAGCATAAGTTCCCCACTCGCGTCAGAGCGCGCCTAGTCTATCACCTGCTCATCAAATTTGTATCGGGCCGCGATCCGCTTGAGCTGGTATCCGCTGCAAGGCGCGCGTTGCAAAAGATTTACCAGTTTTTGTGCTGTGTCGCTACTACCGGGCTAGCAATTAGTTATGATACGAGTCGGTGCAAACCATCTCGCACTAAACTGGGAAAAGTGAGGATATAGCAATGACTGTATTTGGCCCTAAATCTTGCCACCTGAGCAAAGTGTTGTCGGCCCTAGCGCTCGCAGGCGCGTCGTGCGTCTCGGCTGCGCAGAGCACGGGTGGAGCGAACTGGTTTTTCGGCGGGGGCGACCTTTCCAACAGTCGGTCGAACCCCAGCACGAAGATCAATCCCGGGAACGTTGGACAGCTCGCGCTTAAGTGGGCGTACACCACTCAAGGGGACGTTTCAGCTACTCCAACTGTCGAAGGAAGCGCGGTGTACGCGGTGGACTGGGGTGGATATCTCCATGCCATTAACGCGAACACGGGCGCGAAGATCTGGTCGTACCCGATCTCGACGTACACGGGCGTGGCGCCGCACCAGTCGATCATCGGCCTCCCCGTGATCTCGACTTCGAGGACGAGTCCGGCGATCGTGGGTGACAACCTGGTTCTCGGTGACCAGGGTCAACTCGACTCGTTCGGCGTGGCAACCTATATCACCGGCAGCCATCCGAGCGCGAGTGTTTTCGCCGTCAACAGGTTCACGGGCGCGCCGGTTTGGCGGACCGTTCTTTCGAACCATCCGTGGTCTTGCATCACGTCGTCGCCTGTCGCTTACAACGGCGTCGTTTACGTCGGCTTGAGCTCGCTCGAAGAGGGCATGGCGCTCCTACAGGCGCCTATCCCCTACACCTTCCAGGGCAAGATCTTCGCTCTGAACGCGACGACGGGCGCGATCATCTGGCAGACCACGATGGCCCCTCCAGGCTTCGCGGGCTGCTCGGTTTGGGGTAGCACTCCGGTCGTCGACGCCAAGCGGGGCTCGCTCTACATCTGCACCGGAAACAACTACTTCGTGCCGCACGGAACGCCCGAGGAGTCCGGCGGTCTTACGGATGGCAACTACGTCGATGCGATCGTCGCTCTCGACCTGAACACGGGCGCCATCAAGTGGGGCAAGCGGATGTATGGACCCGACACCTGGAACACGGGAATTATCTACGGCATCCCGCAGGACATCGTCGTGCCCGGACCGGACGCAGACTTCGGCTCGGGACCGAACCTCTATAGCACCAACATCAACGGCAAGTTGACCGATGTGCTGGGCGCCGGCGAGAAGAGCGGCATGTATTGGGCTCTGAACCCCAACGATGGCAGCACTATTTGGCACACACAAGTTGGTCCTGGCGGAACGGCGGGAGGAATCGAGTGGGGCTCGTCAGTCGACGGCCAGCACGTGTACTGCGGCATCTCGAATACCGAGAACAAGCTATACACGACGATGGCCGGAGCGTCGAAGCACAATGGCCTGTGGGGCGGCCTCGATGCTGCCACGGGTCAATACCTCTGGCAGGTACCCGAGCCGAGCGATGGCCAAGGCCTGGGCATGATCACGTCCGCCGGCGGCGTGGTCTTCGCCGGATCGACTCACGGCCAAATGTTCGCGATCGACGGCACGAGCGGATCGCTCCTTTGGAGCTACTCGCCGGGCGGCGCGATCGTATGCGGACCGTCCGTCGTTAACGGCGTCGTGTACTGGGGCACGGGTTACAACCGCTTTGGCGGCGCTATCGGCGGCGCAGGCGGGAACCAGGTCCTAGCATTCGCCATTCCAGGCAAATCGTAATCGATTGCGCCGGGCAGCCTAGGCTGTCCGGCGCCCGGTTTCCCTCTTAAGGAAACGACTCCCGGCGCAGCCTATCCGCCGAAGGATCCAGCCACATGAAGTATCTCTCGTTGATCGGAGCAACGGCGTTGCTCGTAGCCGCGTACGGCGTGCGCGGAGACGCCTCGCTGTCCCAGGCCCGGACGTCCATCCAGAAGCAGTACAACAAGATGGATAGCGCCTATATCCGCAAGGATGTAAATGGCATCGGCGTCTGTTTGGGGCACGACTTTTTGACTCGCGTGAAAGGGGAGCGACTGAAGCTGAACCGCGCGCAATACCTGAGCATGATTCGCGCGTCGCTGCAGTGGGTCACGCTCAAGCACGCCTCCACCAAGATCGACTCGATCAAAGCCGGCAACAAGCCCGGAACGATGCAGGTCGGCGCATCGTGCACGACGGTCTACCTCTACCAGCCATCGCCGGAGGGAGGGAAAAAGCCCAAGGCTCGGAAGCTGACGAAGAGCCTTAAGGAAACCGACACCTGGCAGAGAACGGGTGCGGGATGGATGATTCAGAGCCGCGTGGTCGACGAGCGATAGCCAAGAAGATTCCGGGGCATGTTATGAAATTAATTAGCAAAAGGATACGCCTAGCATTCACTCTTATCGAGCTTCTGGTCGTCATCGCCATTATCGCGATTCTGGCCGCCATCCTCTTCCCTGTCTTCGCCCAGGCGAAAGAAAGCGCGAAGCAGGTGACGTGCCTCAGCAACATGCGCCAAATCGGCACCGCATGGATGATGTACCTGGGCGACTCGGACGACCTGTTTCCGGACAGACGCGATCTGAAAGTGTCACTCGGGTTCAAGCCATGGGGAAGCTGGCCCCCCAGCGATCCGCGCTCGGCGTGGGCGGCCGTCGTCTTGCAGCCGTATGTTTCCAGCCCGAAAATCTGGGTTTGCCCCAGCATCAACGCCGGGGCATTGGCTTCGGCGACGCAAGTTCGGCAGGATTGGACCGGAGGATGGACCAGTTACTGGATGTGGAGATTCGACCGCTTGGATTCTCCGGTTCCGCTTGACGATTTTTGGGGGAAGAGTCCCGATCAATGCGTAGCGGACCTGCGTGTGGCCAACAATCCGCAAGCCGGCTTGCCGGACGGGGTCAGCGACGTCGAGCTGCTGGTCGATCCGTATTTTCCAAAGACGATCCCGACAGTTTCGGCTTCGATCAAGGGGCTTACGGCGCACCGCGGCGGTCGCAACCGGCTGTTTCTCGATATGCACGCCAAGTGGCTCAGGGACATCCGCACAAACCCATAGCCATGCTCGCGGGCGAGCCAAGGGCTCGGAGAGGGCGAGCTACCACAAACTTTCACTTTTTATTGAAAGTTCTGTACAGCGGCGCGCGTGGGGAGGTATAAGGATGGCCTGAGATGCCGGGTGCGGTGAGCGAACCGATTTGGGATGCCGAAGGGGAGCGAAAGCGCTCCTCTGTAAGGCGCATGTTCGCCGAGATCGCGCCGAGCTACGACCGTTTGAACGGCATCATGTCCCTCTCCCTGCATGGCAGGTGGCGCGCGGAGGCCGTTCGACTGCTGGAGTTGGGGCCCGGCGACGCGGCGCTCGATCTTTGTTGCGGCACAGGAGATTTCATGGCTCCGCTATGGCGGGCCGTCGGTCCGAAGGGCCTCGTCGTGGGAGTGGACTTCTGCCTTCCGATGCTGCAGATCGCACAGCGAAAGAGTCCGGACTCCTCACCGGCACTAGGAGACGCCTGCATGCTGCCTATCGGCAGCGGACTCTTCGACGCCGTGTGCGTAGGTTGGGGAATGCGGAACGTGCCCGACGTGGATGCGGCGCACCGTGAGGTGGCGAGGGTTCTCAAGCCGGGCGGAAGGTTCGTTTCCCTCGATATGGCACGCCCGGGGAACAGGGCGGTTCGAGCCGTCTCGGAGTGGGTGTTCAACACGTTCACGCCGAAGCTCGGAGCCCTGTTCGGCAGTACCGAGGCTTATACTTATCTGCCCAAAAGCACCCAGCGGTTTTGGTCGCGCGAAAGGCTCGCAGAATCTATGGATGCCGCGGGATTCGAATCGATCGGCTTTAAAGACATGATGCTCGGCAACATCTGCATGCATTGGGGGACGAAGCGATGAGCGCGTCCGCGATCTCTATGCTCGCGAGCGGCCACCTCGACGGGGACGTGCTCGAGTCGCTTTCGCGCGAAATAGCGCTAGTCGAAGAGGAGCTCGCCGAGCAGGTGCGCTCACAAGTTTCGACCGTTTGCCGGGTCGGCAGCCTCACTTTGGGCGCGGGCGGCAAGCGTCTCCGGCCGGCTTTCGTCTCGCTCGCCGCCCAGGCCACCGGCCTTTCGGCCGACCCCGTCCGCATGAGGAAGCTCGGCGCCTGCATGGAGCTGATTCACATGGCGACGCTCATCCACGATGACGTGATCGACAACGCCGCCACACGCCGTGGGCATGCGACCGCCGCGACGGAATTCGGCAATACGGCTTCCATTCTCTCCGGCGACGTGCTTCTGGCCCGAGCCATGGTTCTGCTGGCTCAAGATGGCGACCTGAAGATCATTCGGACCGTGTCCGCGGCCGTGGTTGAAATGGCGGAGGGGGAGGTGCGAGAGCTCGAAGTGCGCGGCGTGTTCGATCTCGACGAAGCCGCCCACCTCGAGGTTTTGCGGCTGAAAACAGCATCGTTCATCGAGTGCTGCTGCAAGGTCGGCGCCCTGATCGCCGATGCGCCCGAGCCGATGGAGCAAGGGCTCGCAACGTTCGGATACCACGTAGGCATGGCGTTCCAGGTGGTGGACGATCTGCTCGACTACCGCGGCGACAAGCAGCGCACCGGAAAGCCGCTCGCCACCGACTTCCGGGAAGGACAGGCCACGCTGCCTTTGATCTATCTACGCGACAAGCTCTCGGATGCAGAAATCAGCATGGCTCAGCGCAAGTTCGGCAATGGTGTGACCGACGACGAAATCCGCATGATCTCGGACTGGATGGACACGCGCGGAGCGTTCGCCCAGGCCGAAGAGCGTGCACAGTCTCACATCGAAAGCGCGCTCGCCGCCTTGGAGCCCCTCCCCGAGGGCCCCGCCAAGAGACTGCTCACCTCTGTCGGCGCGTATGTGCTCATGCGACAGGCATGAGCGATATCCGCGCCTACCTCTTGGACCTCGACGGCACTCTCTATCGCGGCAGCGAGCCGATAGAAGGTGCGATGGGCGTCGTCGCCGAGCTGCGGAGGCGCGGCGCAGCGATACGGTTCATCACGAACAATTCAACGCAAACGCTCGACTTCTACGCCGGCAAGCTGCGGCGAATGGGGTTCAAGGCCGAGCCCTCGGAGGTGATTTCGAGTGCCCTCGGCACCGGACGGCTTATGCGCGAATGGGGCTTGGACCGGGCGTTCGTGCTCGGCGAGCCGGGACTCGTGGAAACTCTCTCCGGCGAAGGGATCGGAGTCGTCAACTGGAACGGTGAGCGCGTCGAGCCTTCCGGGCCGCTCGCGCAGGCAGTCGTCGTTGGGCTTTGCCGATCCCTGAGCTATGAAATCCTGAGCGGCGCCATGCAGCAAATACGAGCGGGCGCCAGATTCGTCGCCACGAACCCGGATGCCACTTTCCCCACGGAGGGCCACGGGCTCACGCCAGGGGCGGGCAGCATCGTGGCGGCGGTGCGGACCTGCTCCGGCTCGGAGCCTTTCATCGTGGGCAAGCCGAGCCCCTATCTGATCCAGATGGCACTCCAAGGGCTGGGAGTTGCCCCCGAGGAGGCGCTAGTCGTGGGCGACAGGATGGATACGGATATCGAAAGCGGAAAGCGCGCGGGCTGCCCGACGCATCTGGTTCTGACCGGAATCGAGGATTCCGCCCCGCCAGGACAGGCGTGGAGTCAAGACCTTCGCGGCCTGTTGAGCGGCTAAACCACGAGCTCCGAGGCTTCCTCGAGACCGATGAACCCCAGCGCATCGCCGAAATCGCGAAAGGAGCGCATTTCCGGAGGCAGGTTCGCCAATATCTCCTCGCCATATCGCTTCGTTTGGATGCGGGGGTCCAGCACGCAGATCAGACCTCGGTCGTCCGAGCGCCGAATGAGCCTCCCGGCGCCTTGACGAATCAGCATTTTGGCTAGCGGCAGCGTGTGAGAGGCGAAGGCGTTCAAGCCGGCATTCTGCAGGTGTGCAAGGCGCGCGATCTGCGGCGGCTCGACCGGCACCTCGAACGGAATACGGACGAGCGCAACTACCGAGAGCGTCGGCCCTGGCGCATCGAAGCCGGTCCAATACGACCGCAAAGCAAAGAGCGATGCGTTCATTTTCTTTCTGAACCGATCGCCAACCGTGCTGGCGCCGTAGCGACCCTGCATGTAGATTGGGAGCTCCGGCGGCAGATCCATGAATTGCAGTACGCCCTCCATCTCTTTCCGGCTGTGGAACAGCGCGAGCGTGCGGCCGCCGGCAGCGCGAATGATTGCGCTCAGCTCCTTGGCCACGAGCTGCCAGTACTCCGGCTCGCGTCCTTCACGCCGTGCCACCGTGGGGTCGGGAATCGCGCCGGTTGGCGGCAGATACAGCGCCGCCTGCGAGCCGAAATCGAACGGCGAGGGGAGCGCTTCGAGGAAGCTCGGCTCGGCGCCGGTGGTCCGCAGGAAGAAATCGAAGCTCCCGTCGAGCGCGAGCGTCGCGGAAAGACAGGCGTACGGAGTTCGCTCCCAAAGCAACTCGCGCAGCGGTTCGGCGAGGTCGATGACGTCTTGCCGCAAGATCGCATCCTGGCCAGACCGGCCCACGTAGCTGACCGAAACTCCCTGCGGGTCGAACAGCTTATAGCACCCGATACCGTATTCGCGCAGATAGAGGCCGTACATTCGCACGGTGTCCGAAACGACCTTGGCCGCATCCGGCGCGACGGTCATCCAGGCTTCGAGTTTGCCGTGGAGGCCCTTGACGAACGCCTCGCAGGCCTCACTAAGTTCGGAGGCCAGGTCCTTCGCGCCCTGCATGTCGTCGCGCGTCAGACTGGCTTTGACCTGCGGATGCTGCATCAGCTCCGGCGGCGAAGCGGTCAGGATGCCCGTGCTGCCTTGCGACAAGCTATAGGCGATCAAGCCCTTCTGGCATCGCTCCACGGCCAGCCGGAAGTCGGCGCAGCTTTTCGCCCAGGCAAAACCTTCGCCCATGCGGTGGGCTAGGGAATTAACGATCGACTCGATGCGCCCAGCCACCGCCAGGAGAGATGCGAGCTTCGGCATGCTCAGCTCGAATTCCAAGCCGTTCGCAGCCGCGGACGGCAGGTCGTGCGCCTCATCCAGAATCAGGAAGTCAAACTTGCCCAGCAGGCCGTCGGAATCCTCGAGGTCGCGCGCCATGATCGCGTCCTGAATGACCACGCTATGGTTCGTGATTACGATGTGAGCCCGCTCGGCGGCTTTTCGAGCGTTGTAGTAGAAGCACTCGTCGTAGTGCGGGCACAGCCTGGCGGGGCACACGGGTGGCGCTGCGATCTTGGCCCAGAGCCCGGACATCTCCTTCGCCGGCCTACCGAGAGCGCCGCGGACTTCGGATTCGATGCCGAGCTCGCATGAGCTCCGCAGCTTCATCGCAAGCCCGGGGTCTACCTCGGTGGCGGCCTCCATGCAGGCGTATCGCTGGCGGCCCATCAGAAGCTGCGTCTTGATGCGCGATTCCTGCTCGTCGAAGAGGCTGAGGGCAAGCGGCAGGTCGCTGCGCCAATATTGCTCCGCCAGCACGTTCGTGTAGGTCGAGATCACCGTGCGGCGGCCCGATTCCACGGCGTGCGCGAGAGCAGGGACGAGCGCGGCTAGAGATTTGCCCAGCCCGGTGGGGGCTTCGAACACGCCGCGGTCGCCGCCCTCCATCAGATCGGACAGAAGAAGGGCGAGCTGGATTTGGTCGTTTCTGGCGACGAAGCCCGGTCGCGCCTCGAGCCGCTCGAATGCGTTTTCGATGAGTTGAGCCGCTGCGGACACTGAACAACAGTCTAGCGTTTCCGGCCCGCCGACAGCCTGTTATTTGTGATTGGATTCCGCGCGCCGCGGAGATCTGTAAAAGCACCGAGCGGGCCAGGCTAAGCCGGACCCGCACGGTAGGAAGTGGGATGAAATCCAACCAAAAATACAACAAACAATATAACACCGATCCGCGTTTTGTCCAAGTAGAACCACACGACGCCTCCAGGTAACTTAGCCGAGTGGAACGAAAGCGGCTCGTCGTGATCGATGGCTACTCTCTGCTCTTCCGCGCTTTCTTCGCAACGCGATATCTCAGCACCAGCGACGGTCGCCCGACAAACGCGCTTTTCGGCTTTACTTCCATGCTCTTCACGCTGCTCGAAAGAGTGAAGCCGCATGCCATCGTGGTGGCGCTCGACGCGCCGGGCAAGACGTTCCGCCACGCCGAGTACGAAGCGTACAAGGGCACTCGGCGCGAGACGGCAGACGAGTTGCGAGTGCAGCTTGGCGAGGCTCGAAAGCTCATCGAGGCGCTGGGCATCCCGCAGGTCGAGGCCGTAGGCTTCGAGGCGGACGACGTGGTGGGCACCATCAGCAAGCTCGCCGAACAAAACGGCTACGACACGACCATCGTCACAGGCGACCTCGACTCACTCCAGCTTGTCGACAACTGCGTCTCCGTGCTGACGATGCGCCAGGGCGTTACCGATACCATCACCTACGGACCGGACGAAGTGGTGGAGCGCTACGGCTTCGGGCCTGAGCACGTACCCGACTTCAAGGCGCTCAAAGGGGATTCGAGCGACAACATTCCCGGCGTGCCAGGCATCGGAGACAAAGGCGGAGCGGAACTGATCAAGGCCTGGGGAACGATCGAGAACATGCTCGAGCACATTGATGAGATCGAGCCCAAATACAAGAAGAAGCTCGAAGGTAACGAGGCTCAGATGCTTCAATCGAAGCACTTGGCGACGATCGTGCGCGATGTGGACCTCACCTACGACTTCCAGCCGTTCGTGATCTCCGAGAGCCAGCTCGCCGCGGCCACCAAGATGCTGGAATGGTTCGAGTTTCGGCAACACGCCAAGCGAGCCCAGCAGGTCTTGGGCAAATACCTCGACGGCCGCGCTCCGGCCGAAGAAGGCGGCTCCGAGGCGATCGAGGTCTCCGAGGAGCACATCCAATTCGAGAGATGCGAGGCTCGCGGCTACGGGGACCTGGCGAAGTTCATCGACGATCGCCCGTTCGCAGTGTACATTTCCGCGCCGGCGACGAGAAAGGACCTATTCGACGAATCGAAGTCCGCATACGTGGCCGTCGGTTCGAAGGTCTGCGAGACCGCCGAGGCCGACGCCATCAAGATCGTGGGCGATCTGCCCCACTTGGCGATTTTGCACGATGCCAAGGGCATCTACCAACGCCTGCCCGCGCGGACGCCGCCCCCCCGGTTCGATTCCCTCCTGGCGGCTTACGTGCTCCGCTCGGAGCGGTCGTCGTACCCGCTGCTCGATCTCATTCAGGGCTATCTGGACCTTGCTCCGCCGACGACGCCGGAAGAGATGGCCGCATCCATGGTGCTGCTCGAGGCTCCGCTGCGAGAGCGGCTCGAGAAGGAAGACCAGCAGCGTGTGCTCGATGAGATCGAGCTGCCTCTGATTCCGATTCTCGCGGAAATGGAGAACTACGGCATCGCCGCAGACCGCGACCAGCTTCAGGAGTTCTCGCAGTCGCTCGAAGGGGTCATCGCCACCACCGCCGAGAAGATTTTCGAGCTGGCCGATGGCCGGTTCACGATCGGCTCTCCCAAGCAGCTCGGCGAAGTGCTGTTTGAAAAGCTCAAGCTGCCCGGGGGCGGCAAGACGAAGACCGGCTACGCGACGGGAGTCGAGGTGCTCGGCGGGCTCGCGGCTCAATATCCGATCGCGCAGGAAGTTCTGAATTGGCGCGAGCTCACGAAGCTGAAATCGACCTATGCCGACGCCCTACAGAAGCTTATTCAGCCCGATGGACGCATTCACACCACTTTCAACCAGGCGATCGCGGCCACCGGGAGGTTGTCGTCGATCGACCCGAATCTTCAGAATATTCCGATCCGGACCGAGCTGGGGCGAGGGATCAGGCGCGCATTCGTGTCGGCCCCCGGCTACAAGCTGCTCTCGCTGGACTACTCTCAGATCGAGCTGCGGGTGCTGGCCCATATGTGCGGCGAGCCCGCGCTGGTCGAAGCGTTCAAGCAGCACGAAGACGTCCACGCGGCAACCGCGCAGCGTATGTTCGGCGTGAGCGACGTGACCAAAGACCAGCGCCGGCTGGCCAAAATGCTCAACTACGCGGTGCTATACGGCGTGACCGAGTTCGGCCTCGCTCAGCAGCTTGGCGCTCAGTTCAGCCAGTCGGAGGCGAAGGAGCTGATCAGCCAATACGACCAGCGATTTCCGAGCATTCGCGAGTTTACAGCGGGGGTGATCCAGGAAGCGCGCAGCAAGGGGTACACAGCGACCCTGCACGGGAGAAGGCGATACTTCCCCGACATCCACGCGGCACGGATCAACGATCGCCGGTATGCCGAGCGCCAAGCGATGAACGCGCCGATTCAGGGCACAGCGGCCGATATGATCAAGCTCGCGATGATCTCCGTGCGCAAGACGCTCGACAACCGCCCCACCCGGATGCTTCTCCAAGTTCACGACGAGCTCGTTTTCGAAATGCGCGACGGCGATGACGGGCTCATCGAGGCGATCCGAAAGGATATGGAGCAAGCGATACCTCTATCGGTGCCCGTGGAGGTCGACGCCAAGATCGGCCCCAATTGGCTGGAAATGAGCCCCGCGTAGCAAGGCCCGGAGCTTCACGCCGCGTTCAGCGGACGGCTTCGATCACACGCTCGGCGACGGTGTGGCTGCCAAATGGCGGCATCAGGTACAGACCCTGCGCCACGTTGCGCACAAACGCGCTGAGCCGCTGCGCCTCCTCGATGCCCACTTCGAGGGCCGAGGCGTCGTCCTCCGCGGCGGCAATACGGTTTCGGAGCCACTCGGGAATCTCGATCCCGGGCACCTCGTTGTGCATGAACTCCGCGTGGCGCTGCGACCTGAGCGGCAGCACTCCCATAAGCACCGGCACCCCGAGCCGCTCGCAATGCTCGGCCGCCTCCTCCGCCACGCAAGGATCGAAAACAGGCTGCGTGTACACAAGGTGGGCTCCGGCGTCTATCTTCTTCTTCAGCCGGTCGAGCTCGCTCGCACGGTCCATCGCCCGAGGGTTGTACGCGCACGCGATCGTGAACGCGCACTTCACTCCGACGGAATATCCGGCCATGTCGATACCATCGTTGAAGCGCGCCATGATGCGGCAGAGCCCGATCGCGTCGATGTCGAAAACGCTGGTGGCGCTCGGGTAGTCGCCGATATTCGCCGGGTCGCCGGTTACGGCCAGGATATTTCGCAGGCCGAGAGCGTGCCAGCCGAGCAGGTCGCTTTGAATCGCCAGCAGATTTCGGTCCCGGCAAGAGAAATGCATCGTGACTTCGATGCCGACCTTGCTTTGCAGAATCGAGCTGACGGCCGCCGGATTCATTCTGAGCCTCGCGCGCGCGCCATCCGAGATATTGATCACGTCGGCACCGGCGATTTTGAGCGCGCGCGCGCCGGCCATCAGCCGGTCGAGGTACAGCCCGCGCGGCACGTCCATCTCCACGGCCACCACGAACTTCTTTCCAAGCTTCTGGGAAAGCTCGCTCGGCTCGGAGAGCGGAGCCGGCGCCCGGTCCGTTGCGCGCTCTCCGAGTCGCGGCCGGGCTTTGGGCTTGATCTTGGCTTGACTCAGAACTTCCCGAAGCCGCTGGATATGCGCCGGAGTCGTACCGCAACAGCCGCCCACGATTTTGGCGCCCTCCTCCACGAGCCTCAATGACGCCTTAGCGAAGTAATCGGGCGAGGTGTCGTACGTCACGCGGCCGTTCACGATCTGCGGCATTCCGGGAGTTGGAAACGCCAAGATCGGCAGGTCGGTGGTCTCCGAAATCTGTCTTACGAGGTCGAGCATGCGCTGGGGCCCGACGATGCAATTCGCGCCGACCGCCACTACGCCGAGGTCGTTCATTTCGCTCGTGCAGCGGCCCGGCAGACCCTGCGCCAACGCCTCGCCATCCTCGATGTATGCCTTGCTCACAAGAATCGGCAGGTCCGAGACTTCCCGAACGGCCTCGACCGCGGCCTTCAGCTCGCACATGTCGATGTAGGTTTCCAGGATGAAGCCGTCGACGCCGCCTTCCGCGAGCGCGCGAGCCTGGTCGCGAACGGAGTCGCGCAGGTCTTCTTCGGTGATGTTGCCGATCGGAGCGAGCGGCTTGCCACATGGGCCGATCGCCCCCAAAACGAGCCTGTCAGGTCCCGCTGCTTCCCGGGCGAGGCGAGCCCCGTTCAGGTTCACGGCATGCGGGTCCGCGTCGAAGCCCTCGAGCTTGAAGCGATTGGCGCTGAATGTGTTGGTTTCTACGAAGTCCGCGCCGGCATCGAAGTACGCCAGGTGCACTTCGCGCACGAGTTCGGGCGCTTCGATGTTTGCCAGATCGTACGGCTGTTTGATGAACCCGCGGTTCGAAAGAAAGGTGCCGTTGGCGCCGTCTCCCAGGAGGACGTCCCGCTTCAGCGCCTCGACAAGCTTCACCTAGAAATTATAGCTTCGCCTTACTGACCAGGGCCTCGGCTCTGATGTGCTGGGCTTCGTCTCTTAGTTCGCGAACGGCTTCTACCTCACGAGGTAAGGGTTTTGCGCACGGATGGTCTACATCCAATGGCCCCATGATGTCTCCCTCTCGGTCGCTGTCGTCCAGCCCCAGCACGTGGCCCAACTCGTGCATCGCCTCGTGCTTCATCGCAGCGATCGGCATTCGACCGCCGTTCAGAGTGCACGCTCGAAGCTGCAAGTCAGCTTTGAAGCTCGCCTCGGCGACGTGGCTGTGGTCCATTCGGATCGTCCGCTTCCAGTTCACGTAGCCGGCGACGGCCTCGCCCTTCATGGTCACATTGGGCATGAACCGAACGCTAACTTGGGCCGTTGCCGGGTCGTCGACTCGTCGGAAGTGCACGCTGCCCCCGAGCGCCGTCTCCCACGTATTCGCCGCATACAAGAACGCTTGCTCGCAGAGTGCCTGCCGGCTCTCGTTGAGCCCTTCACATTTGAGGTTGTAAGTGACCTCGTCGCCCACCAAAACGACCTCGACGTGCGCCGCGGCCACGTCCAGATATCCGCTCTGCAGGTTCTCGCGAGCCTGCTCCATGTGCTTGGTGACTTCCGGCAGCAGCGAAGTGGGCTTTGAGACCACCCAGGCCGATGCAGACGACGCGACGAGTGCTGCCATGAGCGGCAGCGTCAACCATTTGACCCTCATATCCCTTCCCTATCCGCTTCCGCACTTCGGATAGGGCTAGTCAACCTACTAGACCGAATTCGAGGACAGCTTCGACGGGTATGCAATCTAGTTTAGGTGAACTTGAACAGAATGTAAGGTACGCTCCTTGCCACAATCCGCGCAATTGCAGCACATAGTGGTTACGTTAATGTACTAGGCACTTGCTATAAGCGCGAAATGGCACGGTGTTCGCAACGACGGTTTGCTTCGACTTGGGAGGGGTGCTCGTGCAGGTTAGCCGCACGTGGCAAGAGGCGGCGAAAGCCGCCGGAATCGCATGCACCAGGCTTCCCGACGAGCCGTTTCCCTTGGGAGCCATGGAGTGCCTGGCGGCTTTGGAAACGGGCTTATGCTCGTTTGAATCGTATTTGAGCGCCGCCTCCAACTCACTCGGCTGCACGCCCGAACAGGCTCGACTCGTCCACTTGGCCGTCCTGCGCGGCATGTTTCCCGGCGCTTCGGATCTGCTAACCGACCTCAGGCTTGCCGGCATCCGCATGGGTTGCCTTTCGAACACGAACAAGGCGCACTGGCGCGAGGTCCTCGCGTCGCCCAAATATTCTCCACTCCGGCAGATCGACATGAAGATGCCTTCCTGCGAAGTAGGGCTTCAGAAGCCCGACGCGGCAATCTACGAGCGATTTGCGAATGAGTTCAACCTCGATCCCGAATCGATCGTGTTCTTCGACGATTCGGCGGAGAACATCCGAGGCGCAAGCGCCTGTGGGTGGGCGGCGACCCACATAAGCCGCGCGGACCCGGTCGCGCAGATACGGGCGAAGTTAAGCGAATTGCAAGTGTTTCCAGCTACCGCATCACGGTAATGAGCCGGTAACATCCGCGCGATGGACAAGGTCAGGGTTGCAATGATCGGCTGCGGAGGCTTCCAGAGGTACCGCCTCGGAAACCTTCTTCAGATCCCGGAGGCCGAGGTCGTGGCTCTCGTCGACACCGAGCCCGACCAGATTCGGATGACGCGTGAAAGGCACCAGAGCCTCGCGAGCGTGCCCGAATTCTCGGACTATCGACAGATGCTCGACAAGGTCAAGCCGGACGCGGTGATGATCGCCACGCCGCACACCCAGCACGTCGACCAGGTCGTAGACTCGTTGGCCGCGGGCGCGCATACGCTGACCGAGAAGCCAATGGTGACGTCGGTAGAGCACGCCAAGAAGGTCATCGCGGCTCGCGATAAGGCGAAGAAAGTGGGAATGGTCTCCTATCAGCGGCATTTCCAACCGGAGTTTCGCTACATTCGGGAGAAGATCAAGTCCGGGGAGAGCGGACCTGTGCAGTTCCTGGTCGCCCTTCAGGGCCAGGGATGGCTGCGCGGCACCAAGGGCTCTTGGAGGCAGCAGCACTCGCTCAGCGGCGGAGGCCAGCTCAACGACTCTGGCAGCCACCTCATGGACATCATCCTATGGAGCACTGGTGTCAGCGCGGACAGCGTTTCCGCTTACGGCGACAGCTTCGGAACCGAGGTGGACATCAACTCCAGCCTCGCCATCCGATTCAAGAACGGCGCGCTGGGCAGCATGGCCGTCGTAGGCAATGGCATCGGATGGCACGAAGACGTAACCGTGTTTTGCGAAGAGCTCATCTTCTATGTGCGCGAAGGCAAGCTCTCGATCCAGGATCGGCGCGACAATCGGTTCAAGGCCGAGAACCTCAGCGGAGGCTCCACGCCGGACCGAAACTTCATCGACGCCATCTTGGGCAAGGCCGAATGCGAGTCGCCGTTCGAGTGCGGCCTCGAGGTGATTCGGGTGACCGAAGCCGCGTGGGAGTCTATGGAACATGGCGGCAACGCCGTCAAGGTCAAATAGGCGTACTGGGTCTCTTACGGCCGGGCGTCCGAGCGGGACCCTCGCCGGGTTTGCCGTTGCCCGGTCCATAATGGATTGCGTCACGATGAGGTCCCCGGCGCCAAAGGTTCGTTAAGATGACGAGGCTGATTCTCCGGTGGGTGCTGCTTGCCCTTTCCGTCATTGGGGCCTCGCTAGTTTGCCAGGCGCTCAATCTCGGCTTCGAGGTATCGGTGCGCGACACGGCGGGCTTCTTAAAGCTACTGGCGGGCGTGCTCGTGTTGAGCTTCCTGAATGCCACGCTGGGCAGGCTGATCCGATTCGTCACGCTTCCTTTGAGCTGCATCACTCTGGGGCTGTTTTCCCTGGTCGTAAATGCAGCCGTGTTATGGTTCGCCGCATCGTTCGGGCTCGGATTTAGCATCGCCGAACCCGGTGCAAAGGGTTTCCTGGCGGCGTTCGTCGCCAGCATCCTGATCTCGTTCATCAACGGCGTTCTCGGCATTTTCCTTCCCGACGACCGAGATGATTAGGAGCTACAGACTCCGCAAGCTGTTCGCAACCACCGCCGGGCTGCACCGAGCGGTGATCATGCTTGCGCTCGGGCTGCTGGCGTTCTTTCTCGGCGCCGGGCTCAGCTTCAAGAGACTTATCCTGCCCGCGCTGCAGTGGGCCGCCGACACCACGAATCGGGGCGTTGCGCAGTTCGTCGCTCCTAGCGACATCGACCTGGCCACGTGGCTGATGGGCGGCGTGCTGCTTCTTATGGGAGCATTCCTCACCTATCGAGGCGTGCGAAGCGCTATCAACCACATCGTCGAAACCCTGAACCCGGGGCTCAAAGCCGGCAAGGTGGACGTCTACCTGCGCAGGCTGCAGCTCGCCCAGGGCCCGAGGATCGTTGCCATTGGCGGCGGCACGGGCCTCAGCACGTTGCTCCGGGGACTGAAGGTGCATTCGAGCAACATCACCGCCATCGTTACGGTCACCGACGACGGCGGCAGCTCGGGGAGACTGGTGCAGGACAAGGGAATGATCCCGCCGGGCGACATCCGCAACTGCCTGGTCGCCCTGGCCGACGCCGAAAAGGCGATGACCGATCTGTTCCAACATCGGTTCAAGAAGGACAGCGGGTCGCTCAGTGGGCACTCAATGGGCAATCTGCTGATCGCAGCGCTCGTCGATCAGGCCCACGGCGATTTCGAGACCGCCATCGAGATCGCGTCGGACGTTCTGGCCATACGAGGCCGCGTAGTCCCCTCGACCCTCGAGCGCGTCAGGCTCCGGGCGGTCATGGAAGACGGCACCGAAGTTTGCGGCGAAACCAAGATCGTCGAAGCCGTGGCTTCCATCCGACAGATTTTCCTCGACCCACAGGAATGTGAGGCGTACGCGGAGGCGATCGAGGCGATTCAGACCGCCGACCTTATCTGCATCGGACCGGGGAGCGTGTACACGAGCGTGATTCCGAACCTGTTGGTCCCCGGCATCGCGGATGCCATCAAGGCATCGGAGGCACGTAAAGTCTATATCTGCAACGTCATGACCCAGCCGGGCGAAAGCGACGAGTTTTCCGCCTCGAAGCACGTCACGGTCATCCTGAACAACGTTCAGCAGCGAATTTTCGATTTCGTGCTGGTGAATACCGGCGTTCCCAGCGAATCCGCGCTGGAAAAGTACGCCGGGTCGGGCCAGTCTCTAGTAGAGGCCGACCCCGATCGAGTGCGGGCGATGGGCTTCCGCGTGCTGCAAGGCAACTACATGAGCGAGACCGACTTCGTGCGTCACGACCCCATGAAAGTCGTGGCGAGGCTGATGAGTCTCGTACACTAACCCGCCGGAGCGCAGAGCCAGCGTCTGCAATCTTCGATAGATTCGAACAGCGCATCCGGCTGCTGGTCTCGCAGCGCTTCGAGATCCGCCGAGGCCGCCCAAGCGGCCGCTACGGCGCACACGCCGGTCTGCTTCGCGATGCGGACGTCGCTTGGGGCGTCCCCCACATAGGCGGCGTCTCGTGGAATGATGCCCCATTCGGCGAGCACCGAAGCGATTGCCTCGGCCTTACGCGACCCGTGGGCGCTGCCCGTTTCGACGCGCTCGAATTCTGTCTCGAGTCCGAGTAGCCGCATCGAGATCTCGGCGGTCTTCGCCCCCTTGCCGCTCACCATCCCCAAGCGGCACCCGCCGGCTCTTAGGTCCGAGAGCATCTCGCGCACACCGGGAAACGGCTTGGTGCAACGCGCATGCATACGCTCGTAATGCGTAAGGTACGCGGCCAGACAGCCTTCCGGGTCCTGTGGGGCCAGGGCGAGCGCTGAGCCTTCCTCGCTCGGTCCGAAGGTTCCGGATATCTCTTCGGCCTCCGGGCGCCTGCCCCAATACGGCTCGACCGCATCTTGAAACGCCCCAATGCATATCCATAGCGTATCGGCAAGCGTGCCGTCGAAATCGAACAGGGCGGCTCTGAATCTGGAGGGCATCCGAAACATTATGCCCTCCGTACCCGCTCAGTCAAGTTTGGTGTCCTCTACACTGTAATCCAGACGGACTCTATAGGGCCGTCAAGCTAGGCTCCCCGGAACCCGGCGCCTACGCCTTCGGGCCGCCCGAAAACGATTTCGTATATCTATCGCATGGATTTTAAACGCAATTACTTGCATAGGGACACTGGTGCTGGTAATATAACTGGGAGACAACAGCAATCGGCGCCCGCGCGTCTGCTCGGAAACTGATCCGAGCGATCGTCGCGTCCGAGCTGGAGTCGGATCATATTTCGGGGAGAGACTGTAAATGAAATTGCTTACTAGAACAGCAATCGCGGCCGGCTTTGCAAGCGCCGCTCTCGTTGCTCAGGCCGCGACTTTCGCGACCTTCGCCGACCCAACGATCGGCCAATCCAATCCGCTGCCTCTGTTCACTTTGGACACCGTCGGCAACACGCTGAGCGGAAGTTATACGGGCGGCATCACGCTCGTGACCTCCGCGACCACCTACAATGGCGTGTCCCTGAGCATGAAGTCGGTCGCCGCAACCCCTGTCGTTCCAGGCTTCTATAACCTGAGCGCCGGTGCGGTCACGCTGTCGAACGCTTCGGATTCGAACATCCTTACGATCTCGTTCGCGGCCGGCACGCTTTCCGACAACGGATTCGGCGGAAGCGACTTCAAGGGCAACGGAGTCACGTTCTCGGGATCGTCGGTCCCCTCGACCGGCCTAACCAACGAGGCCTTCGGGTTCTCGTTCGCGAACCCGGCCCAAGCGGGCAACAACGTCACTTATACTGCGGCGTTCACGTCCTCTGCGAGCCCTGTGCCCGAGCCTGCAAGCCTCGCGGTTCTAGGCATCGGCGCAATTGCGATGATCCGAAGACGAAAGAGAGCCTAGCAGCGATCTTCGATAAAGCAGCCGGCCCAGGACCTATCGGCCCAGGCCGGTTTTTGCTGCCAACCCATGCCGGCGTCCGTGGCCGCGGGACGATCGAGCGCAGCCAGGACGCGGCTAAACGAGCTCCAAGCCCCTGCTCCCGCATGGGCTCTTTCGGGTCTCGTTATCGGAAAAACGGTCCGACAGTCGCACTGCGACATGGTTCATGCCAATTTACACGTGTCACGTGAATCCCGGTAAACCATGCAAACCAGGTTTTGTGACATGAACATTTGAAATTCAGGCATAATTGCCAGCTTAATAATGTGGCGTAAACGCCGAATGTCGGTCATCATGAATCACGGCTTCGAAAGGGGCGGTAGTTTTGAACTTTATTGAGGAGAGAGATTTATGAAATTGCTTTCACGAGGAGTGATCGGCGGAGCTCTGCTGGCGTCGGCAATCGTGGCCAACGCAGCCACCTTCGCGACGTTCGCCGACCCGACGATCGGGCAGGGCACGCCAACGCCGTTGTTCAATCTGGACAACACAGCCAACACGCTGACAGGCGGATACACCGGTATCTCGCTGGTAACCGCCGCAACGACGTACAGCGGTGTGACCCTGACGATGAACGCTGTCGCGACCTCGCAGGTCGTTCCCGGGTTCTATAACCTGGGTGCGGGAACTGTCGTGTTCTCGAACGGATCCGATCCGGACATTCTTACGATCAACTTTGGATCGGGAACGCTTTCCGACAACGGATTCGGCGCCAGCGACTTCAAGGGCAACGGCGTCGTCTTCAGCGGCTCCGCGGTCACCCAGAGCCTGGCCGACGAAGCTTTCGGCTTTTCGTTCGCCAATCCGACACCGACGCGGACCGGAGTGAGCTATACCGCAGCTTTCACTTCGTCTGCTACTCCGGTACCCGAGCCGGCCGCTATCGCCGTCCTCGGCCTCGGCATGGTCGGCATGATTCGCCGACGCAACCGAAAGTAAGACCTCGCCTGCGAAGGGCCCCCATTACGGCAACGTCGGTGGGGGTTTTCTTTTGTGTCAGTACAGCTTCGACCAAACCGCGCCGGTATAGCCGTACAAGCCGATTCCGGTTCCAAAGGCCGCGTTTGTGTTGAAGAACATGTCCCCCTGCACAGATCCGACCTGGGCGTTGTTCACTCCGTCGCTCCGTACGGCGCGGCCCACAACTCGGAAAGTCGAGCCCGCCCAGCCGCTTCCTTTGGAGATCCATTGGTTCGAGCCGGTATCGCAGTCGTCCCCTACGAGACCCACGATCGACCCCGAGGCGCCATTCGTAAGGTTTGCACGAAAAACCGCGCCGATCGACTGACCCTCGAAGCTCGATAGGCACACGACCAGAGCCCCGCCGTCCGCCGTGAACAGACGGTCGCCCCCAGTGCCGCTTCCCTTCTCGTCGATGTTCGTGGCCGTAACGTATGTCGTGCCCACACAGAAGTTATTGAGCGAAACCAAGTTCACCGGCTGCGGCGGCGAATCGACCGCGATGTCGGAGAGCCGGATTCTGGGCAGCGTGATCGAATGCCCGGAAACCCCTCCGCCGAGCACGAGGTTCAGCGTCGCCGTGCTCGAAACCGGCTTCACGTCGTGCAGAGTAAGGTCGTTGCACGCGCAGTCCGAGCCCACGTACACGAGAGCCGAATCCTGACCGACCGGGCACCGAAAACCATCGATGCTCAGCGAGCCCGCCGACCCGGCGTTGCAATTCGCAAGCTTCACGAACTGCACGCACCGCCCGGCCGAGCCCAGATAGTTCAGACACGCCAAGTCGCGCAGCGCGAGGTCCCCGCAAAGCGAGCCGCCTATCGATACCAGACTGCCGGCGGCAACGGCCGCCCTCACGTCCTGAACCAAAATGCGGTCCGCCTTGCAAGGCGTGACGTACGAGCTCGGGGCCACAAAGTCATCTGCCCAAATCACGATCGGCGAGGCAGTGGAAGCCGTCCCGTCGAGGTTCGTATGCCGGTTATCGCCCCGGATGCCGATCGCAGCCACATCCACGATCGCGTACTGAGTGTTCGTTGGCGTAGGCGAAACGATCTGCCCGGCGATCGACGGATAAGCGCCGTCGTACCCGCACCCGAACTTGACCGCCGTCGAACTCGAATTCTGGTGCACGTTGCGCACCTGCACGTTCGAGATGTCCCCCACCGATATCCGGTAATCGGGATAGTCGGCCGGTGTGAAGGCCACGCAATCGTCATCCGTTCTTCCGAAGATGTCCGAAATGCCGATGCGCGAGGAGCCGCCCTCCACATGGATGCCGTCCGAGGTGCTCGTGAGCCTCAGATTGTCGAGCTTGGCGTCGGTCACCGCGGCCAGGCAGATCAGGTACTTCGCGCTCCATTGAAACGTCGCGTCGCGAATCCTCAGCCTAGTGGTGTTATCGAATACCGCCAGCCAGCCGGGATAATTCGCGCCCGAGGCGCCGTACCACGCTCCCGTTTTCGGGTTGTTGCCGCCCGATTTCAGCAGGCAGTCGTTATCCCAGGTGCCTCCTTCGACCGTCACGTCCGAGTTCGATGTGCTCGTGGCCGGGTTCCCCGTCCATCCGGCATTTGCAAGCAGCGGCCGAGCGTTTCCGCCTATTGCGATCAGTGTCGCGCCATAAGCCGATAGCCGTACACCGCTGGGCACGGAAATCGTGCCCGAGATACGGTAGGTTCCGGCCGGCAAGGCCACGGTTCCCGAACCGGTCGCCGTAGCCTGCAGCAGCGCAGCGTTGATCTGCGAGCAGTTCCAAGCGGCTGTCGCCGTACTAACCGAGGAGCCCGCGACGAGCCCCGAGACGACGTGGGTGTAAAGCCGGTCGGCCACGCCGCGGGTAAGGCTCGGCGGCGTCTGCGCCGTCCCGAGCCAAGCGAACAGTCCCAAAACCGCAGCCGCCTTCACCCGATCCTCGCTTCAGCCACATAGCTGTACGCGGCGCCGTTCGCACCGTCCACATATGTATCGCTCTCGAAGTTGCCGAGGGCGCCAAGGTCCATCACGTCGCCCGGAGCGACTTTGTATAGCCTGTTCGAATAGTCGATGCTCGTCGGCGCGGCGGAGCCCTTCGGCACCACGCGCACCAACAAGTCCACGCCCGCCGGCTGCCCGGGATCGCCGGTCGTGTTCACCAGAAGGGTGCTCGATCGGTACTCGAGCCCCGCGCTCGCAAACAGCTTCACGGGCGAGCCTCCGCCGGCGATGCTCGGTTGCACGTCTCGCTGAAATGGATCGGTTGTCGCCATCAGAATCCTCCTTTAAGCAGCGAGCTTCACGCGCAGCGCCACCCTTGCACGGTGAAGCGCGATACGCACGTTGTTGGGCTCGGCGTGCATACGCTCGGCGATCTCGGCAACCGAGTAACCCTCTGCGGCCAACAGCACGAGGGCCTTCTCCGCTGGCCGGATCGATGCGAGCGCCCGCTGCAGATCGACGCCGAGTTCGCCGTCCGCCCATATTTGGCTAGGGGCCTCGAGCTCCTCCGCTCGCGATTCGCCTCGCCGAGTCGGCTCGTCCAGGCTGACTTCTTTCGGCTGGTGGCTTGCAGTGTGGGCGATCAGGTCCACGCAGCGTAACCAATAGCGCAGCATCCCGCAAGCGTGGATGCGTTCTCGATTGGGCCAAGCGCGCATCGCCACCGCCTGCACGACGTCGTCGGCGGCATCACGGTCGCGAACCCTGCGCAGCGCGCGCTTGAACAGCATCGGGCGCACGCGCTCGAATTCATTTTCGAACGATATTCTGTCTTGGATAAAGGTTTCCATCTGTCTGAAATCGAAAGGAAAGCGGGGCCCCTCAGGCCCCGCGCATATATGCGATCGCGTGGTCGCTCGAGTCGCCGGCCCGAAACAGCTCCGGGTTGCCCACAACCACGAACGATTCCGAGCCGAAAGCGACTGAGACTCCGTCCGCGAATCGCCCGGCATCCGGCAGGTCGATGTAAAGCCGGCACGGGTTCACGAAGGCCACCCCGAAAGCCTTGAAGGCCTCGCCGGGGGCCATCGGCTCGATGTAGCCGCGCACCGTCGCGCCGCCTACGACGACCGAGTGCGGCTTAACTGGCAGCGACAAGCGCGTACCTCGCCACGGCGGCTTCGAAATCCTCGGTCAGGTCCTCGATTCCGGTCCGCTCGCCTCGGATGCCGTACTGCCGCTCCACCACGCCTTGGCGGATGGTGCATGCCGGGCCGGAGAGGCTCATAGTCTGCGTCATTGCGACCGCCGCTGACTTGCGACGGACCGCGTTCCACGCGTCCAAAGGAATGTCCGCGCCCCAGCCCCACACCGCGCGGATCACCACGCTTTGAGGACATGAGCCCGGCGAAACGAGGAAGCGGACAGCCCGGTAAGGCTCGCCCAGCGCGGGCGCATTCGGGTCCTCTAGCAGGTAGTCCAAGCCCTCCGAGAGCACACTTCCGCCGGAGCCCGCGACCAAGCCGATCGTTACGCTCTCCACGCTCGTCGCCTGGATGCCGATCCTCAGCGTGCCCGAGCGTCCGTCGGGAGGATCGAACACGAGATCCGATGCCGAGCCGGCGGCGAGGAACGGGATGCGCCCCGTTCTCGCTTCGAACTCGGCTACGACTCCGTCGACGATCCCCTGGCATTCGTCGTCCGTGGGCGCCGTGCCGTCCGGAATCGTGGAGATGAGCGAGGCGACCTCCGCGCCGGTCGGCCATGCGGTCTTAGCCATGTTTCGCGCTCGGCAGCCCTACGGCTGCTTGCGCTTGCCTCCCAGAAGTGCGATGGCGCCATATAGACCTCCGGTCGTCGCCCCTGCTACGGTCACCACAACCCGCAGGTATCGCTTGCCGCCGATGTAGCCGACCTTCTGGACGGCGCTCGATGCGATATTCGCAAAAGTCCCGACCAGGTCCGAGACGGCTACGTCGCTCCAGGCGACGTTGTCGGCGGACTCCTGCAGCTTCGGCGTATGTGTGCCGTCCGTTATCGTGCCGGAAGAGACGATAACGCCACAGCTTCCGTAATTCGCAAGATCGAGCGCCGAGCCGTTTGTCGAAGCCGTCCGGGCGGCTGGTGGAAGAGATTGAGAGAAGTCGAAGATGTCTTTGAGTGATTTCATAGGCGTGAAAAAGCCCCGGAACACTCCGGGGCCGGGTCGGTTCGAGCGCTAGGCGAGGACCAGGCGCGAGAACGCCTCTTCCAAGACCGGCTGGCCGTCGGTCTCCTTGTGGCACACGTAGCCCATTTGGTTCGTGAGCGCGTACATCTCCTGCAGAACCTGCACCTGCATGTCCATCGCGTCCGCGATGACGTACTTGGAGAAGTCGCCGACGATCGCCATGTAGAGGCCGGTCGTGAAGGTGTTCGGCGCGTATTCGGATTCGTTGACAGGCAGCCCGAGGAGCGTATCGGGCGTGCCCTGGAAGCCTTGCCCGGGGCCGTATCCGGTCGCCCAAAGGTAGTTGCCGTTCGAGTCCTTCAGAAGCCGGGCGGCCTTCACCACGTCGCGATGCATCAGCCACTCGGCCTTGGCCCGATAGCCCGCCTTTAGCTTGTATTTGACCGCGATGAAGTCGTCTGCGACCACCTTGTTGTTGTTCGCCGCGGTCACGTCTCTGCCTGTGCCGATGCCGTTCGATGAAGCCACGAACACGCCGAGCGGCTTCTCGAATCCGTCGCCCGTCAGAAACGCCTTCTCCTCGGCCACCGAGAACTTGTAGGCGATCCGGTCGAGCCATAGCGACTCCACGTCCACCGTCGACTGGCGGATGAGACGCTTGCTGAGCTTTACCAGCCGAGCGATCGCGTTCGGCTTCAGCTCCCGTTTGCCGGCCTGGAGGGTCAACTCCTCGTTGCCGGAGCGGAGCTCGGTCGTCCAATCGGGGTCGCCGGGATCGACGTCGATCGCCGCCACGCCCAGCGATTCCGAGCGCTCGAGCGGAATGACCGTCGCCTTGCTTCGAACGAACACGAGGTCCTTGAGCAGCGTCACGACCTCTCGCGCAATCTCTTGCGGAGCCACGAAGAAGCCGCCGGAGGCTGGGTCGTCCGCCTGGTATGCCTTCAGCACGGCGTTCTCTTCGGGCGTGAGCGCTTGCAGGCTGAGCAGTTTTTGGAATGCCTTGCGCTCGAGCGTCGCACGATCTCGCCCTGGGGCGTCGTTGCGGCCCGCGATCGGGATCTCCTCCCTCGTCTTGCGAGACCAGCCTTCGAGCGCGGTCTGCTTCTCGAGCGCTTCGATCTGCTTCTTATAGCGGTCGCAGTCGTCGATGGCCCGCTCCCAACGCTCGAGCTCGTCTCCCGGCATCTCCTTCGATCTGCCGTCGTACTTCAATCGAATCTCTTCGGCCTCGCGCATCGTTCGCGCGAGTTCGGACTTTAGCTGTGTGATTTGCATAAGGTTTGTCGGATATGGCCGCGTTGCTAGGAACGCAGCCCGTCGAGGCGGCGGGAAAGCTCTTCGAACCGCCGCTGGAACAGGCGGCTGTGCCGATTCAGCACCGAAACCGCCGACTTCACGGATGTGGCGCGGGCACGGGAATTCATCCCCACGCTAACGATGGAAAACTCGAACAGCTCGGCGATCCGCAGAATCGCGCGGCATGGGCCGTAAGACGCAAGAGCCTGCCGGTCGAACAGCCGCATATCGCACCCCGAGTGCGCTGCGAAATCCAGGAGCTCGCGCCCGGAACCGAACAGTCGGACGCCCTCGGATATGTCGGGAAGGAAGCCGATCGACAGCGAGACCTTCTTGCCCGCCCGAAGCCGCTCGATGCACACCGTTCTCGCGGCTTGAGCTTCGGGGGTCGAGTGGAATTCGGCTTCGCACACCAGGTCGGCGCCGCGCTCTTCGCACAGAGTCGGCATGGCGATCGGAAGCTCGTCCCAATCGTGACCGACCGTCACGAACCCGTCCGCCACGAACGCTTGGGCGACGGCCGCGAAAGCGCCCGGAAAGATCACGTCGCCGTCACGGTCCGGGTTACCCACGGTCGAGGCGATCACTTGGATGGAGTTGTCTCGAACCGCGCCCTTGAGCGCGAATCGTTTGACGATGCTGAGTTCGGAATGCATAGGTTTCATCGAAGAAATGGCGTAACCTCGCCGAAGACGGATGACGATCCTGCAGGAGCCGGCCTTCGATCTGAGCAAGTACGCTGAGATCCCATCGCTCGTCGAGATCGAGTCGCGCCTGGACGCCTGCGCCCTGGAACAGGACAGGTTCGTCGAGCTGCCAGAGCCCGGAAGAACGAAGGATTACGACGAGCTCGAACCTGTCGTCTCATACCCTCGAAGGTTCGACACAACGGATTGGGCAGCGTTCCGAGCCGTGGAAGGGCCGATTGGGCTTGGGGGCGCGCTCGTCGCCTGGAATTGCCCGGGGTTCGACATGCTCGAAGGCAGAACGGATATCGCGGTCCTCGTAGACATCCGGGTGCGCGCCGAAGCGCAACGCAAAGGGGTCGGCGCGGCGCTATTCAATGCCGCCAAACGATGGGCAGAAGACCGCGGCTGCAGGGAAATGAAAATCGAGACCCAAGATGTGAACGTTGCCGCGTGCAGGTTCTACCGCGCCATGGGTTGCTCGGTCGGAAGTGTGAACGCGCACGCCTACGATCTCCCCGAAACCCAGGTGATATGGAGAATCGTGCTGGGTAACTCCTAGCTCAAACTGCAGCCATGCGATATGCTAGTATTCAAGCATCTCTTGCAGGCTGTGACCCAGTGTGGTTACAGCAAGTTTGCTAGGTTTGGGAAGCTAAAGGAACAACCGGTAATCCCGCGCCGCCGTTCGCTTCCATAATGGCAAAGGTTATTGAAGTGTCCCCGCATTTGCGGGGCATACCGAGAGGAGGATCTGATTGCACAATAGACTTGCTTTTCTTTCAGTTGTAAGCTTGGGGCTCACCAGCTTTGCGGGCGCGGCCCTGACCATCGTCCCGACGTACGACGCCAGCGTCACGAATGATTCTCGCTCGGCCAGCATCGAGAGCGCATTCAATTACGCGGCGAATCAGATCGCAGGTCTTTACACGGACTCGATCCACGTCAATATTCTCGTAAAGCTCGCACCGGGAACCGGAACGCTCGGTCAGAGCAACACTCCGGTGCTTACGAACCAGAGCTTCAATTCGACGCTCCGGCCGCTACTCGTAGCCGACGCCAAATCGCTGGATGACGCCACCGCTTTGGTCGACGACTACACTTCGGCGATCCCGGATCGCCTCTTCTTCGTGACTCGGGCGCAGGCCAAGGCGATCGGCGGCATTGCCGACGACAACGTCACCGACGGCACTGTCACCTTCGGCGCTGGTTGGAACTATACGTTCGATCCGAACAATCGAGCGGTCGGAGGCACGTTTGACTTCATCGGCGTCGCCCAGCACGAAATCAGCGAGGTCATGGGGCGCATCGCCGCCCTCGGAGCGTTGAACAACGACGACATCTATGACCTCACGCGGTTCTCGGCGCCTGGAACCCGGGGCCTGAACACCGGCGGCGGCAATTACTTCTCGATCAACGGCGGGGCCACGAATCTCCGCGGCTTCAACAACGCCGACGCTAATGGCGGAGACGCTGCCGACTGGGATAACGCTTCCCTCGACGCGTGCAATGCGTTCCTCGACTTCGGCCAGCAAGTGAACTTCACTGAAACCGACGCCAGAGTCATGGACGTCATCGGCTACGACCGAGTACCGGTACCCGAGCCTGCATCGATCCTCCCGTTCGGCATTCTCGCGGGTGGCCTGTTCCTTCGCCGCTCGCGCCGCAAGGCATAGGCGAACGCTCACTGGGAGATGTAATATCGGCCTTGATCCTCTTCGGAGGGTTCAAGGCCGATTTGCAGTTTGGCCATGCCGCGATCGATCAAGCCGCACCGGAAATCTTCACGCACGCGGGCGTGCAGCGCGTCAGCCTCGTCCTGAAGCCAGGACACCCCTCGGGTATCCCATCTCAGCCGGTACCTTGCCGGGTCCAAGCCGAAGTCCATTAGAACCTGCCGCCCCAACTGCGCGGCCCAACTCCTCAGGGTGGGCAAGATCGTCCGCTTCCCGGCCGCATCCGCCGCCTGCTCGTAGTTTCGATAAGTCTTGTTCTCGCTTGGAAGACCAAGCACCATCGGGTCCAAACCCAGGGCTGCGCAGATTCGAGCCGTCGGAACCTCCCGAAGCTTGCCGATCTCCATCTGTTGCGGGCTAAACGTCGGAGTCACCACGTCCAAAGGAAGCGGCGCCATGAACGCCTCGCCCCGCCTATCACGCACGAAGCTGTTCCAAAGATCCTTCAGCCGTTTGCGCTGCTCTGCGGTCGGCGCCTGGGCGTCCACGCGGGGCACCAATATCGCGCCCGGCGTGGCACCCTGCCGAAGCAGCGCCGCCAACCAGGTAGAAGCCTCGTTGTCGCTGCACACTTCGCGCAGGGTCGCCGCCAGCGGCGACAGGCCGCTCGACGGATCGCGCGGGTCTATGCCGTACCGCAAGTGCGCCACGTCTCGCACATCCAAATCCTGCGGGCTGCCGCCGAACGGCGTGTATTCGTAGTGGGTCACCAGCTTGGCGCCGGAGTCGTTCCCCTTGTTCGCCATCGGCCTCATTTGGAAATGCGGACACCAGTAGAAGCCGGCGACCCGGCCCAAACGGTCTCGTCGTTTGATGAGGAACGCCTGACCGCGGACATCCCACGAAAGCTGAACTCCCCGCCACATCGCGTCGCCGTCGTAGTACTCGTTCGGCGACTGTAGCGCCCGCAACACCTCGTGGTCCGCAACTCTCGTCCAGCCGACAGCTGTCCGCTCCTCGAGCATCAGCTCCGCCTCGGAGGTCGCGTTCGCCTTCCAGTTGATCGCCGGGAGCACGACGCCGTTATCGTAGAGCGGGCCGGCCTCGGATGCGTAATCGTAGTCCGATCCGCTCAGCAAGATCCGCTGCACACGCGATGATCGGTAGGTCCCGCCCGGCCCGTAAATGGGCAAAGCAGCCCCGCGCCGAACCGCGCTCATCAGTTTTGCATGCCATTGGCTCAAGCGCCGATTCCTCCTATCGCGGCCCTCCGGCCGCGCAAAAACAATCCCTTCCGGCCCGCGCGCATAGCGTAGACTTCAGGCCGAAATGTCCAGTGGATTAGGTTATAACGACACGCCCATCGTGCCCGGCACGCGATGGCACGTTCACGACGGCGACCGGATGCAGCCTCCGGTCGTTACCCCCGGAAATGCCGGAGGCCCGCCGAGCGACGCGATCTCGCTCTTCGATGGAAAGGATCTCTCGCAATGGGAGGCCGCCCATCGCACCGGCCCCGCCGGATGGAAGGTTGAAAACGGAACGATGGAAGTCGTGCCCGGTACGGGAAACATCCGCACCAAGCTGAAATTTGGAGACCTTCAGCTCCACGTCGAAATGGCCAGCCCGACCACGATCAAGGGCGAGGGGCAGGGGCGCGGCAATAGCGGCATCTTCCTCATGGGCCTGTACGAAGTCCAGGTGCTGGACAATTACAACAACCCGACCTATCCGGACGGCACCGTCGGCAGCATCTATGGCCAATATCCCCCGCTGGTGAACGCGATGCGCGCTCCCGGCGAGTGGAACACCTACGACATTATTTGGCAGGCGCCGAGGTTCGACGGCTACACGGTCGCGATTCCGGCCAAAGTCACCGTGCTCTTCAACAACGTGGTGCTTCACCACGCGGTCGAGCTCCAGGGCCCGACCCAGCACCGCGTACTGGCGAACTACAGCCCCCACGCTCCAACCGGTCCGATCGAGCTGCAGGACCATGGCGATCTCGTCAAGTTCCGAAACATCTGGGTGCGCGGGGTCAAGGGGTACGACCACCCCTAGTCGCGCCGAGATACCAGCAACGGATAAAGTCGAACGCCAGCCAAAGCAGGGCGCATAAGAACAGCCCTGCTCCGCCGGCGAGCGTCGATAAAAGAATTTGGATCGGTGTCATATTCGCATCACCACGTCCAGCTCCAAGAGCCGGGCGCAAGCTCATTAAAGGCGTCCGCCGTGGCGTCGACGAAGTCGTCGAATGCGCCGCCCGGCGCCTGACGCAACTCCTCCAGGTACGCAGTCGAGAATTCGTTGCGCACAAGTCGCACGTTGCCGGCATTCAATTGCGCGGCGAAAGGCTCTGCCCGCGAGACCTTGCTCCCGGTCACCCGCTTCGCACGCACGTTGAATCCGGACAGCAGCCGCACCATGGCCTGCGCCGCCTCCTTGCCCGCGGCGCCTGGGTCGATCGGCACGCGAATGGCCGTCGATACTCCGTCCGCTTGCGCCGTCTCCAGGATTCTCGCGTTGCGCTGCGCAGGCTCGTGCCGAAACCGTAGCGGCTCGACGTACCAAATGCCCGCCGAATCTGGCCCGTCGATGCGAACCCCCGCGGTCCAGTCTCCGGCATCGCTCGTCGCTGCCAAGTCCCAAGCCCGGCAAGAAGGCAGGCCGCCCGGCCGCGCGTCCACCGGCTCGAGCCGCCCCACCAGGAAGAGCGAGCCCTCTCTGGGGGTCGGATTCTGCTGATAAAGCGCCTGCCAGCCGCGCTCTCCTCCGTTGCGCGCCATCACCTCTCGGATGCGTGCCAAAGCCTCGGATGAGAACCTCTCGGGCCAAAGCGGCGCGCCTTCCGGCCTCCCAAGCGGGTCGCCCGGCTCGGCGATCGCCGGCAAACGCAGCACGGTCCAACGGTTCGACTCGCTTTCGATAGCCCGAAACCCGAGGTCGTCCTCGTGCCAGCGAGTCATGACCAGCACGATCGCGCCGCCAGGTTCGAGACGCGTATACAGGTCGTCCGTGTACCAGTCCCATACCTTCTCGCGATACACTGCGCTGTCCGCATCCTCGCGCCGACGGATCGGATCGTCGATGATGATTCGCCGGAAGCCGACGCCGGTCGGCGGCGAGCCCACGCCACGGGCCATCAGCACGCCGCCCTCCTTCGTCGCCCATTCGTCCGAGGCCGTCTTCGACCGGTCGAGGTCCGTCCGGCCCGTAAACACATTCCGCGCCCTGCGGCCCAACCTGCGAGCGAACCGCTCGTTGTAGCCGGTGATGAGCACGTTCTCCGTGGGATCGCACTGAAGGCAAAACGGGCCGAATCGTACGCTGACCGTCTCGGTCTTCGCATGCCGTGGCGGCATGTGGATCGCGAGCCGGTCGACCTCCCCGCGGTGCACCGCGTCCAAGTGCTCGGCGATCAGGTTGATGTGGGGCACATCGGCCGACCAGTGCTTCGGGAGCGTGGCGCGCAGATACTCCGGAAAGCCCAAGACCCGCCCGGGCACGGACTACCCGTCGACCGGGCGGAACGAAATCACGAAGTCGGCCCAAGCCTCGCCCAGCTTGGCCCTTGCCGCCATCACAGCGGCCTTGTCCGCCTTCGTCTTGGCCACGACGGCGTCGATCACAGATTCTGGAAGCTCTACCGTTCGAGCGACGAACTCCCGGTCTTCCGTTGCGAGCCGGTCGATCGCCGTCTCCTCGATGATGGGAAGCAAGGCGTCGATACCGATCAATGCGATGAGTTTGGAAAGGATGTTCATAAGCTTGATGCCCTTCAAGGGCGGTCCTCCTTCGAGGCGATGCCAGGCAATATCGCGGCGAGCGCGGCAAGCGCCCCTGCTGCGATGTTTGTGATTTCGCTCGGCGCCTGCCTGCCCAGCGCCGACAAAACGAGCGCGCCGGCCAAAGCCATCGCGCCCAAGAATGCGATCGCCGAGACGGCGATCGTGATGAAGTGAGGTTTCAATGCTGCCCTCCCAGCGAAAGGGCTCAGCGGCGTCGAGCCGCGAGGTCTTCCAGCGAGCGCCGAATCCAATCCCAGCGCTCATCCATGCGGGCCATGAAGCTCCGAATGGCGTCCCGGTCGGCGGTCGCCGCTTCGAACGAAGCCTCGAGGCTCTCGATTCGCTGCTCGTGCCGGCTCAGCCGGTCGTGCTGCCGATA
>JAICWL010000161.1 GCA_025934835.1 Fimbriimonadaceae bacterium
AATTCGAACTGGCCCACGAGAGTCGGTTTAAGCCACCGGCAATCCGCCATTTTGGCGGCCGTTAATTCGGCACCGCATCGTCCCGAGCGCTTCTCCGGCAAATTCGAAAACGGGCAGTCGGAAATTTCCAGAGGCTTGAATTTGATCAGCAGTTCGGCCCTGAGTTTCGGCGTAAATCCGTTTCGCGTCCGGGCAGCGTAGATGAGATCTTTTCCTTCGTAGTACCCGAACACCAGGGCATCGAACGTCGCGCCACCGATCGTGTATCCGCCAATCACAAATTCCTGGCCCTGATTGATGCGCATCTTCTGCCACGCGCCTGAGCGTTCGCCGGTCTCGTACGAGCTGTTGCGCCGTTTGGCGATGAGCCCTTCAAGCCCCTGCGTCTTGACGGAACGAACCAAATCCGTCATATGACCTTTGAGTTCGGGCGATTGCCGGATCGGCTCGACGAGTCTGGGCAAAACCTTCGTGTCCAGCAGGTGGCGGCGCTTGTCGAGAGTCTCGGTCATCACGTCGCTGCCGGCAAGCACCAGCAAATCGAAAACGTAGTAAAAAATCGGCGCGTCCGACGAGCCATAATTCTGCAACACGTTGAACGAGGGGCGTCCCGATCGGTCGAGGGCAACGATCTCGCCGTCGAGTACCGTTTCATCGGGCATGTTGGAAAGGCCCTTCACGATGGCGGGATATCGACCATTGAAATCCTTGTCATTGCGTGATCGAAGATGAACCTTGCCTCCGGTTTTAAAAGCGATGGCCCTGTAGCCGTCGAACTTGAGTTCGATCAGCCACGCCTCGCCCTCAGGTAGTTTCGCGGATCTTTGCAAGAGCATTGGTGCGATAAACGAAGCGCGGCGCTTTTCCGCTCCCGCCGTATCACGTTTGCGCATGGCGTTCCGTTTCCGACTGCTGGAAAAACCGGTTTATTGCCTCTCTGGGCGTGAAAATCTCACCGTCTATCAACAAACGGCCGGTATATGCGCCGCCAGGTCCATCGAACTCCCAAGCCACTTCATGACCTTCGCGTGCGAGCTTCGCCCACTTCGAGACCTTCGCCGCATTCTGCTCCAACCAGAAATGGCCGGCGTCGTCGGTAAACGAACGCAGGGCGGTGTGCCCGAAGCGGCCCGTCCAGGTCTTCATGTTTTGGAATTCAGGCATTCCCTTGCCATCTTCTCTGATCAAGCCCGACGATTCGCGCATTCGTGAACTGGCGCAGGTTTTGGAAGTCAGGCCTGCGGTGATCGTTCGGAAGATGGAAAATCTTCTGGGTACCTTGCGGGAGAGTGATGGTCCACGTGAAAGATGACGACCGGCGGCCGCAGCTGACGTGGAACATGTCACTCCCCGCCGACCGGATCGGCGTCTCTCGGTCACCGTGTGCCGTTACCGACCAAGTTTTCGGGGGCCCGTTGGCGGAAGCCGGAAGGAAGCCTAACGAGGCCGCGGACGACATAACGTCTGCAGAAGAGGGATCGAGCACGCGCGCCGGCCGGAACTGAAGCGCTACGGCGCACGCGGTGCGTGGATTGAAACCTGAAGAACTGCGACCGGCGCGGCACCGCGTTCACGTCGCGCCCGCGCTTGGCGCGCCGCCGGCAAACCCGCGGCTTGCGACTGGCAAACGAACACCGAAGTTTTCTGGGGGGCATTTTGTGTAGCGTTCTGTAGCGCGGGCTTTCCGAGTTCTCGCGACCAAGTTCTCGGGGGGGCGTTTAGCGTTGCATTCTGTTGCGCGCGTGGCTCGCAAGCTTTCCTGCGCGGCTCGCAAGCTTTGGACAGTACACGCTCGGAATGAGCGAACTTTCGGGGGGCCGATTTGTGTGGCCGTCTGTGGCCATAGGGACAGCAACTTGTCGCTGGCGAATCGATCCTGTCAGTGTTAACAAGGCATAAATCCGAAGCGCGCCTACGAGTAGCAATCAAGCAGGTCGATTACGCAGGTCCGCAAAATGCCTTGACAAGGGACGATGAATCTTCCAGAATTCCTCACAAAGGAGGGTAGGCCATGAAAGGGAAAACACAAGGGCTTATCCGCAAGGAGATTGCTCAACATTTCCAGCGTTTTCACCGTTACAGTGGCGATGGCGTGAGGCGACGTACTTTCCTTCAAAGTACCGCAAGCGCCGCCGGACTGGCTTTAACTTCGGGATTGTGGACGCCGCAACGGGCGAATGGTCAACCGGGTACGGCGGAACCGAAGCCGATTCCCGGAGGCGCGACGCCCCTCGGCATTCTTGTCCATCACTTCCCGCTGCCCAGCACGCCGGTACCGCTGAGCCAAATCAATGATCCATCGGAGATAACCAATTTCAACGGCGTCATTGGCGATACCCAGATCCGTGGGGCAGGCACAGGGACCGGATTCACTCAACCGCTCGCTTTTCGCGCTGATATGGGATTCATGCAAGGTGAGTTTGTGGGCGAAGGCGACACGCATCATGAGGGTACTTTCGTTTTCATTTGACTGGACATTTACACCGGTCCGGTCGGATCGGCGAACTTACCAGAGCAAATTCATGATTACAATCCGGGGATAGCTGCGAACGGTCTGTTTTGGCTGATTTCCGCTCCGCGGGACGTTGTGCAAGTCGACCCAGGAGGGGGTACAGCTTCGTTGCGAATGAGCGACGTGCCTGTTATGGATTTCCACGATCTTGCCAATGCGCTGACCGGCGGAAACGGGCTGGCGAACCCACCCGTACCGGCGATCAGTCCCGTACCAGCGACGGTCTCGTTTGATATCGAATGGAGTGGGATCATCGAGCGGGCGATCGTCACTAACGAAGATGAGGACTTCACTGGGCAGTATGTTCGAACGGGCGCAACGATCGAGTGGTCGTCCAACGAAGCAGGTTTCACGTTTGTTTCCGAGCCGGCCAATCCATCTAGAAACCTGTACTCAGTAATCGGCCACGAACGCAACGGCGTATTCTTTCACGGCAGAAAATAAAGCCGCGATCAGCGACTGGCAACGAACACCGAAGTTTCCATTTCGCCCTTTTTGTGTGGCCAAGTGTCCCGAAGCACTGGGTTTGCAGATCCCCAGTTTTGCGCGAAGACATACACAGTGCGCGGCGGCGTTCATCATGGCAGCCAACGAGGAGTGGATTTGCAGGACATCGCTCCAGGAGCCATCAGCGGCGGCGGAGGAGACCCCCTACGCCGAAGCGGACCCGCAGCCCTCGAGGAAGCCTGTGGGACCGGCGTCCGAGCCCCC
>JAICWL010000121.1 GCA_025934835.1 Fimbriimonadaceae bacterium
CCAGCGCCCTACGGCGCCTGGGACAGCGCAGTCCATCGGGAGCAGCTCTTTCCTACCGGGAATCGCACAACGCCGAAGGCTACTACCGCGCTTTTTTCGACCTTGCCGCACTAGGAACAATCGCCGACGTGATGCCGCTCGTCGGAGAGAACCGCATCATCGCGCGGCACGGTCTGGAGCGCCTCTCGGAGACCAAGAAGGTCGGCCTCCAGGCACTCATGCGCGAGGCGAAGCTCGACCCGACGCAGGGCAAGCCGCTCAAGGCTTTCAATGTTAGCTTCGGCTTGGGGCCCCGACTGAATGCAGCCGGCCGCGTCGACGACGCGGCGCTCGCCCTGCGCCTGTTGCTTACGTCGGACGACCACGAAGCCGGCGAGCTCGCCCACCAAATCGAGCAAGTCAACGACGCTCGACGCAAAGAGCAGCAGCGCATCGTCGACGAAGCCGTCGAGATGGTCGTCGCGAAAGACCTGGCCGCGAAAGGCGTGATCGTGGTCGGCAGCGAAGGCTGGCACGCGGGACTCGTCGGTATCGTCGCCGGCAGGCTCGTCGAGCAGTTCAGCCGCCCAGCCTTCGTTCTAGCTTTCGACCCCAACACGCGCATTTACAAGGGTTCGGCGAGGTCCATCGCCAAATTCCACCTCGCGGAAGCGATCCACGCTCACTCCGACCTCTTCGTGTCCGGTGGCGGCCACGCCATGGCCGCCGGATGCTCCTTTAGCGAGGATAATCTCGAGCGGGTCTCAGCCGCGCTCAACGACTATGCCGACCGAGTGCTGACTCCCGACGATTTCATACCGACCGTTCGCGCGGACTTGGAAGTCGGTTCGGACGAGCTGCCGCTTTCGGTTGCGGAGTCCATCTCGCTCATGGAGCCGTTCGGCATCGAGAATCCGGCGCCGACGTTCCTCGCGCGCAACGTTTCGGTTATGAGCATACGGCCGACCCGGAATCCCGAGCACGTCCAACTCAAACTGCGCCAGAACGAAGGATTGATGCTCGACGGAATCGGCTTCAACATGGGAGCCCGGTTCCAAAACCTTCCCCTGCCCTACCGAACCGATTTGATCTTTCAAGCGAACGTCGACGAGTGGAAAGGGATCCGATCTCTCAAGTGGAATATCAAGGATTTCGTACCGGCTGCAAGCTAGCGGCTACGCCTCGGAAGTGCTCCTCGGCAAGCCGGTAGTCGGCCTCCGATCCCAAGTGCTCCAGAAGAAACGGAGTATCGGGGCCCAAACCCCTGGAGGCCTCGATCAGGGCGCCGAGGTCGAACGATCCGAGTCCAAGCCTCACTTCCTCGATATGCACGGTCAAACGGTTCTCCACCACGGCATCCTTGACGTGCACTGCGGCGATATGCGGGCCCAGCCGATCGATAAAATCCCGGACTATCCCTCCGGAACAAAAGAGCGCGCGAGGGCTCGTCATAAGATTCACCGGGTCGAAGTGGATGCCGAACATAGGTTCGTCGATGGCGTCCACGAGCTTGAGCGCCGCATCGGCAGAATCGGGCCACATCCACGGCATCGTCTCGATCGCATAACGGGCCGTCAGCGGCTTCACAGCCCTGAGAACCTCGCGTACGGTGTCCACGATCGCGCCGAGCGTGTCCTCGGTGAGATTTCGCGGGTCCGGGCAGTTGCGCTCCGGATTCGGCGTGCCTCCAAGATTCACGGCGCACCGGGCGCCGATACGGTCGGCTAGATCCAGGGCGCGTTTGCACATTTCGATTGCCGCCTTGCGCTCGGCATCGTCGGAATGAAGCGGATTATTCCAGATCCCGACCTCCGCGATGACGATGTCCGCCTGGCGTGCCGCCTCGGCATATGCTGCCACTTCCGCGTCATCCGCGTCCATCGGCGCCGGACAATAACCTGTCGAGAAATTGCGCCGTCGCATGGCCTCGACCCATCCTCCCGGGCCGGAATACTGTTCGTAAAGCGGCGCTCCAAATCGCATGGCCGATTCTACGTCCACGGGCCAGTACAATTCCGGCATGGTAACGGAGCGCCTCAGCCTGACCGGAGACTTGCTCGATCAGAACACGCTCAGCCGAGTCCTCGATATCCTGAATCAGCGGGGCATCCGGTTCCATACGCGCAAATTCAAAGTGGGTGAATTCAGCGACGAGCCCTCGATCGTCGAGCTGACCCTCACCGCCCCCGATTTCGAAACGATGCGCCTCGCCCTTCAGGCATGCGCCGAGTACGGCGCGACGTTCAACATCGACGAGGCCACGCTCGCCGAAGCCGAGATGGACGGCGTCCTGCCGGAGGGGTTCTACTCCACCACGAACTTTTCAACCCAGGTCCTGATCGAGGGCCAATGGATCGAGGTCGAGAAGATCGAAATGGATTGCGGCATCAGGGTTTGGAAAGATGCCGGTAATTGGCGAGCGGAAACTTGCCCGATGCATCAGGTGCGCCGCGGAGACAAGCTCGTCGTCGGCTACAACGGCATCGAGGTCATCCCCGCGGAAGAGGAACAGCGAGATGAGCAGGAGTTCCGCTTCATGAGCAACGAGGTGAGCAGTGAGCGGCCGAAGGGCCGAATGATCGCTCATGCGGCCGCCGCAATTCGCCGGGCGCATGAAGAGGGCAAACAGGTGCTTTTCGTCGGCGGTCCGGCCATCGTTCACAGCGGAAGCTCTCCCCTGCTCGCGAAGCTCATCGAGCGCGGCTGGATCGATATCTTATTCGCCGGAAACGCACTCGCGGCACACGACATCGAGGCGAATATGCTGGGCACCTCTCTCGGCGTGAATGTGGAGACCGGAGGTAGCAGCGCCCACGGGCACACCCACCACCTCCGGGCGATCAATCGCGTCCGGCGCGCCGGCAGCATCCGGAAGGCCGTAGACCAGGGCCTGCTGACGGGCGGCACCATGTTCGCATGCATCAAGACCGGCACGCCGTTCGTCCTTGCCGGCTCGATCCGCGACGATGGCCCATTGCCGGATGTGATCAGGGACGTTGTGAAGGCGCAAGATGAAATGAGGCGTCACATCGACAATATCGGAGTCTGTTTGATGGTGGCCACTACCCTGCACAGCGTCGCCACCGGCAACATTCTGCCCGCAACCGTCAAAACGTATTGTGTCGACAGCGACGCCGACACGGTGATCAAGCTTACGGACCGAGGCACTCACCAGGCGATCGGGCTCGTAACCGACTGCGAGTACTTCTTAAGCAAGCTTGTCGATGCACTCTCATAGCAAGCCGCCCTCGGATGTGCCCCTCGGATTGCCTCTAAGGTATATCGCTGAGTGATGGCCATCATTCCCCTCGTTATCGCCCTCAGTTTGGGACTGCAGGGACCGCCGCCGCCCGGACAGGCCGGAAGGCAGTTCTCTCAGCGCCGAACGGAGCAGACACAGACTCCACTCCCCACGCCGGCCGGTGAAACACCCAATTACGAGGTGCCCACTTCGGTCACCCACCACACGGCAATTCTTCCATCCGGACCCGTCGACTACACGGCTACCGCAGCTCAGATACCCCTTAGGAACGATGCCGGCGACGTCGAATGCCGCATGTTCTACGTCGCTTACACTAAGGACGGAGCGGATCCCTCCCACCGACCCGTCACGTTCGCATTCAATGGCGGCCCGGGCAGCGCCACGATGTGGCTGCATATGGGCGCGCTCGGCCCGAAGCGTGCGCCGATGAACGACGACGGCACGCTCCCCACACCACCCTACGCGCCCGTCGATAACCCGGACACATGGCTCGACTTCAGCGACGTGGTGCTGATCGACGCCCCAGGCACCGGCCTGAGCCGCATCATGCGGCCCGACCTGGCTTCGAAATACTTCGGCTTAACACCGGATATCGCCGCGTTCACGAACTTTGTGCGCGACTGGCTCGGAGTGCATCACCGTTGGTCATCTCCGCTTTTCATAGCAGGCGAGAGCTATGGCGGCATCCGAGGTTCGGGGCTAAGCGCTAGCCTCTTCCGCTCGGGAATCGCCGTCAGCGGCTTTGTAAGTATTTCAGGCACCAGCAACTTACTAACGCTTGACGGAATGCGGGGGAACGACACAACCTACATCGGGTTCCTGCCGTCCATGGCTGCGTGCGCCTGGTATCACCACAAGTTGGCGCCTCGATTCAAATCCGCACCGCAGGTTGTCAAAGAGACCCAAGATTGGATAGACAAGGAGTACGCAAACGCTCTTGAGCGCGGTGACAGCCTTACACCCCAAGAAAAGGACCATGTAGCAGCGAAGCTATCGGAGTATCTTGGCCTCAGCAAGCAGTATTGTCTCGGCGCGAATCTGCGTATCCGCGAGTCCTCCTTCTTCCGTGAGCTGCTGCGCGACCAGGCTCTCACCATCGGCAGATACGACGGAAGGCTCACGGGCCGAGAGGAGCTCACGATCGGCGACCGGGGCGATGGCGATCCAAGTGACGATGCCACGACCGCGCCGTTCACGACCGCTCTGAACGACTATCTCGACCGTGACCTGAAGGTCAAGACCCAGATGCGATACCTTGCCTTCGGAAATGTCTACCCCTGGACTGAAGCTCAGGGCGGATATTCGGAGACGGCATCGGACTTGCGGCACGTGCTCGCCAGGAACCCGCATTTCCATGTTCTGTACTGCTGCGGCTACTTCGATCTTGCCTGCCCCCTGAACGCGACGATCTACACCGTCAACCACATGGGGCTCGATCCCGAAAGCCGCTCGCGCGTCAGTTTCCAGTACTATCCGGCCGGGCACATGATGTACATCGAAAAGACCTCACGTAAGAAGCTTCACGACGACGTGAAGGCGTTCGAGGCTAGCTGCCTCAGCGCGCATTAGCCCCCGGGCCCAATAAGGTGTACCGGCCCGCGTCGGGCCGGTACACTGGCATAGCTGACCGCTTTTACCGTAATGGCAACCACTAGAACCGCGCGAGCACGAAAGCCGCGCCAGGCCAAAGAAACAGCGTCCGATCAAAGAGGCTTGGGACGCAACCACGAATTGATCGTCAATGTCTCGAACCGCGAGACCAGAATAGCCCTCCTCGAGGATGGGCTGCTCATGGAATATCGCGTCGAGCGTGAAGAGCGAGTCGTCGGCTCGATATTCAAGGGCATTGTGCAGAATGTGCTGCCCGGCATGGATGCAGCATTTGTCGACATCGGCCTCGAGCGCAACGCGTTTCTATATGTGGCCGACATCGTTCCCGAGGACAACGGGGACAATTCGCCCGCCTCTATCAAGCGGAGTGAGCTCCGCCGCCGGAAAATCAAAGACCTCCTTAAGCCTGGCCAACAGATCATGGTGCAGGTCACGAAGGGCCCGCGCGGCACGAAGGGCGCCCGCGTAAGCACGAGAATCGCGCTCCCGGGCCGGTACGTCGTGCTCATGCCCGAGGCCGGCAGCGTCGGCGTCAGCCGCAAGATCGAGGACAGATCCGAGCGCGAAAGACTGCGCCGGATCGGAGACCGGATTATTCCCGACGGCTTCGGCCTAATCCTCCGAACCGAGTGCGAGGGGCGCACCGAAGCCGAGCTGAAGCAGGACGTCATGTTCCTTCAGGGCTTGTGGGGAGACGTTCTCAAAACCGCCAAGAAGATGCGGGCGCCCGCCTGTGTCCACAAGGATCAAACGCTCCTGTTCCGCACCGTCCGCGACATGCTCGGTGAAGGCATCAGCCGCATGGTCATCGACGATCCCGACGAGTTCGAGAAAGTGCACGTCGTGGCGAACATGGTCGCGCCGTCCATGAAGGACAAGATCCAGCTTTACGACCGTGACGTGCCGATCTTCGACTCCTACGGCATCGAGAAGGAGCTCGAGCGGATCATGCAGCATAAGGTGCCCCTGCGCTCGGGCGGCTCGCTCGTCGTCGACGAGATGGAGGCTCTCACCGCCATCGACGTCAACACCGGCAAGCACGTAGGTTCTACTTCGCTGAATGACACGATCCTGAAGGCAAATCTGGAAGCCGCGGACGAGATTCTGCGGCAGCTACGCCTTCGCGACATGGGAGGCATCATCGTCTGCGACTTCATCGACATGGAGTCCGAAGGCGATCGTAAGAAGCTTCTCGAGCATTTCACCAACGGACTTGCCCGCGATCGGGCGAGAACCCGAGTCGGGCGCATCTCATCGCTCGGACTGATCGAGCTAACGAGAAAGCGCACCGGCGAGTCGGTAACCCAAGAGATCACTGAGATCTGCCCGATGTGCCAAGGCGTCGGACGCATCGCGAGCAAGGAAACGGTCAGCCTGTGGATCGAGCGCGATATGTGGCGAAAGATGCGCGAGCCCGGCAATGCATTCTTCGTCGAGTGCCACCCCGCTGCAGTAGAAGCGCTCATTGGGCTCGACGGCGAAAATGTCGAGGAGCTGGAGCACGCCATGCGGC
>JAICWL010000102.1 GCA_025934835.1 Fimbriimonadaceae bacterium
CATGCGGAGGCCCAAGACTCCAAGGGCAAGGAGTAGAAAATCGGGCCGCGCCCCCATGACGGCTATGCGATCGGGTAATCCCTGCTGGCAACCGGCGGCGAGCCAAAGGCACACCACTGCAACGAGCCAGGGCCGGGCCATCGTTACTCGATCACCCATACTTCGCGAAGAGTCCCCAGCGATACCAACGGGTCGATAGTGGCGCTTCGGCTGCCGTAGTCTGGGTCGTCGATGACTTGGACGATTCGACCGATCGGGATGCCCCGAGGGATGCGATCGGAGAAGCCCGTGGTCATTACCGTGTCGCCGCTTTGCGCCGGAGCGTTCAGATCCTTGAACGTCATCACAAGGCCGGTTCCGTTATCCCCCCGCAGCAATCCGGCAGGCGGCGGATTCCTGCTCGAATCGATCGCGCCGACCACGCTGCTGCTTGAAGTGAGCAGTAGCACCTGGCATTCCGAGGGCCCCACGGTCTGAACGAGCCCCACGAGCCCGTCTGCATTCTGAACGGGCTGGCCGCGTACCACTCCCGAGCTTGCACCCACATCCAGCGTGATGCGGTTGTCGCGCGGGAAGAAGCCGATGACTTGCGCGGGCACCCGGCGCTTCCCGGGAAGGTCTGGAAATCCAAGCGCGCGCCGCAGAGATTCGACCTCTCCATCCAGCCGCTGAATCTGCTCTCGGTACATCGTAGCGCTGAGCTGCTGCTCGGCGAGACGGCGGTTTTCTGCGACCAAGCTTCCTGCCTGGTTCCATCCTCGGAATAGGTCGAACCCGGCGTCCGATGCGCGGCCACCGAAAACCGCGAGGGGCCTGGTCATCCGTTGAATCGCCACAGAGATCGGATCGATTCGTCCGGCTTGGCGCGCGGCCTCCTGAAGCCTGCCCGCGAGGAATCCGAGCGCGCATAATGCGACGAAAACAAGCCCGTCGAAGGATCGACGCCGCCTTATGGACGTGAGGACCTCTCGAGCATCCGTCGCATCCTGGCGCTGCCATGCACGGCCTCGACCATGATGCCCGCGCCGTTCACGACCGAGCTAAGCGGGTCTTTGGCGAGGTGGGCCGGAACCGTCGCTTCCTTCGAGATGAGCCTGTCGATGCCTCGCAACAGCGCGCCGCCACCGGTGACCGTGATGCCGCGCTCCATCGCATCTTCGGCAAGCTCAGGTGGCGTTTCTTCGAGAGTGAGTCGCACTGCCTCCACGATAGCGCTCAGCGGCTCCTGAATCGCAGCTCTGACTTCCTCGCTGGAGAGGACTGCCTTCCGCGGCAGACCCGTTATCAGGTCGCGGCCTTTGATCGTCGTCGTGAGCTCCTGATGGAGCGGGACGGCGCTGCCTACGTCGATCTTCACCTGCTCGGCTGTCCTGTCGCCTATGGCCATGTTGTAGGCTCGCCGAACGTGTGACACGATGCATTCGTCCACCTCGTCGCCGGCGATGCGGATCGAATGCGATTTAACGATTCCGCCCAGGCAAATCACGGCAACTTCGGTCGTGCCGCCTCCAATGTCGACGATGATCGAGGCATTGGCTTCGTCGACTGGCAGCCCTGCACCGAATGCGGCTGCCATCGGCTCCTCGACCACATACGCTTTGGTGGCCCCGGCGTTGTGCGACGCTTCGAGAACGGCTCGCCTTTCAACCTCGGTGGCCCCGCTTGGGATGCCCACCACGACCGTGCGCCGCAGCAGGAACCGGTTCGACACCTTCGAGATGAAGTGCTGAAGCATCTTTTCGGTCTGCTCGAAGTCTGCAATGACACCATCGCGGAGCGGCCTTGTGGCCACGATGTGGCTGGGCGTCCGGCCGAGCATTCGTTTGGCCTCTTCACCCACGGCCAGCACTTTGCCGTCGTCTTGATTGATCGCCACGACACTCGGCTCGCGCAGCAAAACGCCTCGTCCGCCAACGTGAACGAGCGTGTTCGCGGTGCCTAGATCGATGCCGATGTCTCTTCCCAAACCGGCGATGAGATTCGATATTCGGGACTGCGGCTTGTCAGTCATTCTCTACTACCACCTCTTCGGTGCCCATTCGGCGCGCCAGCGTTTCCTGGGATATCGCGGAGACGATCACCGCCGTTCCCGTAGTGAAGATCACTGATTTCGTACGCCGGCCCTGGGTGGCGTCGATCAAGTTTCCTTCCTTCCTCAAATTCTGGATCAGACGCCGCATGGGCGCTGACTCGCTGCTGACGAGAGCTACGATCTTTTCGGTCGAGACGAAGTTATAGAAGCCGACGTTCAGCACGACAGGGGCGGGCATAAAGGGAGCTTTCCTCGAAGTGTCGAGTGTACTTTGTGCTCGCTGCGCCGGACCCCATATACGGAAAACGGCCCGGCGAAGAATCGCCGGGCCGCTTGGCTTACAAAACTGTTAGTCGCCTTATTTCCCACCGAAGCCTGCCGCGCCTGCGACCGAAGGGCCCTTCTTCATGAATCCGGCCGGAGGAGGTCCACCCGTGAACGCCCCTCCCGAGCCGAAGGGAGCGCCTCCCATCATGCCCGCAGGGCCACCGCGTCCGCCCATCGCATTGTTCGTGCCTCCGCCCAAGCTAGCTGAGTAATCGACAGTTCCCGCCGGATACTCGAGCTTTGTAAGGTTCACCTGAGCGGGGGCTGCCGGCGCCTGCACATCGCGCTTGATGACGTAGAAAACGACCCCGAAGATCAGGACGAAGACAACGGCGACGATCGAAACGATGAGGTCGGTTTGACTTTTCATGGCGGCTATTCTGAATTAGGACGGTTTTACGACGAAAGAATGTTACACCGCATCGTTACCAAGAGCGATACCGTTTGCGAACCATCCGGCGTCTTCGCCGCGTGCGAATGGCAGTTTCCGTGATCTCGACGTACATCTTCGTGCGCTCCTTGAGACCCTCCACAAAGCCCATCTTCTCTTCCTTGTGGCAGTTGCTGACGCCACGGAGGACGACCTTCAGCACGCGAAGGCGCTTCCGTTTTGCGACGTTGGTCAGTGCATATTCGACGCCCATCCGCAACTCCGCGACATTCGGAACACTCTCGAAAACTTCACGTTTCATGGCCCTCTGCCCGCTAAGGGAGGGCGTGATGCGCATGGCGGTATCGCTCCACATTTTGCCGCCTCGAAATACGCCGACCGCCATGTCGCACCGGCCGTCGAGAAGCGGGCGGATAATCATGTCCACGTGTTCGGGACGAAGTCCAATCAGGTCTGCGTCCAGGAACTCGATGAATTGGGCTTTCGTTGCGCGGACACCTTCGGCCATGGCGCCCCCCTTTCCCACGTTACGACGCAGCTCGATCACGCGGACACCGGGAAACTTCCTCGCGACGTCTGCGGTGCGGTCCAGGGACCCGTCGCTGACCACGATGATCTCCCCGGCGAGCTTCGAAGCACTGCAGGCGCGCAAAACGCTGGCAATCCGCGTCTCTTCGTTGAACGCGGGAACGACTACGGCCACGGATTTGGCAATATCGTCACGCATTGGCTTTTCCAACGAACAGGCTCGAGAGTCGTCTCATAGAAGTCCGCGCCCTTCCAGTCTAGCGCGAATTCGGCTTTCTAACTGGCTCCCGGCGATATTCCACGAACATGCCAGCCGGCCTCGCATTCGGCCGGACGGTCTGACGAATCGGAGGTTGCGCAGCGCATGTTGCGGCTTCCACCTTCGTTTGTACGGCTCGTCGCCGCGCATGAAGTCGAAATGGGCCTTGCCCTCGTCGATCGCTCGGCGGATTGAGTGGGCCACAAGCAGGGTGCCGGGTGACACTGCGCTGGCTGCAGGGTCGAAGCCCGCTTGGTAGTAATAGCAAGTATCGGCGAGCGCCATGGCGTAAATGGCGCCGACGGCCCCTCCGTCGACGCGAAGAACGCTCAGCCAAAGCCAGCCGTTTCGGGAAGCGGTTTGCGCCCACTTGTGATGGAACCGCGAGGTTCGACCGACGAACGCACCAGGAAGTCCACGCTTGCGCCAACGTCGGCGATGCTGGTCGAAAAGCACCTCCATCCCCTGCCGCACATTTTCGGGAGGCACCGACTCGATCGTCGCGCGCCCGCTGCTGAACAGGTTCTTATCCAGCTTGCGGACGTCGTAACGCAAGCTCTTTCCCAACATTGCGAGATAGGCGTCGTAAGTTTTTGGCAGATCGAGCAGCAGGCACGTTGCCTGAACGAGCGGCTCGCCACCGAGCGCCGCAGGAAGCTCTCGGCTCTCTCGAAGTTGGTGGAAGTCCAGGAGGTCGACGTCGGTCATTTCGTCCGTCGCGCCGCAAAGGTGTTCTGCAAAGGCGTTCTCGTACCCCGCTCGAGCGAGCGGATGAAGATAATCGGACGGCCCGATGCCTGAGGGCCTTAGCGTGCGCCAAGGCGCCAGGCCGCGCACCATGGGAAACAGCCCAACCAAGTCGGAGCCTTCGTAGAGGGCGTAAGCGAGAGGCTTCTTGCCTGCGCCGAAGAATTCGTACCAGGTCGAGTGCCACTCCCAAGTCTGAAACGGCGTAGCTGTGGGAGAGCACGAAACGAGGTCCTGCCAGTCGCCCTTCAGCTCATCGAACATGCTTGGGCCCGTCACCAGACGCGCGCTGAGCATCGCAGTAGTATAGACGCCGCGCCCTGGCGCTTCCCTCCCAAAAGGGTCGGACGACTCACACAGCGACGCGGCAGAACTCGGCAATCTGGGAGGCGGCGAAGCGCACCTGGTCCTCCTCAAGGTGCGGGTGAATCGGCAGATTCAGGATTCGCGTGCGGCGCGCTCGGTTTCCGGAAGCGAGCCCGGTCCCCCGCCGAACTTCTCATAAGGTTCGTGGAAGTGGATCGGCACGGGATAGTAGATCATCGAATCGACGCCACGCTGTTTCAAGAACAGCATCAGGTCGTCGCGCCGGTCGGCGCGAATGGCGAACTGGTGCCATGTGCTGTTGTTCCCTTCGGAGATGGACGGCAGGCTCACCGGGGCCGACGCGAGCTCCTGCAAGTAGATTCGCGCGAGTGCATCTCGCCTGGCGTTCCATTCGTCGAGCTTGCGCAGCTTGACCCGCAGTACCGCGGCTTGGATCTCGTCCATTCGGGACGTGTAGCCCAAATGGTCGTAGAAGTAGCGCTCGCGCCCCATGCCGTGGACCCGCATAGACTTCGAGCGTTCGGCCACGAGATCGTCGTTCGTCAGGATCATCCCGGCGTCACCTGCGGCGCCAAGGTTCTTGGTGACGTAGAAGCTGAGTCCAGCGCCGATGCCGAAATTGCCAGCCGGCCTGCCGTCGTGCTCGCATCCGACTGCTTGCGCGGCGTCCTCGATGACGATCAGCGAATGACGATCCGCAATAGCCGAGATTGCGTCCACGTCGGCAAGTTGGCCAAAAAGATGGACCGGCATGAGTGCCTTCGTCCTCGGGGTGATAGCAGCCTCTATCTTGGCCGGATCGATGTTGAAGGTCGCTGGGTCGATGTCGACGAATACCGGGGTTGCGCCGGTCTCCACGATCGTCTCTACGCTCGCGACGAATGTGAAGGCGGTCGTAATCACCTCGTCGCCCGGACCGATCTCGCAAGCGTCGAGCAGTATCCGAAGGGCATCCGTTCCGGAGTTCACCGCGATTCCGTACTTCACTCCGTGCCTTTTGGCGAGATCCGCCTCGAGCGCGTTATGATTCGGGCCCATGACGTAAGCGCCGCCCGAGATCACGTCGTGAACTGCGGCGTCGAGCTCGCTCGACAGCTCGTCGTATTGGGCTTTAATATCGTAGAACGGAACTCTCATTGCGACCACCGAACCTCCTATTTTGGCTCATTGGCAGCCAGGCGCGGCAAAAGCGTCACCTCCGAAACCCATGCGACCCTTGACTCTGCGCTATCCAGTCGTGCTGGCGAGCGTGTCTCCACGGCGCAGGGAGCTGCTCGCCCAGGTTGTCGAGCAGTTCGAGGTAGTGGCCCCCGGAGTTGACGAATCGGTTCAAGAAGCGTACAGTCCCGCCGAGCTTGTCGAGGCTTTGGCCGCTGAAAAGGCACGCGCGGTCGCACCTATGCGCCCGGAAGCCATCCTGATCGGCGCGGACACGACCGTCGCGCTTGACGACTCGGAACAGCTTGGAAAGCCTGGCAGCACGGATGAGGCCGTCGAGATGCTGCAGAGGCTCTCGGGCAGGGAACACAAGGTGTATACGGGCGTTTGCGTGGCAGCGCCGGGAGCCGGCGAGGAAGTGTTCTCCGCGGTAACGCGCGTTGTCTTTCGTCCGCTGTCGCAAGACGAAATCGAGCGGTACGTGGCCACGGGCGAGCCGATGGACAAAGCCGGCGCCTACGCAATTCAAGGCGGAGCCTCGGAGTTCGTCGAGTCGATCGACGGAGCATGGTCGACGGTTGTGGGGCTTCCTATCGAGCTTCTCCGGGTGAGGCTGGCCAAGTTCGTGTGAGAGCGCTAAACGCGCGCGTTGCCGCTCATCATCGTTTGAGCCTTTTGGCCGGCTTCTTTGGCGAGGTCCGTTCGATGAGCCTGAATGAACAATTCCAAAACGGTTTCCCACGCGACCTGAACGTGGTGCGGTCGCGCAGCGAGGAAGGCTCTGCCGGCATCGGTGTTCGGGTCCACGATAACCTGCTGGTGCTGTTGGATCGCGTCTTCCAGAAGCTTGCCGAGCTCCACGTCGTGGCCCTTCCCTTTGGCTGCCGGCACGATTTCGTACAGCACCGCAGGAAGGATTGGGGCCTTTTCGGTCACGGGTGCATCGAAAGTCGATCGCGCGAGGCGGAGAGCTTCGGGGACGTTGCCCTCGGTGGCCTTCACCTGCGCCAGCCGAAGAGAATCGTTCACCCGTCGGTCTTCGCTCGGAGCGTTTTTGACCGCGAGCTCCAGCAGAGCGTCGGCCTCCTTCCAACGCTGCGCCGCCCGGTAGACCTCTGCGTACTCCCAGGCCTTGGCAGGCTCGATCTGCTCGAGCTTGAGATGCGCCACCAGCTCGTTGGCTCGCTTTACGATCAGTGATCGGCGTTCAGAATCTGAAATCTCGCCTTTGATGACCCTGTCGTTCAGGCTGTCGGAGGTCGACTCCAAGTTTTGGCGCAGGATATCCGGCGCGACCTGGCCGACGTCGTGAGGGTCGTTCGGATCGGGCAGAACGCCGGTCTTGCAGCCGGCGAGCGCACACCCCAGCGCGAGGGTTAGGCAAGCCAGTAGACCGAGCCTATTCCGCAATCGAATACCTGTCCTCTCCGAAGAGCGCGTCGCGATAGATCTCGCTGCCACAGAAGGTCAGCATGGTCTTGCCCTTCAGCTTCATGCCGTGGAACGGCGTGTTCTTGCTCTTACTGAACGAGCGGTTCCGGTCGAAAGTCCATTCGCAGTTAGGGTCTATCACGCAAGCTTGCGCGACGGGAGTCTCGCCCGGCTTGAGCGTTCCCGCGTCGAGCCGCAGAATCTTGGCGGGCATCGTGCTCAGCTTCCGGATGGTTTCGAGCGGGCTGATGATGCCTTTATGGGTGAGCATCGTGAGCGTTACTCCGACCGTGGATTCGAGTTGCGCGCTCCCGAAGGGGGCTTCCGCGAACGGCACATCTACCTCATGCGAAGCGTGGGGCGAGTGGTCGCTCGAAATACAGTCGATGGTTCCGTCGTTCAGCGCTTGCAGGAGCAGGTCGATATCGACCTGAGTTCGCAGCGGCGGCGTGATCTTGAACCTCGTGTCGAAGTCGCCGATCGCTTCGTCGGTGAACGTAAAGTGCATCGGGCAGATCTCGCATGTGACCGGCGCTCCGAGAAACTTCGCTTGGCGAACCATCTCGACCGCGCCCCAGGTGCTGACCCGCATTATGTGTAGCTGGCAGCCCGTGTGCAGCGAGAGCAGGCAGTTACGAACCACCGCGATCTCTTCTGCCGACCGCGGCATCCCTTTGAGCCCGAGAACCGCGCTCACGGCGCCCTCGTTCATGCAGCCATCGTGCGTGAGGCTCGCATCCTCGCAGTGGGCCATGATCGGCAGGTCGAGCTGCACGCAGGTTTCCATGGCCTGGGTCATGACCCGCGAATTCTGGATCGGAAACTCTTCGTCGCTCGCCGCAACGATGCCGGCGCGCTTCATCGAGGATAGGTCGCTCAGCTCGTGCCCTTTCATTCCTTTCGTGAGCGCTCCGACCGGGGCTACGAAGACGCCTCCCGCCTCCGGGGACGCCGCGCGATCGAGGATGAAGTCGATGAGCGCCGGCGAGTCCAATGGCGGATTCGTATTCGGCATGCAGCAGATCGTGGTGTAGCCCGCGGCGGCGGCAGCCTGGGTGCCGGTCACGATCGTTTCCTTGTGCTCGCTACCTGGTTCGCGCAAGTGCACGTGTGGGTCTACGAGACCGGGTGCAATCCACAGGTTGGTGCAGTCGTAGATCTCATCGATGTCGGACCCGTCGGAGATATCTCCGACCTCCACGATCTGGTCGTCCTCGATCAGCACGTCGCCGAGGCGGTCCATCTCTTGCGAGGGGTCGAGAATGCGGCCGTTCTTGAGCAGTGTTCTCATCGTTCCGTCAGACCTTTGCCTTCTTTTTGGCGGGTGCGGGCTCATCCGCCTGGAACGCCCAGTGCAGTGCGGCCATTCTCACAAAGATGCCGTTCTCAATTTGGGAGGTGATCGCCGATCGTTCGGAATCCGCCGCGACGTCGTCGACTTCGATTCCGCGGTTGAGCGGTCCAGGGTGCATCACCAGGCACTCGGAGTCTGCGTATCGGAGCGTGTCCTTGTTGATCTGATACATCGAGGTGTATTCGCCGATCGAGCTGAGTAAGCCTTCCTCCATGCGCTCTCGCTGAAGGCGCAGGCAGATGATCACGTCCGCTCCGTCGATGCCGGACGCGAGATCGTAGAAGATCTTCCCGGGCAGCGCGCCGGAAGCCTCCGGAACCAGGGTGCGAGGGCCAACGAACCGAACCTCCGCTCCCATTTTGCTGAGTAGCCAGGCGTTCGAGCGTGCCACGCGCGAATGCTTCACGTCTCCCACGATGGCGACGATCAGTCCCTCGAGGTCGCCCTTGCGCTCAAGGATGGTGAGCGCGTCTCCGAGCGCCTGTGTGGGGTGCTCATGCTGGCCGTCTCCCGCGTTGATCACCGGCCCGCCAAAGTATTTGGCGGCAAGGCTTGGCGCACCCGAGAGCCGGTGTCGCATGACGAGCCCATTCAGACGCTCATATCGAAGGGTGAGGATGGTGTCTTTGAGCGTTTCACCCTTGGCCATCGAGGACGAGGTCGTGGCGAAGTTGGTGACCTTGATCCCGAGATAGTGCGCAGCCTGCTCGAAGCTGACCCGCGTGCGGGTGGAGTTCTCGAAGAACAGCATGCCGAGTACCTGCCCGTGGATCTGAGGGACGGCACGGCCCTCGAGCGTTCGGAGCTTGAGATCGCCGGCAATCTCCAGCAGCTCTTCGATGTCTTCGCGCTGTAGAAGTCGGATTCCGAGCAGGTTTCTGGCCATGGGTATCGCTAGGTGTGACTTGGAGCTACGGCAGGTTCGGGGTCGGTCGGCTGGCCCTCCGGCCGCTCGAGTACGACGGCGTCTTCGCCGTCGTACTCGTTGACCCTTACGTTGATGTGGTCGCCCTTTTCCGTATGAACGACTCTA
>JAICWL010000073.1 GCA_025934835.1 Fimbriimonadaceae bacterium
CGTTGCGGCCACCGTAGCCGCCTCGATCCAGGCCCAAGGAATCAACATTCATCGAGTGCCGAAAGAAGGCGATTCGATCACCTTCGACATGAAGGGCTCGATCGAGCTCGGCAGCCAGAGCCTCTCGTTCGACATGACCTCGCTGGAGCGAGTCGCGAAGGTCGAAGCATCGGGCAACTTCACGATCGAGCAGACTGAGCAGGGCCTGAAGATCAACGACCAGCAGATCCCGGTGACCGGAAAGCCGCAGAGCACCGTTTACAAGCCGACCGGCGAGGTTGCGACGATCTTGGGCTCGGACATCGGCGGTGAGGCGTATCGGATGAACAACCTCACGGTTATTCTCGACCCCGGCAAGCCGGTCGCAATCGGCGACACATGGAGCCGAACGATCAAGGGCGACCCGCAAATCGGCAGCATCGACTTCAAGGCGGACTACAAGGTGCTGGGCGAGGAGCAGATGGACGGAATCGACGCCATCAAGCTCAAGTGCAACATCAAGGAGACCGCGGGTCAACGGCCCGAGAGCAGCGATGGGATCGCGTGGATATCGAAGGCGGATGGCTCGCTGGTCCGGCTGGAAACCAAGTGGACCGCAGCGCCGATTCCCGGACTTCCCGAGCCCGCGAACGCAACGATAGTCATATCGAGGGTGAAGGCGGCCCGATGAAGCGGAGCGTGATGATCGGCGCCGTACTTGCGCTTGCCTCGGGCGCGCTGGCGGCCGCCGACAGCTACGACCTTATTTGGAAGCCCAAATCGGGTGACGTGATGAGCTACAAGTTGGCTCTGGAGCTCGTGCTCGTTCCGACGAACGCGACGTTCACTTCCGATTTGAATGTAAGGGTGACAGATGTCCGGGCGAACGGCGATTACACCGTGGAGACCTACATCAAGAACCTGAAGGCGAGCTATGAAGGCTCGGAGCGGACTTTCCCCGATGCGCCCGCCAGTACAGACAGCTACAACGCCAAAGGCGAGCCGATTTCGAAGCTGCCAACCGAAGGGGACGATCCCGTGTCCGCGATCGTCAGCCAGATCACCGATTTCTATGTTCCGGACAAGCCGGTGAAGCTGCACGACTCGTGGACCAAAACGGTCAAGGGGGACGCGAAGCTGCACATCGTAGGTTTTAAGACGACTTATACGCTGGTTGATTTCGAGCCTCTGGGCTCGGGTCAGGTGGCCAGGGTGCAGTTCGACTACAAGCGCACCCAGGGGGACAAGCCTGCGCAGGCGCGCGGGACATTCCTCCTCGACAGCACGAACTACGCGCTTGCCGGGTTCAACGCGGATGTCAAGAACCTGGTGCTCTCCGAGGGGACGCCGCCCGCGCAGGCCACGATCAAGCTAACGCGCTAAGCGTTCTCGTACTGGTTGCCGGCGAGGTCTTTGCCTCTGGCGAGCCAGATTTTGTGGCCCCGATTTCGCTCCGGGAAGACTTTGCTGGTGGTCGGGAAGTAGCGCATCGTGTACCCCGCACGGCGGAACTCGCTCGTATTGGCCTTCGCGCCGTGAATGATTCGCCCTTCATGCAGCGAGCACTCGTTCGGGTCGAGGGCGAAGTACACCGCCTTGGATTCGTCGATGGCATCTGGCCGGATCTCGGTGCCGAAGATGTTTTTCGAGCGGTCTTCGACCGGGACGTACTCGGAGAAGCCGTTCGCCTGGGTGCCCGGTATGACGGCCATCGCGCCGTTCTCGGGAAACACGCGGTCCATGGCGAGCCACACCGTGCAGATCCCTTCCATGGTGCTCACACGGCCGTTCCAGTACGATGAGTCTTCGTGCCAGGGAGTCGCTTTGCCGACTCTGGGCGACTTGGAGATGAAGTGCGAACTCCATAGGCCGATATTCGGTCCCACGAGCGGCTCGACCAGATCGAGCACCGAGCCGCTGAGCAGGAATTCGAGAAGACGGGGATCGCGAAAGTGAATGACGTCCAGATTGTCCTCTCCGTGGGCTGCGAGGTTCTCTTCGAAGATTGCTTTGAGCCGCGAGAAATCTTCTTCCTGGAATACTGGTTTACGATATAGCGTGTAGCCGTCGCGTCGGTATTGCTGCACCTGATCCTCGCTCAGCCGAGCCTGCATGGGGTCATTGTAGCGTGGCTTCGCGGCGTTCTTTGCTAAACTCGAATTAGGCCTCAGAGAGGAAAATTAAACGACGATGTCCAACGCCACGACCGAGACCATCGAAACCCTGCTTCAGGAAGCGAGAAGCTTTCCGCCTTCACCCGCTTTCGCCGCCCAAGCGAACGTCGGCGACCCCGCAATCTACGACGAAGCTGCGAAGGATCCGATAGCGTGGTGGGAAGGGTGGGCCAAGCAACTCGATTGGTTCGAGCCCTGGCACACGGCTTGCGAGTTCAAGGCTCCGAACGCCAAGTGGTTCCTCGGCGGCAAACTCAACGCGACTTATAACTGCGTAGACCGGCATGCCGCAGGCGCGCGGAAGAACAAAACCGCGATCATCTGGGAAGGCGAGCCAGGGGATGTTCGCACGTACACGTTCGCAGAGCTGAAGGATGAGGTGAGCCGCGCGGCAAATGCTCTGAAGTCGCTCGGCATCGGCAAGGGGGACGTGGTGTGCGTGTACATGCCGATGGTGCCGGAGCTTGCGATCGTGATGCTGGCCTGCGCGCGAATCGGCGCTCCCCATAGCGTCGTGTTCGGAGGGTTCAGCGCCGAATCGCTGCAGGAGAGAACGAACGACGCTTCCGCCAAGGTCATCATCACCGCGGACGGCGGATGGCGGCGCGGCAAAGTGATTCCGCTCAAGCAGATCGTGGACGATGCGATGACCATGGGCTGCCCCAGCGTCGAGAAGGTGATCGTGCTCGATCGAATCGGCGACGGCAAGGCGAACATGCAGCCCGGCCGCGACGTCTGGTGGCACGACCTGGTTCCGAAGCAAAGCGCCGACTGCCCCTGCGAGACGATGGAGAGCGAAGACCTGCTGTACATCCTGTACACGTCCGGGTCGACGGGCAAGCCGAAGGGGATCATCCACACGACCGGCGGCTATATGACCGGCGTGCTCGCGACTTCGAAGCTGGTTTTCGATCTGAAGGAGAACGACATCCACTTCTGCACCGCCGATTGCGGATGGGTGACCGGTCACAGCTACATCGTTTACGGCCCGCTTGCCAACGGGACTACGGTCTTGATGTACGAGGGTGCGCCTGATACGCCGGACAAGGATCGTTTCTGGCGCCTGGTGGAAAAGCACCGCGCCACGATTCTGTACACCGCTCCTACCGCCATTCGCGCGTTTATGAAGTGGGGAGACGAGTACCCGGATCGCTGCGATCTCTCGTCGCTGCGGCTCCTTGGCTCGGTCGGCGAGCCGATCAACCCCGAGGCATGGATTTGGTATCAGCAGACGATCGGGAAGGGCAGGTGCCCGGTCGTGGACACCTGGTGGCAAACGGAGACCGGCGCGATAATGATCACGCCTTTGCCCGGCACCACCGCCACGAAGCCGGGATCGGCGACAAGGCCGTTCCCTGGCATCTCGGCCGCGGTATTGAACGACGAAGGGCAGGACCTGACCGCCGCATGGCAGCCCGGCCAAGAGATCGGCGGATACCTGGTGATCGACAAGCCCTGGCCTTCGATGACCCGCGGGATTCTGAACGACCCGGAGCGGTTTGCGAAAACGTATTGGTCGCGGTTCCCCGGGAAGTATTTCCCCGGAGATGGCGCCAAGATGGACGCCGACGGCTACTACTGGCTGCTGGGCCGCGTGGACGACATCATGCTCGTCGCCGGCCACAACATTTCCACGATGGAGGTCGAGAGCGCGCTTGTCGATCATCCGGCGGTCGCCGAGGCCGCAGTGATCGGTCGGACGCACGAGCTGAAAGGGCAGGCGATCGCCGCGTTCGTGATTCTGCGCGCGGGCCATGAGAGCACTCCTACGCTCGTGGACGAGCTGAAGGGGCACGTCGCCCATAAGATCGGGGCGCTTGCGCGACCGGACGACATCTTCATATCGGCCGAGCTTCCCAAGACTCGCAGCGGCAAGATCATGCGCCGCCTGCTGCGCGACGTTGCCGAGGGGCGCGCACTAGGGGACACGACGACCCTCGCCGACCCAGCCGTCGTGCAAGCACTCAAAGATAAGTACGAGTCGACGGAAAGCTGAAAGCGGTCTCCTCGCGGGAAATTCCGACCAAGTTCCGCGAGGCTCGATGAGCCTCGCAGAGCTATGAATCTGTAATCACCGCAAGGCTCGCGAAAGCGACTTGTGGCCGAGTACGCGCCGATCATTCCGAAACTACATTCTTCGGGATCCGTCAGAACTTTGTCTGCGGAGCGCTCATCCCGTGGTAGAAAGCAATGTAGTGGGATTTAACGCGTCCATCACTGGACGTATGGAATTGGATACCGATGTCGCGCTGGTTCGCCGGGCTCGCGATGGGGAGTATGCGGCGTTCGAAATTCTTTTCGAACGGTATCGCACTCTCGTATACCGATTCGCCTACCAGATGACGGGCCGACGGGATGATGCCGAAGATATCGTTCAGGAAGCATTCGTGCGGGCTTATCAGAATTTGCACCGATACCGCGATGAAGCCAAGTTCACCACCTGGCTGCTTCGTATCGTGACCAACCTTTGCACGGACCAGGCAAGGATGACTCAGCGAAGGTTTCTCCTGGAGCAGCAGGAAGCTGCGGGCGGCCTCGAGTGGATGACGCTCGGAGAGGTCGACGACCCCGTACAGAATCTTGAATCTGAGCGTAGGAAACTTGCACTGAGGAGAGCCTTGAACGCGCTTCCGGCTCACCATCGCACCATGATCGTTTTACGCGACATCGAAGAACGTGACTACCACGACATCGCGAGCATCCTCGGATGCACGATCGGCGGCGCGAAATTGCGCGTCCTGCGGGCCCGACGAGCCCTGCGAGACCGCATCGCTCCTTTGCTGGGCGAGGACAAATAGATGAACCGTAAATTGGAACTGCGCCTTATGGACCTGGCTTTCGGGGATCTCGACCCGAAAGAGGCTTCGGAGCTCGAAGCCCGTGCGCAGAGCGATCCGGAGGCTGCCAAGCTCGTCGCGGCCTATCGCGAAATATCGAGCGGCCTGCGGGGCCTGCGCGACGTTCCGGAAGATCAGCTTTCGAACGAGCGACTTCGGAGCGCCATCCTCGAGCAGGGTCTCAAGCCGAAATCCACGCCCGGCGGAGTTTGGGGTTGGCTTTGGATGCCACCCGTAGCGTGCGCGCTTGCGTTTGGCCTGATAATGCTGCGCGGGAGGACGGCTCCGAGCGCCCCGCGAATCGTCTCCAACTTTGACGTGCCGAGCGCGCAGAAGCCCGCCGGAGATAACGACGTGCCGCTGATCGTCCGCTTGCCGCATCAGACCCCCGTGGCTGCTACCAAGCCGAAGCAGGCGGTCAAGCAAGCCGCCGAGCGGCCGAATGAAGATTTCAGAGTCGCCGCTTGGCGCCGACACGCCCGGGAGCGGCGTCGATCGGCCCCTGAGAAGAGCCCGTATTACGCTATGGCCAGCTCGCCCGGCACCGTTTTTGCCGGCAATATCGTGGTGCCGCTCAGTGTCAAGCCCTCGAGCGACGGCACGTCGGCCGACGTTTCGACCGACCCTCAGACGGGTTCGACCCAGGTCGTTGTGCACGAGCAGGCCAAGCCGCCAAGCGCCGGCCCGATCATTCTGATCGACCAGCAGCGCGATTCAGCTACGGGCGCTCAGAAGGCTACGGAGGTAAGCACACCCGACAATGTTATCGTTGGCGGTTAGCATTGGGATCTTGGTTGCGGGCTCCCACCCCGGGCAGCTCAATGCAAGGGAGCAGGCGGCTTGGGCGCGTCTGCGGCCGTCGATCGCTATCATCCGGGTGGGCGGCAGCCCGGTCGGTCCTGCAGCGCTGATAGATTCCTCCGGCCTCTTCGTCGCGCATCGGAGCGCCATGGTCGGCTCGGCGATTTCTGCCGACCTTCCCGACGGCAGCACGGTGACGATGAAGGTGCTGGGCCGAGACGGGCCCACACAGCTCGTGCTTTTGCAGGCGATTCCATGGAGTGGCGATGGCATGCGACCGGTCCATACCGAGACCGAGAAGCTCGCTCCCGGCTCGATGGTGCTGGCGGTGCTGCCGAACGGACCCATCCGGGCGGAGTTGATTTCGGCCAACCGCTTTGGCGTCGTTCAACCGTACCGACGCGCGTTGCCGCTTTGCGAACTGAGGCTCGAGGGCGCGACGCCGGCGATGGGCGGCGCTCTGGTCTTCTCCGAAGAGGGCGACCTGGTCGGCTCGATGAGCGCGACGCTGGGAAGGCAGGGCGAGGATTTCGGAGCTCCGTCGGGCGGCGCGCAGCCAGTGCAGAGCCTTTCGAGCGACCTGACGGTCAAGAAGCTGCTACTACCGAAGTCTCCTCGGATCCTCGGGCTGCCTTATGGCCCCGACCGGCTGACGGTGGCCTACGCCGTGGGGCCGGAAGCGATCAAGCGTGTCATCGAAGGGTTCCGCTCGCCTTCTCATGAGGTGCTCCATCCTTCGTTGGGAGTGTTTTGCCAAGACTCGTCGAACGGCGGAGCGCTCGTCATCAGCGTGTCGAACGGTTCTCCAGCGGATGCCGCGGGGATCCGGCCGGGAGATATCATCCAAGAGATCGATGGCTTGGCGGTGAGCTCTCAGGTCGATTTTGCGCGAGCGATGTTCGGTCAGCGTGTGGGGTCGTCGATCCCTGTGCGCATCAAGCGCGGGCCGACGACCACGGTGCTGGACGTGAAGGTAGCCGGCCAAACCATTCAGTAGCGACCGGCGCCTACCGGATGTAGAAGCCCGAGTCCAGCGGAAAGATCAGCCACGGCTTCGGGATTGTGGCGCCCCGCTCGAGCGCGCTGATGTCGAACGTGGAGCCGTCGGCATATCGAACGTCGGCGCCAAGCTCCAGGCATACGAGCACCGCAGCCGCTATGTCGTACAGCTTCTCCTTCATGCCGATGAGCCCTCGAAGCCGCTGGGCTGCCACAAACAGCCCATCGAGCACGAACGAGCCTGCGTTCCGCATCTTGCCTGGCAGCGGGGCAGCGCCAAGCAGGCGAATCGCGCTTTCACCGCAGCTTACGAGCTCCCACTTCTCGATTTTGCCTGGCGGAATCGGCTGGAGCGGCGCTCCGTTCAGGTAGGAGCCGCACCCCTGCTTGGCGACATACATCTCTCCTAGGTCGGGCAGCGCAGCCGCGCCCAGCACGATCTCGCCCTTGCGCACGAGGGCCACGCTGACAGCCCAAAGCGGGCTTCCGAATGCGAAGTTGCTCGTTCCGTCGATGGGGTCCACGACCCAGAGAGATTCGGCCCCTGGCGTATCCAATCCGAACTCCTCGCCGAAGACTGCGGCACCCGGTTCGAACGCCGCGAGCTGCTTTCGAAGGAACTCTTCGGTGGCCCGGTCTCCGTTCGTTACGATGCTCCCATCCGGCTTCAGCTCGGTGCGCATTTCACGCCTCGAAGCCTGGGCGATTTTGGCCGCCTCCTCCACGATGCGGCTAAGCTCGATAGCCTCGGGAGGGGTCGTGGGCATGCCTGCATTATGGTCGATGCGGGCGACCCATCGGGTATAACAATGGCTCATCCGCGCGGGCGTAGCTCAGTGGTAGAGCACTTCCTTGCCAAGGAAGGGGTCGCGGGTTCGAATCTCGTCGCCCGCTCCATGGTTGCAATAATACGCGCCCCCACTTGTGGGGGCTTTTTTATGGCTCCCGGACCACCACCTAGCAAAGGTACTAGGAATCGCGCCGGCTTGTCACACGACCAGGCGTAAGCGCCAAGAAGCTATAGGAAGCTTTGGGCTTCGGCCGTGGCGTATGCAGCCGAGTTCCCAAGCGATCCGAAGGCAACCAAGGAGGTTGATGTGGGCCTAACTAAAATTGCTTTGAGCGCTTCTTCGCTCTTGATTATTTCCGTGTACGCTTCGGCGTCGCTTACGCTCGTTACGAGCCGCGCGGCTCTGGGAGCCACCGACCTTATCGACTGGGGTCAGTTTGGGCCAAATCTCTCCTCCGTTCCGGACGGATCCATAGGACTCACCAACAGCGGGGTGGGATTCAAGCTTTCGGGTAACGGCACGGGCTTCACACAGATCGACGAGCGGAGTGACGGTTTCGGCTGGAGCGGCAACTTTTTGCCTGGCGAGCACCTGATGTGGACGACTCAAGACAACACCAAGCCGCTGGACATCACTTTGGCCGCCACCGCCATGGGACTGGGAGCTCAGATCCAGGCGAATTTCTATGGAGACTTCACGGCCCACATCGAAGCCTTCGACGGGCTCAATCAGGACCTCGGCGGATTCGATGTGAACGGTAACTCCAACGGTCTCGTGGACGGCTCCGGCACCGAGGACGGCTCTGCGATCTTCATCGGCGTTTCTAGCGACGTTGCGAATATCAGCAGGGTTGAGTTCACCGTGCCTGTCGCAGTAGCCTTAACAAACGACTTCGCGATCAACCAGGTCTCGTTGGCCGGATGCAATCCGGTGCCGGAGCCTGCCAGCCTGGCAGTTCTCGGTCTGGGCGCGATCACCCTGATCCGCCGCCGACGAAAGAGCTAGAGATCTAGCAATTCACCTCACAACCCCAGGGAAGCGTCTTGACGCCCAATCCCTGGGGCTCGTTCGCTTTGCCGGGGTCAACTACGGAAATGGGCGAGTGCTGCGGACTGGAGCACGGGTGTTCTAGTCTGTTAACCGCACCCACGTAATTCACTAGCTCGTGGTTTTACCTGCATTAGCCAGCATTTCTGCCAGATTAGTCCCCGTAACTTAACCATTATTGATTCAATGATATTGGCTTAGATGCCGCGGTCCTACTACGATTCCATTCGTTAGGAGGAAGCAATGGCATTTAAGAAAGCCTTAGCAGTTATCATTAGCACTTCACTGATGTCGGTTTATGCATCGGCGACGCTTACGCTGGTCACCAGCCGGGCCGGCCTCGGTGCGACCGACTCGATCGATTGGAGCCAGTTCGGAAGCACGTTCGCGAGCGTGCCAGACGGCTCTGTAGGGACTTCCACCCTTGGCACAGCCTTTTCAGTTACCGGAGACGGCACGTCATTCGAGCGTATCGACCAGAACAGCGGCTGGGCCGGCAACTTCACCCCGGGTGATGCCCTGCTGTGGACTACCCAGCTTGCGCCGAAGCCGATCGTTCTGACCTTCGCTCAAACCATGATGGGGGTGGGTGCGCAAATCCAGGCGGACTTCTATGGAGACTTCACCGCGCACATCGAGGCGTGGAACGGTCTTGGCCAGGATCTTGGCGGGTTCGACCTGAACGGCAACTCGAATGGCAATGGTGATGGTTCGGCGATCTTCATCGGTGTCTCCAGCAGCGCCGGCGATATCGCGAAAGTCGCCTTTACCACGCCGGTGACCGCGCTTGTCAGCAACGACACGGCTATCAACACCGTATCGCTATCGACCTGCGGCGCCGTTCCGGAGCCCGCGAGCCTCGCGGTTCTCGGCCTCGGCGCTATCGGTCTCATCCGACGCCGCCGAAAGAGCTGATCGACTCCGGTCGATAGCCCACGAAAGGCCGCCATATTGGCGGCCTTTTTGCATTCTGCCCCCTCGTCACCGCAAAACAGCGGGCCGGTAGATTAGCTAGTGGGCTTTCTTGCGGTTAATACTAGAATCATCCTGTGAAGTTCGCTATATTTCGCTAGGGTTGCTTGGCAGTGGTCTTGGACATGCAATATCTTCGATTCGAAGGAGATATATATGGCAATTCGAAAGGCTTCAATTATTCTTGTTACCACGGCGCTTTGCACCGCGTATGCTTCTGCGTCCCTGACGCTCGTTACGAGCCGTGCGGCTATCGGCGCGACCGACAGCATCAATTGGTCCTCGCTTGGATCGACCTTTACGCACGTTGCCGACGGAACTATCGGTTCTACCGTTAATGGAATGAACTTCTCCGTTACCGGTTTGGGTCAAGGTTTTGAGCGACGCGACGAAAGCAATGGCTGGCTCGGCAATTTCACCCCGGGTGATGCCCTGCTGTGGACGACCACCGATCCTCAGCCAATGGCGCTCACGTTTGCGCAGTCGGTCATGGCCGTAGGCGCCAACATCTCAGCCGACTACTTCGGCGCGTTCACGGCGCACATCGAGGCATTCGATGGCATCGGAACGGACCTTGGCGGCTTTGACCTCGCCGGCAACAACCAACCTACCGAAGACGGCTCTGCCGTATTCCTCGGTGTCATGAGCACAGCGGGCGATATTCAGAAGGTGGTGTTCACGGTTCCGGTCACGACCGGCACGAATAACGACTTCTCGATCAACTCGGTGTCTTTGAACTGCGGCTGCGCGCCGGTTCCCGAGCCCGCGAGCGTCGCCGTCCTCGGCCTCGGCGCCATTGGCTTGATCCGACGCCGACGCAAGGCGTAAAGACCCGAACGCTTCCTGCCGAGTGGGCTGGAGGAGTTCGAGACAAGGCGCGCCCATGATTGGGCGCGCCCTATTTGCATCAGAATCGGCCTTATCGTCACAATTCACGGTCGAGCGCACAAACCCCTGTAAGTCACCGGGAAACAGTCGCGGTGCGGAGTTTGTAATGGCAAGAAACGGATTTGCGCTCGCCTGCTTTTTCACCGTAGCCCTAAGTGGCGGCGCCAGCGCTGCGATCTCACTGGTCACCTCCCGAGCGGCTCTCAACCCGGTCGATTCGATCGATTGGGCGCAGTTTGGAACGGAGTCGACGGCCGTTCCAGATTTTTCCAGCGGCTTGACATCCTCCGGAGCAGCTTTTACGGTCGGGGGGAACGGCACCGACTTCGAACGGCTCGACGAAGGCACGAGCTGGGCCGGAAACTTCACGAGCGGTGACGCCTTGCTTTTCACAGACCTCGGAGATAACATGACCATCACCTTTGACCAAGCGGGCGGGGGGGTTGGCGCTCAAATCGAGCCCGATATCTACGACCCGTTCACGGCACACATCGAGGCTTTCGATTCGTTGAACAACGACCTTGGCGGCTTTGACCTCGCGGGAAGCTCGACGAGCGCGAACGATGGAAGCGCGATCTTCATCGGGGTGAGCAGCTCGGGAGATGGGATCAAGTCGGTGTCTTTCAGCACGACCTCAGGATCGCCAACGTCCTTCGCGGTCAACGGCGTGTCGATCGGGCAGCTCGCGCCCGTGCCAGAACCAACGAGCGTGGCCACCCTCGCTCTGGGCCTTGTCGGCCTGTTGCGGCGACGCCGCAGCAATCGGTAACAAGGGACGCCGGCCGGCGTCCCTTGCCATTCGATTACATTCCGTGGTCGGCTTTATTGGCGCCGGTCATGGTCTGGCCGGTCTTTGCGAGCTTCCAATGGAGCACGACCTCGGGCAGGGTCTTGGTGGCGTACTCGCGAACGTTCTCGTCGTGTCCGCGGTTGATTTCTTTCTTCAGCAAGTTGGACACCTGAGCGTGTCCGTTGATCTGCATCGACCGGAAGGTTCGGTCGAACGCCGGTCCATTGAGATCCTGAAGCCTGTTCAGGTTGCGTTGCATATTCCGGTCGAGAGTGCCTCGGACGTCCCAACCCTTGCTTTGAGCGAGATCCATGAGGCCGTTCTGGGCCATCGTGTGGTCGTCGATCATTTCCTTGGCGAAATCCTTGGCCCAAGCCGATGAAGCTCGCGACTCGGCGAGTCGAGAGGCCTGGATTTCAAAGTTGTTGGCAGCGGCCATGTTCATGAGGAACTTCGCGTCGCTGCTGTTCAGACCCTTGTGGAAAGTGATTTTGGCCATTCTCTCGGGCCGGCCATCCTGTGAAATGCTGGTCGATTGCGCGGCTACAAGGCCACACACCAGCAGCGAGCCGCTAAGCGCGCCCACTAATCTAATGTTCATTTCGCTCTCCTATCTTGCAAAGCCGCATGCAAGCACGTGGCTTTACGTGTTGGGCAAACGGCGCGTACGGAATGTTCCGAAATACTGGTGAGCGCTTAGGGCCGTTTCCGCGAACCGAACCGAGCGCGATGCTAGGCGTCGAAAGGTTCGTGAATCAGCGGTTTGACGGCCGTGTGTGTGTGGTGACGGGCGGGGGGTCCGGAATAGGCAAAGCGACTTGCGTCGAACTCGCAGATCGAGGGGCTCGCATCGCCGTGCTCGACGTCAATGAAGATGGGGGCCGTGCGACCGAGGCGGAAATTTGCAAGAAGGGCCAGACGGCGCAATTCTTCAAGGTGAACGTAGGGAGCTGGGAAGAAAACAAATCGGCGGTCGATGAAATCGTCAATCAGTGGGGGTGCGTCGACGTGCTCGTAAACGACGCGGCCATCATGACGTTCCAGCCGATCGTCGATTTGCCTCTGGACCAGTGGAACAAGGTCATTACGATAAACCTCGGGGCCGCGTTCATGCTGGGCAAGCTGTGCATTCCGCACATGAATGGCGGCGCCATTGTGATCGTGAGCTCGGTTCACGCCCACGAGACGACCGCCGATGTCGTGCCTTACGCATCCTCCAAGGGGGGCCTCGAGGCTTTTTGCCGCGCGGTGTCTCAGGAGTATCCGTCCACCAAGGTTCGAATCAACTGCGTCGCCCCGGGAGCGGTCGACACGCCCATGCTCTGGAGCAATCCGAACGTGAAAAGCGGGAAGGAAAAGATTCAGGGCAAGGTTGGCAAGCCGGAAGATATCGCGGCGGCGATCTGCTTCCTCGCCTCCGCCGACGCCCGATTCATCAACGGGACAACGCTCGTTGTGGACGGCGGGAGGCTGGATAAGCTCTGATGCCTGGCGCATTCATGTTCGCGACGGGCATCGAGAATAGCTGCCCGATGATCGAGGACCAGGGCCGCCCTCTTCGAAGAGACGAGATGGTGGAGACCTGCCACACCACGCATTGGCGGCAAGACTTCGAAATCGTCAAGCAGTTGGGCATTACCCACCTGCGATACGGCCAGCCGTATTACAAGGTCCACATTGCGCCTGGGAAATACGACTGGGGCTTTACCGACGAGACGTTCCGCGCCTTGCGCGAGATGGGCATCATCCCGATCGCCGACTTGTGCCACTTCGGAGTTCCGGATTGGATGGGCAGCTTCCAGAACCCGGACTTTCCCGACCTCTTCGCGGCATACGCAGGTGCGTTCGCGAAGCGGTACCCGTGGGTGCGACTGTACACGCCTGTGAACGAGATATACATCGCGGCGCTGTTTTCGGCCCAATACGGATGGTGGAACGAGCAGCTGCACAGCGACCGGGCGTTCGTCACCGCGCTGAAGCATCTCACCCGGGCGAACGTGCAAGGCATGCACGCCATTCTCAAGGAGACACCCGAGGCGACATTCATACAAAGCGAGTCGTCCGAGTACTTCCACGCAGAGGAGCCGAGCTGCCAGCCGCAAGCGTATTTCCTGAACCAGAAGCGGTTCCTTTCGCTCGACCTCACCTACGGCCGCCAGGTGGGCTCGACGATGTACGAATACCTGCTGGACAATGGCATGACCCGCGACGAGTTCCACTGGTACCTCGAGAACCACGTCAAGGGGAACTGCGTGATGGGGAACGACTACTACATCACGAACGAGCACATGGTGACAAGCTCGGGCAAAGTGCGGCCCTCGGGCGAGATATTCGGCTACTACGTCATCACGCGGCAGTATTACGACCGCTACCGGCTGCCTGTGATGCATACCGAAACGAATATCACGGCAGACCGCGCGGTTCCGTGGCTCGAGAAGGAGTGGGCGAACGTGCATCGGCTTCAGCTCGACGGTGTGCCCATTATCGGCTTCACCTGGTACAGCCTCGTCGACCAGATCGACTGGGGCGTCGCGCTGAGGGTGAAGAACGACCGGGACTACACGGTGGGGCTGTGCGATCTCGACCGGAATATCCGGCCGGTGGGGTACGCGTACAAGAAGCTCATCAGCACTTGGAAAGACATCCTGCCGCTCAATTCCGACCGAGTTCGGGCGTACCTCCTCTAAGGCTGCTCGTCGGCCAGCACGACATTCGCCTTCCTCTTTTCGCCCAGCGTGAAGAAGAACGTCGAGCCTTGCTTGGGAACGCTTTCGGCCCAGATCTGGCCGCCGTGCCGCTCGATGATCCTCTTGACATTTGCCAGCCCGATGCCGGTGCCATCGTATTCGGTGTCGCGGTGCAGCCTCTGAAACGGCTGAAATATCTTCGGCAGGTATTGCATGTCGAAGCCGATGCCATTATCTCGGACGAAATAGATTCGCTTTCCCCGCTGGCGCGTCTCTCCGATTTCCAGCTTGAGGGGCTGACCCTCGTTCGAGTACTTGCAGGCGTTTTCGACCAGGTTCCGCAACACGGTCGCCAGCATTGCACGGTCGCCCGGCGCCACCATGTTCGGCTGCACTTTCAATTCGAGCTTGGAAAACGGATGCTGCGAGTGGTCGATTTCCCGGCAGATCTCGTCGGCGATCCAGGTCAGGTCGACCCAGCTCGATTTCATCGTTTGGGAGCCAATGCGGGCGTAATTCAGCAGGTCGTCGACTAGCTGCGAAAGCCGGTTGGCGGAGTTCGCTATGCTCCTCAAGCGCGCCTTGTGGGGGTCTTCCAGCTTCTCGCCGGCATCCTCGATGAGGATGCGGCTGCTGCCGACCATGTTGCGCATCGGAGCACGCAGGTCGTGCGAGATGTTGTAGCAAAACCCTGCGAGCTCGTCGTTGGCCGCTTGGAGCTCTGCCGTGCGCTCGGACACGCGTTCCTCCAGCGAATGGGCGAGCTCCGCGATCTGGCGCCTTTGCGCTTCCTGGGCGCGGCACAGACCGACCACGATCGCGCACGAAAGCGCATACAGAGCGATCGACACAATGTCCCTCTGCAGATCACCGCCCTTAAACGACGAGCCCATGAACAGCACGATTGTGACGAGCGCGCCCATGAACGAAGCCGCCACGCCTTGCGCCAGGCCACCCCAAATGGTGCTCGCCACGACTGTGGGCAGGAAAAGCAGCAAGAAGCTCGGCAGCCCAAGAAACTGTTGATACAGCGCGCCGATGATCGTCGCCGCCGAAACGCTAACGACGAACGGGAGGCGCGTAGCGATGGCCGGCCTCGCGATCACCCAATCGCGTGCAGCTTTCCAGATGGGGAAGAGCCGTTCGCCGACCTCGTCGGTCAGGTCTTCGACGGCATATCGAAGGTCGCGCCCAAGGAGGAGCAGCCGTTCCCAAAACGGCCATCCCACGCGATCTTCGCTCACTCGCTTTCCTCCCTGCAAGGCAATCCTCGGCGCGCCGCCAATGCGGGCACGCTCTGTATTGTATTGCCTTTTTCACGCGGGCCGCGATGCTAGCCTAGTCCACAGCTTGCGTGTAGACGGCGCGGATAACCTCTTCCGGAGTGGTCCATCCGGCGAGGATCTTTGCCTTGCCGTCTTCGATCATCGTTCGGTACCCCTGCCGGTTTGCCACCTCGGAAAGCAGCCCGATCTCCGTGTTCCGCGCGATTGCGGCCCGGACGTCCGGCGTGCCGGCGATCAGCTCGAAAACGCCGATGCGCCCGCGGTAGCCGCTGCCTCGACAATCGGAACATCCACGGCCCTTCGAGATCTTGCCGGACTCCAACTCTTGTGGCGTGAGCTTGAGGACTTCGATCTCCTCCGGGTCTGGATTATATTGCTCGCGGCACTTGGGGCAGTTCAGCCTTACGAGCCTTTGCGCCAGAATTCCGACGATGACGCCGGCGATCAGGTAGGGCTCGGCGCCCATGTCCACCATACGGCCGATGGTTTCGACTGCGTTGTTAGTGTGCAGCGTGCTAAGGACGAGGTGGCCGGTAAGGCCCGCCTGCACGGCGATCGCCAGCGATTCAGGGTCGCGGATTTCACCGACCATCATCACGTCCGGGTCTTGGCGAAGGAACGTGCGCATGACCTTCGGGAAGGTCATCTTCTCGGTTACCTGCACCTGCGCGATATTCTTCTCGTATTCGTACTCGATCGGGTCTTCGACGGTGACGATGTTGCGGGTCTTCGAATCGAGCTGGTGGAGCGAGGCGTACAGCGTAGAAGTCTTTCCCGAACCTGTCGGCCCTGTGACGAGGATCAGCCCGTACGGCACCTGGATCGCCTTCTGCCAGGTTCGCAGAACCGCCTCGGGCATGCCGAGCTTGGGCAGTTCGACCTTCATCGCCTGGGGGTCCAGAAGGCGCATGACGAACTTCTCGCCATTCAGGCATGGGATGCACGAGGCGCGGGCGCTGAGCCGCCTGCCTGTGAACTCCATGTCGATGCGGCCGTCTTGAGGCTCTCGGTTCTCGTCGATCCGCATTCCGGCAGCGAGCTTGAGGCGCGCCAGCACGTTCTGAGCCTGGTCCGGCGGAAGCTGGCCGGTATCGTGGAGCACGCCGTCTTGCCGGTAGCGGATTCGAAGCTGGTCTCGCTCCGGTTGGAGGTGGATGTCCGAGGTGCCCGTCTCCAGGGCGTTCATGAAGATGCTGTCCACGATGCCGACGGTGATCGACATGTCGTCGCCACCCATCTCCTTGGCCGTACCGGACTCGCGGAGTATCAGGCGGAAGCGTTTGGCCGCTCCCCAGTTTGTTTGTGATTGGTCGACAATGGCCATGGAATTTGCTCGGGAGCGCGGCGGGCGCCGTATGCACGACGTTCGGGCCATTGCCCATGGTTCGGCGATTGTGCCCCGCCGCGCACTTACAAACTATCAGGTTTTCGCTTCAAGATGCAAACAGCGCGCGGCGCCGCTCCCGGAAGCGTGGGGAACCCACAGGTAAAATCGAGTCCAAGAGACTAGGACACGAGACTGGGACAGGAGACTGGGAGTAATACAGTTGGCGAAGCACAGCACAGACTCAGAAGAGCGAAGCCGAGAGCAGCAAACTCCGGCGCCGGGCGAAACTTCCGGCGCTGAGCAGACCGAAGCGGAGGCGCTTCGGCTGCAGCTCCAGCGCGCGCTCGACGAACGCGATGTCTTCCGAGATCAGGCTTTGCGCACGATGGCCGATTTTCAGAACTTTCGGAAGAGGGTCCAAAACGAGTCCAGCCAGGTTCGGCAGCTCGCGGCCCAAGGGGTCGTTTCGGACCTGCTGC
>JAICWL010000040.1 GCA_025934835.1 Fimbriimonadaceae bacterium
CTATCCGTTGCCAGAGCTAACCAAGCTCGACCCTGCGATGGTGCAAGACGGCGATACGATCGACGTGATCCAACAGGTGTTCGAGGGCCTAACGCAATGGGGCGAGGATAACAAAGTCCACCCGAACCTGGCCTCGTCCTGGGATATCTCGAAGGACGGGATGACGTACACGTTCCATATCCGCAAGGGAATCAAGTTCAGCAACGGCCGAGAGCTTACAGCTCAGGACTTCAAATACTCGATCGAGCGGGCCGCAGACCCTGCGTTCAACTCGCCGACGGTCGACACGTACCTGTATGCGATCTCGGGCCTCGAGGACCGACGACATGGAAAAGCAAGCGACGTCAAGGGGATTCAAGTCGTCGATCCTTACACTCTCAAAATCCAAATCGACAAGCCTCGGCCTTACTTCCTCGGGACGCTGACGTATCCGGTGTCTTGGGTTGTATGCAAGGAAGCCCTCGACAACGGCAAAGAGATCACCGATGTGAAGCAGATGATCGGCACAGGGCCGTACATCGCCACTTCGTACCAGCAGGATCAGCTCATTAGCCTGAAAGCGAACAAGGGCTATCACGAGGGCGCGCCGAAGATCGACGGCATTGATAGACCTATCGTGAAGGACGCTCTGACGCGTCTCAACAAATTCAAGAACGGGGACCTGGACCTGACGCGAATCGAGAGGCAGGATATTCCCGCGCTTAAGAACGACCCCAAGTTCGGGCCGATGATCCATTACTACGACAGGCCCGCCGTTTACTACCTGGGCCTCAACGTCGGCACGTACGCGCCATTCAAGATTCTGGCTGTTCGGCAAGCCATCGCGATGGCGGTCAACAAGGATCGAATCGTGCAACAAACTCTGGGAGGCTCGGAGCCTGCCGCCAACGCGATTCTGCCTCCATCGGTGCTGGGTCACCGCGACAATGCCGCGGTCATTCCCTATAATCCGGAGAAGGCGAAGCAGCTGTTGGCCCAGGCGGGATTTCCTGGTGGGAAGGGACTGCCTCCGCTCGTACTGACGCACCGCGACGGCCAGCCGGACGTCTCGCTCGTAGCGGAAGCCGTAGTAACCGATCTGCGCACCAACCTAGGCATCGACTGCAAGACGCAGAAGCTGTCGTGGACAACGTATCTGGACGAGCACAATCGCAAGCAGCTCGACTTTTTCCATATGAGGTGGTCAGCCGACTATCTCGATCCACAAAATTTCTTGAGCACTCTGCTGGCCACTTATGGCGAGGAGAACAGGCAGAACTACTCGAATCCGGCGTATGACAAGCTGTGCCTACAGGCGGACACCAGCATGAATGAGCCGGAGCGTCTAAAGTTGTACGCGCAAGCGGAAGACATGGTGCTTCAGGACGCGGTGTTCATTCCGATCTACTTCGAGCGCGACGCAGAGCTAGTGAGCCCGCGTGTGCACGGATTGAGGGAATCGGTGTTCGGTCACCTTCCGCATACAACGGTTAGCCTTCAATAGCACAGCCCGTCATGCTCGGCGAGAGTAAGGAGATTATCGAGGCCGTCGAATGGACTCGGCCCCAGCATGGGCCGAGCTTCCAGGACGTCTCATCTGCGCATGGATTCCAGCTTTCCGGCCTACCTGGCTGGCAGAGCAACGGCGGGCCGCACCGAGGCCACCGGGCTAGGTCCTTTCCCTTCACGCTCGAGGGCCAAATTCCGCCCGAGCGAGGACTGCCTACGAGGCTGCATCTTGTGGGTATCTTCGCCCTCTTTTGCAATTCCGAGATCGAAGCACCCGGCACCCTGGGTGCAAGCGTCCAGATCGAGGGACAGGGGGCGCCGATGTTCCGATTGGAGCTCCTGAACGGCCGGCACTACCGCGACGCGGGGAAGCTGGCGCCGATTCACGATATGCTCGGCGACGGAACGAGCGTCGAAACGCTGGGGCACACCAATATCGACGGCGAAAGGGCGCGGGTCGATCTTCTCAGCCTTGATCTGCCGACGATGGACACGCCAGGGAAGGTGCGATTCAAGGACCTTGGCAGTCCGGCCTCGTTCGTCATATTCGATATTCTCTGCGAGCTCCGGCCGCATCTCGGTTGCCCGTTTCGAGCTGGTACCAGCAAAGTCTCGCTCGCGGAGATCGGCGGTCTGGTCCGTCTGGGAGACAGGCAAAGGTTCTCAGCCGCGCTCGACCAGCTCAGTAGTTCTCTCGAGGATGCCGAGGATCTCGACGAGGCGAGGAGCCAGGCACTAACTTTCTTGGCGCTTGTCACGGCGGCCATGCTCGAGCTCGGCGGTGGCAGAGAGCTTCATCTCGAGCAACTCCGCTTCGCTCGTGAGCTGGACCGCCTGTCGACGCCCGCCGAGGTGGCATTATTGGTCCGCTCGCGCGCGGAATCGGTTGCCGCACCTGCATTTCGAGAGGCTCAGGGTCCATCGATCCACCTAGTCGACAGAGCCATCGCCATTGTCGAACGGCAATATGCTCGTCCGCTTACCGACACGCTGGTGGCGAGCCAGCTGGGACTCAGCACATCTCATTTCAGGTTTCTGTTCAAAGAAGCGACCGGGCAACCCTTTCATCGCTATCTCATCTCGGTCCGCCTCGAGAAGGCCAAACAGATGCTAATTCAGCAGGAGGCGCCGGTTTCGGTCGTCGCGAGGACCGTCGGCTTTTCCGGCTTGTCGCACTTCAGCCGAGCGTTCGCGCAACGGTTTTCGGTGAGCCCAACCAATATCCGAAGGCAGGTGGGATGAGCGCACCTGATCCGAGCCCCATGATTTCGGTGTCGGGCCTCGGGATGCGGTTCGGCAATCGGCAGGTGCTCGCCGACATCAATCTGGATGTCGCCGATGGCGAGATCGTCGCGATCATGGGCAGTAGCGGAGGCGGAAAGACCACCCTGCTGCGCTGCATCAGCGGCCTTATTAGACCCACATCGGGCATGGTCCAGGTTGATGGAATCGACGTCGCGAAGAGGCCGGAAGAAGCGCGCAAGTGTATGGGCCTCGTTTTTCAATCTGCGGCGCTCTTCGACTATATGCCTGTTGGGCAAAACGTTCTGTTCGGAATCCGGCGCAGGCTCAAGGCGAAGCCGGACGAAGCCAAACGAATAGCCGAGGAGGCGCTTGCGCGAGTGGGCTTGCAAGGTTCCGAGCCCCTGATGCCAGCGGAGCTGAGCGGCGGCATGAGGAAGCGGGTCGGCATTGCGAGAGCGATCGCCTTGAAACCGAAAGTGATGCTCTACGACGAGCCGACGACCGGCCTCGATCCGATTACCACCTACAACATCGACGGGCTCATTGCTACGCTGCGGGAAACGCTCTCGGTTACGAGTCTGATCGTGAGCCACGACGTGACTTCCGTGTTCCGCGTGGCGGACCGAATAGCTTTTCTTCATGAGGGCCGTCTGATCTTCTCGGGCACTGCCGAGGAGTTCCGCGATTCCCGCGAGACCAGCATCCGAGAGCTTATCGAGAAGTCCGAGGCTGCGTCTTTGTCCTCTGCAAGCTCCGATCGGTTCGCGTAAATGAACTATCGATCGGATACAGCGTCACTGCCCATCGCCGACAGGTGAACCATTGCACCATGAATAAACTGTTTCTTAATGCTATCGTCACGGTAGCAGCGCTCACGGTGAGCGCTGCGTGCCTCGCACAGGGCGCAGGACCCAAGGGCGGTCCGCCTCGATTCGGAGGTCAGGGTGGCCCTGGCCAACGCGGCGGCCCCATGCAGAGACTGGGCAAGGTCAATCACGAGATCCTTGCCAAGTTGAACCTTAATGGAACTCAGAAGAGGCAGGTTAAGGTTCTCGACGACCACACGACTTCGAAGGTCAAGGCTCTGATGCAAAAGGCTCGGGCCGCCAAAGGCGACCGAAGCCAGTTCCGCGGACAGTTCCGGGATATCCAGAAGGGATACACCGAGGGCTTGAAGGGCATTCTCACCCCCGCTCAGTTCAAGAAGTATCAGGCGCTGCGCAAAGCAGCGATGGACAAGTTCCGTGCGGAGCATCCGAACGGTTTCGGCGGGCGGCCCGGTGGCGGCAGAGCCGGCGGCAAGTAGTCAGAGCCGCGGCGAATCCGTTGCCGCACCGTAAATAGGGTCAAACTAGGAGTCGGATATGCATTTCCGACTCCTTTCGTTTGCCTGCGGCATCCTTTCGGTTGCGGTAGGGACCTCGGCCATTGCCCAGCGGAGCGTCGACAGCCGTGTCGAATCCCTACTCAGACAGCTCACTCTCGAAGAGAAGGTATCGCTTTGCCACGGCGGATCTTCTTTTGCTACCAAAGCGATTCCTCGCCTGGGTATTCCGTCGTGGAACATGTCGGACGGGCCCCACGGCCGTCGGGGCAACAACGGCGAAAAGGCGACCTATTTCCCTACTGGCGTAGCGCTGGCTTCCACTTGGAACCCGGGTCTCGCGAAGCTCGAAGGAGTTGCCCTGGGTGAAGAGTGCAGGTTCTACCGAATTGGAGTGCTCCTCGGCCCCGCTATCAACATCGACCGCACTCCACTCGGCGGACGGGACTTCGAATATATGAGCGAAGACCCATTTCTTGCGGGCAGGATGGCTGTGGGCTGGGTGCAGGGCCTCCAGAGCCAAGGCGTAGCTGCATGCGCGAAGCACTTTGCCGCGAACAGTCAGGAGACGGAGCGAGGGACGATCAACGCTTCGATGAGTGAGCGAACGCTTCGGGAGATCTATCTGCCGGCATTCCACGATGCAGTCGTCGATGGCGGAGCGATGTCCGTCATGGCCGCTTACAACAAGCTTCAAGGGACGTACTGTTCTGAGAACAGTCACCTGCTGAACGACATCCTCAAGCACGAGTGGGGATTCCGCGGCGTGGTGATGTCGGACTGGGGCGCGACGCACAGCACCGTCGGTGCCGCGAACGGGGGATTGGACCTCGAAATGCCGGGCGGGGGTCCCCGGGACTTTTTCGGCGATCGACTGCTCGAAGCTGTGCACTCCGGACAGGTCTCCGAAGCTACCATCAATGACAAAGTTCGCCGCATTCTGCGCGACACGCTTCTAACGGCGACGCCCAAAGGCAAGGCTGAAGCGAACACTCCGGCGCATCAGGCGCTGGCGCGGCGAATAGCAGACCAGGCGATTGTCCTCTTAAAGAATGCGCGGTCACTTCTTCCGCTCGATACGGCACGGGTGAAGTCCATTGCAGTTATTGGCCCTGCGGCCGACACGCCCCAAGGCGCGGGCGGAGGAAGCTCCACTGTTTATCCACCCTACGAGATCACTCCTTTGCAGGGAATTCGGAAGGCGGTCGGTGACAGGGTTGCGATTCGCTACATCGAAGGCGTACCCTACGAAACGACCAACGCCACCGACGTTCCATCGAGCGCATACGAACGCGGGGTTCAGGGACAATACTTCGACAATCCGGAATTGAGAGGCGAGCCGAAGGTGACCCGGACCGATCGGCGAATCCGGTTCTTTTGGACGGGAGAATCTCCCGCAGTCGGCCTGGGGAGGGCCAACTATTCCGTTCGCTGGACCGGCAGCATCATCGCGCCACAGACCGGCGTGTACGAAATCGGAACGAGGAGCGACGACGGGTCCAGGCTGTATCTGGACGGCAAGCTGCTTGTGGATAGCTGGGGAACGCATGGATCGCAGCAGGTAACCGCGCAAGTTCGCATGGCCAAAGGCTCCAAGCATGCGATTCGCGTCGAGTACTTCCAAGCCCGAGGGGAAGCGAGCGTGTCGCTCGTCTGGAAGTTGCCGCAGCCTGGTACTGAGCCAGGGATCGCAGAGGCGGCGAAAGCCGCCGCCGGGTCCGACGTGGCCCTCGTAATCGTAGGCACAAACCACGAGTGGGACACGGAGGGGCGTGACAAGCCGAACATGGGCTTGATGGCGGGACAGGCTCAGCTGGTTGAGGCCGTCGAGCGGGCTAACCCCCGGACGGTGGTGATACTGGTGAACGGCAGCCCCGTCGAAATGGAGCCATGGGCGAGCAGGGCCCCGGCGATCTTGGAGGCTTGGTATGCGGGAATGGAGGCCGGAGACGCCATTGCCGATGTGTTGTTCGGCAAGGTAAATCCCAGCGGCAAACTGCCGGTTACATTCCCAAAGCGGCTGTCAGATTCGCCCGCGCACGCGAACGGCAACTATCCGGGTAAGAACGGCGTTCTGCGCTACGACGAGGGAATCCTCGTGGGGTATCGCTACTTCGACACCAAGCGGGTCGCGCCGGAATTTCCATTTGGACACGGCCTCAGCTACACGAGCTTTACGATCTCGAATGTTTCGTCGGGAGGGCACGGGACTGATCGCTACGTGACTGCTGACGTTCGGAACACCGGAAGGCGTGCGGGCGCGGAGACGGTGCAGCTCTATGTTCACGACGTGAAGTCAAGCGTGCTGCGCCCTGAGCGCGAGCTCAAGGCGTTCCAAAAGGTGTATCTCGAGCCGGGCCAGAAAGCGCGGATACGACTGAATCTCGATCGGAGCTCGTTCGCCTACTTCAGCGAGAAGGCGCGAAAGTGGGTGGTCGAGCCAGGTGCGTTCGAACTTCAGCTTGGCGTGTCCTCGCGCGACATTCGCGCCCGGAAAACGATCCAGGTGAAGTAGCGCTAGGCGCTATCTTCGGCCGGCCGCTTAGGCTTGAGCCGGCCGGAGAGCTTGGCCATCGCGCGGTCGAGGGTTTCGGCTTCGGGCATCTTGAAGAATCGCGCCGCGTAATAGAACGCCCAGGCTCCCAGCAGCGAGGATAGAACAAAGATTCCGGCAAGCGGAATTCGGTTGGGATTCGGCGGCAGGTGAAGCGCATGTTTCATCAGCCACGACGCTCCGTACGCGATACCACCCATGGCTGCTGAGGCGACCAAGCTCAGCCCGGAAGTCTTGAGGATCCCGGATAGATCCATCGAGCCGACATCCTGTACGAGCGTGAACCAGAGGATTACGGCGAGTATGGCCGCTGCGACGTCGGTCGCGATCGGCAGCGCCAGATACCCCAGAGAGCTTCGCTCGACGCCCCAGCACATGAGGATGAACAGCAAGGTAATTCCAGTGCTAAGGATGATCGGCTTGGCGGTCTTGTGGAGAGCGAAGAATCCGCGCATTAGGACAGGCTGGGCGCACCAAAACGGGATTCCCAGGCAATAGAGCCGGAGGCATTCGGCTGTTCTCAAAAGCTGGGCCGGGTCGTTCCCCTTACCGTATCCGTAAATGAGGCGGACCATGTCCGGGGCCAGCGCAAACATCAGCGCACAGGAAGGGATGCCGAGAAACAGCACATTGCGGAGCGTCCTCGCCACCTGAGAGCGGTACAGGTCCATGCGGTCCTGCGCGTGGAACTTCGCCAGCATAGGAAAGGCGGCAAGCGCGAGCGATTGGCCGAAGATTCCGAGTGGCGCCTGCATCAAATTGTTCGAGAGCATCAGTACGGTGTTGCTACCCTCGGGGTACATCGACGCGAACTTTTGAGTGATGGTGGCGCACACGCTGGGAAGCGAGAAACCAACGATGACTGGAAGCAGCAGCTTGAAGAACTCGGAAACTCCAGGTGCGTGGATGTCCAAAGAAGGCTTGAACTTCCCGCCCAGCCGCAGCATGATGATCGACGGGAGTACGAGATTGCCTAGCATCGCGCCGATTAGCGCGCCCCATGACATCCCGGCGATTCCGATGCCGATCGCGCTCCCCACCAGAGCGCCGGCGATGATTCCGACATTGTAAATGTTCGGGGCAAGGCCTGGCGCAACGAACCGATTGCGGGCATATAACGTGCCCAAGATCACCGAGCCGATGAGGAAAGCAAACTGGGCGGGCAGCATTATGCGGCCCATCGTGACGATGCGGGGGACGAGCGCCTCCTTTTGCCCTGCCGCAAAAAACGTCGCGATTTCCGGTGCCAGTACCCAGGCCAAAACGATCAGGGCGATCACCACGATCGCACAGACCGTCACGACCACGTTGAACACTCGCCAAGCGTCCTCTTCTCGGTCGGTGTGAATGAACTTGCTGAACACCGGAATGAACGCCGAACTCAGGCCCCCTCCGGCGATCAGCATGAACAGCAGGTCTGGAATATTCACCGCGAGCCGATAAGCATCGGTGTCCATACCAATGCCGAATTGCGACGCCATGACGGTATCGCGCAACAGACCGAGGACGCGGCTGAGCAAGAGGCTGCCCATCATAATGCCGCTCGCCTGGGCGACGCTCATCGTTTTGGGCGGATCGGTAACTTGAGGTGCGGAGGACAATGGAGGGTGAGGGGACGCGCGGCGAACGGCCATTTTACCTGCTGTTGCGTGAAAATGCCCCGTAATCGGGACCGGTGCAGACCGGCTACAAGGTTCGATCGAGCAATGCGGCGATGGCAGCCTTGGGCACGGAACCCACAAGCTGATCGACTATCTTGCCACCCTTGAAGACGACCAAGGCGGGGATGTTCATGATGCCGAACCTCTCGGCAAGCGCCGGCTCGGCGTCGACGTCTATCTTGTAGACTTTCGCTTTCCCGCTGTACTCTGCGGCAATCTGTTCGACACTCGGGGCGATCGCAAGGCAGGGGCGGCACCAAGACGCCCAGAAATCGATGAGAACCGGAGCGTCCGACTCGAGCACTCTAGCGTCGAAATCAGCACTTGTCATTTCCAGGTCCGATGCCATCAGCGGGTCGCCTCCATCCGTTTTCTTCGGCTGGGTATACCCGATCCCCTGCGGATCGGCCGGAGAAAGATTGAGGCATGCCTGTGACGTCTGGAACGGGCATTGCGTCAGTAATGAGTGAATCAGGCACTGATGGCAGTGCCGACCAGGAGGAACTGAACCTTTTGAGAATGAGGTGGACAGGAATCGCTCTTTGTGCGCTGACGATGGCGGCAACTGCCAGCAACGCGAGTGCGCCGAAGAAGACCACAGGCGCTGAGACGGGCCTGGTAGGGATCAAGCTCTACGACAATGCCGTTCGGATCGTCAAGCTTTACGGATCTCCCGACGAAATTCAGGCGGTCACGATCGGTGGCGCCACCAGCATGGGTGGCCCCGCAGGCGGCGGAGCGGCGGCTGGAGGCTTCCGGCCCGGCGGCTTTGGCGGCGGGTTCCCCGGCGGCGCCGCGGGTGTTCCCGGCGGGCCTCCGATGCGACCTGGCGGCCCTGCCGTAGGCTCTCCCAAGGGAGGCGGACGCGCAGGCGGCGCAGGCGCGGCTGCGGACCAATACAATCCGTTCGGCTTCAGCAACCAAATGTTTCGGCAGATGGGCCCTCCCGGTTTACCTCCCGGATTTGGCGGCGCGGGCGCTCCCGGTGGCCCTCCCAGCGGAATGCCTGGCGGCCCGGCCGGCTTCGGCGGCGCTGGACCTGGCGGCATGCCCGGAAAGGGCGGCAATTTCGGCACTCCTGGCGTTGGCGGCGGAGCGGCTGAGGAAGCGACCTACACCCGATGGGTGTACAACCGCTCTAACAGCAAGTACGGCTTTATCGTCGACCGGCAGGGGCGGGTGCTTCAAATCGAAGCGATAGGAATCACCAACCCGAAGGTCAGAACCCGACGAGGAATCGGCTTCGGCAACACGTTCGCTCAGATCGTTCAGACTTACGGTACGCCGGACGGTTATGAGATCTCAGGTGACAGCCTCCTCATGCGATACCTGACCCGCGACAAGGTCGCGTTCCGGCTGACTCGGCTCTCCGACAAGAAGCCGCACGTCGTTACCGGAGTCGTGGTCGCGGCAGGCAAGCGCTAAGGTCAACGGTTGGCCGACGAAAGAGACGAGATTCGGTCTCGAGTTAGCATTGTCGATCTCGTCGGTCGAACCATCCGCCTGACAAAGGCAGGCAAAACATGGAAGGGTCTTTGTCCGTTCCACCCGGACAAAAACCCTTCTCTTACTGTTACCGACACCACCGGCCGCTATAAATGCTGGTCATGCGGGGAGTCGGGAGACATCTTCACTTGGGTCATGAAGACCCAGAACGTCGAATTCGGTGAAGCGATTCGCGATCTCGCCGCCATGGCAGGTGTCGAGCTGAGCCGAGGCCCGGCGACTCCGCCTTCGGTCCGCCAAGCGCAGCTTTCAGCCATGGAGGCGGCACTGGAGTTTTTTCGCGGCCAACTGGGCAAGAGCTCTGCTGCGACGGAGTACTGTGACCGGCGCGGGCTCGACGCCGACGTTCGCGCCGAATGGGAGCTCGGCTATGCGCCCGACGTGGGAGAAGCGCTCGCAGTCCATTTGAAGAAGACTGGGCACTCACTCGCCGAATGCAAGTCGATATTCCTGGTCGATCAAGACGCCGCCGGTGGGTACTTCGACAAGTTCCGTAGTCGTCTGATGTTTCCGATCCGAGACGAGCGAGGAAAGCTGGTGGCCTTCGGTGGTCGGATTCTCGGAGATGGCCACCCCAAATACATCAACAGCGGCGACACGCCGATCTATCGCAAGAGCAGAGTGCTCTACGGGCTGAATCGTGCGCGCCAAGCTCTCCAGGAGCAAAAACGGGCCGTTCTGGTCGAAGGGTATCTCGATGCAATCGCTTGCCACCGAGCGGGGCTTACTACGGCTGTTGCCTCGCTCGGCACGGCACTCGCCGATGACCACGTGGCGCTCTTGAAACGCTGGTGCTCGGAGGTCGTCCTGCTCTATGACAGCGACGAGGCGGGCCAGAAGGCTACTGACCGTGCGGCGAAAATGCTCGCGAGCGAGAGCCTCACTGTGCGCGTGGCCGGCCTCGAAGACGGTGACGACCCCGACACCCTTTTGCGTCGCGAGGGTCCAGCGGCACTGCGTCGGTCGGTCGAGAATGCGGTGTCCGTACTTGATTTCTCTATGGCGAGGATCGCCAAGAGATACGCGCCCAGCCAGGAGGGATTCTGGTCAGAATCGGTAGCCCAGCTCGCGGAAGCGAAGAGCCTCCTGGAGATAGAACCTCATGTCGCGCGACTGTCGGCGCAGTATCCCGGCATTCGTAACCCAGTAGATGCAGCAGCAGCCCTCCGGAAGATGGTCGACCGAGCGCGGCGATCCGAAAGAAGGCCCACAGCGCCTAGGCGGGCCGTTTCGGTGGAGCATCATTCGAGCGGAGCGGGCCTCAGCTCGGCAGAAGTGACCGTGCTCGCCGCGCTCCTTAGCGACGCATACCGTGACCGCGCCTGGGGATTTGTATCCCAGTCGGCCGAGGTCGCCGAGACGAGCCCGGGGCTGGATATGTTTCGCGCGATCGCAGCGGCCTTTGCCGAGTCCGCACCCGAGGGCAAGCCGAGCGAATGGCTGCACCTCATCGAGCCGGAATCCCTTAGAGGTTCGCTGAGCGATGTTCCTTTGGATTTTAGGGCCGAAAACCTCACCGCCGCAAAGCTGGACGACGCCATAGAGCTGCTGTATCGAGGGGCCAAGATGCGGGAGGTCACGGCGATGAAGCAGAGCGAGACTCTGGACGATTCCAAGCGAGCAGAGATCGTAGAGCGATTGAGTCAGCTCAAGTCCGACTCGAAGGCCGCCGGCCCGGAGCAAGACCCGGCACTTTAGTGTATTCATTTGCGCGAAAAAGTGCAGTAAGGAAAAACGTGTTGGGATTCTTCTAGGGGTTTGTTATAGTGGTATCCGGCTGGGGGGTTTTCGACGATGAACCCCGGCTCGGGGATATGGTAGTAGGGTCGCGTCAATTCGTTGGTCTGGCGCAGGACATTTCAGAGGATGCCAATGCCGTCAGGCGGGCCATCTGTCCTGCGCGTCAGTTCTCAGCCAAGAAGGGCAGCCGCCTTTCGTCGAAGAGTCGTACCGACTTGGGCGAGCTCGAAGCGCTCGGTTCGCAAGCGGGAATCGACGTCGACGGACTCGGTTTGGACGATTCCGTGCGTATGTGGCTCCGGCGGATCGGGCAGATACCTCTTTTGGGCTCGGATCAGGAGATCGCGCTCGCAAGGCATAGCCGATTGGGATGTATCGAGTGCAAGCGCCTGCTCATCGAATCGAATCTCAGACTGGTAGTCAGCATCGCAAAGCGGTTCATTGGCCGCGGGCTGTCGATGCAGGACTTAATCCAGGAAGGCAATATGGGCCTTATCCGCGCGGTCGAGAAATTCGACCCGGACCGTGGTTTCAGATTCAGCACTTACGCCACCTGGTGGATTCGCCAGGCAGTTTCCAGGGCGATCAGCGACCATGGCCGGACAATTCGCGTTCCCGTTCACACGCTCGAAGCCGTGAACCGGATGATGAAGTGCGCGAGCCACCTGCAGCAGGAGCTCGGGCGCGAGGCGACGTGCGCCGAGATCGGCAACACCATGAATTTGAGCGCCGAGAAGATCCAGGATTTTCATCGGGCGATCGTCGAGCCATTGTCGCTCGACACACCGGTCGGAGAGAGCGATGACGCGGCCTTGGGCGAGTTCATCGTCGACCGAGCAGGCGAGACTCCAGCCGACGCCGCAGTTCGAGCTGTAATGCGCCGCAAGATCGAGGATGTGCTGCGCACGCTTTCGCCTCGGGAAAGAGACGTCATCGCGATGCGGTACGGTCTGCTCGACGGCCAGCCGCACACCCTAGAAGAGGTCGCCAGGAGCTTTCAAGTAACCCGCGAGCGCATTCGACAGATCGAACAAAAATCGATCAAGAAGCTCAAGCACCCTTCCCGCTCGAAGTCTCTCGAAGAGCTTTTGGATTAGCTGGCAGAGCTTGGCGCGATATGGCGCAATCGCCGACTACCTACGAATATCGCCAACGTCTAGGCAGTCAAGAAGTCTGCCGTCGCGACAGGAAGCTGCGCCTCCGGCGGAAGGTCTGCTCGGAGACTTGGTTTGTAAGCGAATATCCGATGGGCAAGGAATGCCGTATGCCCGTCGCGATCCTGCGCCTCTCCAACTATCGTAACGAACGGCGAGCACACGATGTTGTGCCCATCGCGCTGGTAAGCGTCGTCGAAACAGGTCACGTTCAGCAAGCCGGTTTCATCCTCCAAGTCGAAAAACACCACGCGCCTACCGCTCGCCGTTGGTGGGAAGCGAAGTCGGATCGGGTTCCCGACCACGAACGCCTTTGTTCCGTTAGGCAGGCTGCCGGCCTCGCTGCCCGTGAGCCCGCCGCGCGAGCGAACGCGACATCTCTCGAAAGCCATGAGATGGCGGTCTATGTCGAGACCGAGAATTGCCCGCTCGTACACTGCTTTCTCCACCAAGCCGAAATCCTCTGCTACGAGGCTCATTTTCGGTTCGGGAGTTTCGAAGGGGAGCGATGGGGCATCCTGCTTCCGAAATGCCGAGCAATGCTTTACGGCCTTGGCTACGTTCCAAAGAAGAGTTCGCCGATTTATCTCGGCTTTCTGCTCGCGACGGCTTGACGCCGGCTCGGCGTGCTGCTCGGTCAGCGTGTCGCATGCACCGCACAGCACGAGCGCTTCCAACTCATCGCGATGCGCCTCGGTTTGCATCGCGAGATCGAACAACGAGCTGAACGGCCCCATCTCGACGATCCGGGTCGCCGTCTCCGCAGAAAGCGCCTTCACCTGCGCCAGGCCGATACGAATTGCCCCCTGTGGGAGAACGATCTTCGGGTCGTCGCATGAAACGACATCTTCGACGGTGAAATCAATCTTCGAGCGATTCACATCTGCGGGCAGGATCGCGATGCCGCGGCAACGTGCCTCGTTCACTAGAGTGCACGGACCGTAATAACCAGCCGGCTGGGCGTTCAGTATCGCCGTGAAATACTGCGAAGGGTAATTCTGCTGGCAATAAATCGACCGGATCGAGATCTCAGCGAAGGCGAGTGCATGCCCTTGCGCGAACCCATATCCCTGGAATCCGGCGACGAGATCGTAGACATGCTCTGCTGTCTCGAGCCCGAATCCGTTTCCAATCACTTTGGAAACAATCTCCTGCTTGACCGCATCGACGAAGTTCTCACGGCGCCGCTTGTGGATCGAATCCCTAAGGTCCTCGGCTTGGCCCGAGGTGTATCCGCAGAACGTTTGTAGCAACTGGTCGATCTGCTCCTGGAAGACGACGATGCCGTAAGTGTTTCCAAGGATCCTCTCGAGCTCGGGATGTGCGAATCCATACGGCTTGCCGCGCCTACGGGCAATGAGCTCGTTCAGCTTTACTGCGCCGCCAACGCCGGGGCGTATTCCTGCCTGCACCAAGCTGGCATCGTGCAGGTTTTCGGTCTTCATTCGAATATGCGCCTGACGCATAGCCGGCGAAGCTGATTGCGGAATGCCGATAAGATGCCCCGAGCGCATCGCGCGATAAGTTTCGGGGTCGTCGATCGGCGCCGCCTCGACACTGAAATCGATATCGCTTCCTCGCACGATGCGCTGCGTACCGGAAAGCACGTCATGGCCCCGCAGGCAGAGAATGTCGAACTTATCGAAATAGTGCTTGGCACTCCGCTTGTCCCATTGAAGAATCCTAACCCCCTCGGCGCCGGATTCCATTACTGGCGTGGTGAAAGAGATCGGCTCGCTTGAAACGACGACGCCGGACGAGTGCGACCGTATGTTACGTGGAACGTCCATCAGTCGCTCAGAAAGTCGAAAGATCCAGTTGAATTTTTCTCGGGTGATTCCGCTGTTTCTAAGTTCGGGGCGAGTATCGAAGGCCGATTCGAGGCGGTCGGCATGTACGCCGCCATGGATCCGTTTTGCCAGAAAACCGATAGCCTCGTCGGAAAACCCCATAGCCTTTCCCACTTCGCGGACGATCCCCCTCGTGCAATAGGTGCCGACGGCGCACACCGTGGCAACTTTGTCCTGGCCGTATTTATTCGAGAGATAGTTGCGGACATCGTCTCTCCGCGCAGCTTCAAAGTCGATATCGATGTCCGGACGCTTGCTGCCGTCCGCTGGGAGGAAACGGTCGAAATGCAGCCTGTGCGTGAAGGCGTCGATCCGAGAAAGCCCCAGACAATAAGCCACTGCGCTGTCGACGACGGACCCTCGTCCGCTGTGATGGATCTCCTGCTCGTTCGCCCAGCGGCACATATCCCACGCAACTAGAAAATGCCCCGCAAACCCCAGGTCACCGATTCTAATCAGCTCGTATTCCAGCCGTTTGCGCAGCATTTTGGTGATCTTCGGGTGCTTGAGGTGCGCACCGACGAAAGTGATTTCCCGGAGTGCCTGGCGGTCGTCCGGATATAGCGCCGGAAGAACGGTACGTTTGGGCATCACGTCGTCATCACATAGCTCGGCCACGCGCAGCGTGTTCGATAGAAGCTCCGGCCTGTCAGCGAAAAGCTCCCGCATCTCCAGGCTCGTGCGCAAGAACCGTTCGGCGTTGAGTGCCCTGCGTGGAATATGGAGCGCTTGGGGTTGCTCCGGCGCGCGGCAAGGCTTTCTGCCATCGACCTCGTCGACTGTGCACAGAGTCTCGATACAGGCCAGCATGTCCTGAGCGGGGAAGTGCTCTCTTCTCGCGTGGGTGACCGTGCCACCGGCAACCGGTATGACGCCGCAGCGATCTGCAAGCTCCAGCAACGAATCGTTTACCGAATTCTCCCAGGGCAGGCTGCTCCGCTCAATCTCGATGAAAACTCCGCCAAGATGGTAGAGATGAATCAGCCTGCGGAGAAGAGCCTCGGCTGGTGCGATATTGCGCCGTGAAAGATGGCGGTTCAGGGGGCCACCGTCTCCTCCTGTCAGGCATATCAGTCCATCGGCGAAGTGCTCCAAACGCTCCCACGAAGCGAGCGGGAACAATCTCGGTTCGTCCAGATGGCACTCGGTTATGAGCTGGGACAGGTTGCGATATCCCAACGCGTTTCGGGCAATCAGAACGATTTCCCCGCCCTCGGGTAGCTCGATGCATGAGCCCACGATTGGCTTGACGCCAAGCTTTCGTGCCATGCGGGAAAATTCGACGGCGCCCATTAGCGAGAAAGGATCTGTAAGGGCGATCGCCGGAATCCCCTCGTTTGCCGCAAAGACCGGTATCTCCTCGGCGAGCATCGTTCCTCGGCCAATCGCATATCCGCTGAGGCTGTGCAGCGGAGCGTAAGCGGCCGTGACGGGCTTGTGGACGACAAAGCTCGGATTTGGCTCGTCCGGCAGGTAGCCGCAGGCCTTTGCAACCTTCTCGTCTCGGACCTTGCGCATGCGCAGGCTCCAATCCTCCCGGTGATCCTCCTGCGCTACGAGCGCTGTGCCCTCCGCAGACTCGGTTCGGAGCCACTCCACCGGAAGGTCGCTCGATTCCTCGCGCCAGATTCCCTTAGAGTCGATGTACCGATGGAACTCCCTGTACGGTTCACCGATCCACCATTCGCCCGCTTCTCGCCAGCGGGCGATGGTCTCAGGCCCAGCCTGTGACATCCTTCCACACTCTTAGAACTTTCGCCCGTCGGGGAACCTCAACATCAGCTCCAAGCCGGACAGCCTGATCGCCGTACACATCCAGGATCCTTCTTAAGGACAGATCGACTCCGCGCAAGCGCTCCGTAGACTTTGCACCCATTAGTGAGCGCTGGACCCTGGGCGTTCTTACAAGCCCGGGCATCACGACGCGAATCCCCACGATCGGCTCACGCAACTCTTCGTGCGTCATCACCTTGAGTGCTGAAAATATCGATCCCGAGCTCTGCATCGGCTTTGTAAAGCGGCGTTGGAACGACATCGTTCGGTCCTCGGCATCCACCGACAAACGGATCTCGCTCCCTGCCATATCGTCTGCGGTCAAACTGTCCGATAGATGCTCGCTGATATATTGCAGAGCACCGAGCACAAGTTCGTACGTTTCGACCGAGCCCGCGAAATACAGCTGCTCCGAGGCCGAGTTGGGAGGAAATAAACGCTGGACCTCGTCTATGCACCCGCCTCGGCAAGCTTGGTAGATCATGACGCCTTCCTCTCCGAACTGCTCGCGCAAGCTCTCGAGTGTGAGCTGCTGCAACTGACCGACCGTTCGATATCCGAGGAACTCTAGACGTTCGAGACTCTCGCGCCGAGCCGGGGAAAGCAGGCGGCACGGAAGGTTTTCCAGCCGAACGTTATGATCTGCAAGCAGCGATGAGAGCCACTTTGAATTGGCGAGAGCCCATCGCGGGGCAATCCCCGTTTCGCCTTCGACCGCTTCAACGATTTGCCATGCCGTGCGCAGTGGATCGGGATGACCGAGTAGGTCGAGCCAGCCCGAGTGCTGATGCTCCGGCTCGATAACGTTACTGAAGCTCGCGCACACTTCTAGCCAGCGCAGCGCGGCGGATTGGAAGCGGTCTTCCTCCCATCTCTCGAATCGGCCCCCGATCAGAATCGTCTTCGCTTGCACGAGAGTCATTCCGATGCCCACTCCCCTCCGCAGGGCGAGTTCGTTTGCGTCGAGGATGCAATTGTCGCGATGCACAACGATCGGTGTCTGTTCAATTGGGACACCATCCTTTCCCAGCCGGGCAATATAGAACCCAGGAAGCGAAATTCGCAAAATATAGTGCATCTTTGTCTACTATATTAGGATCTCTTGGCGTGGCGCAACAGGTTTTTTCGGTTTCTTGTTTGGCGGATTGACAGCTGGCGCCGAGAGAAGGTCCGTCACGACCTAGCGAATAGCGTTGCAAACTCTATCGATCGTAATAGCTGCCGAGCGCTCAATCTTCCGTTCGAAAGGGTTTCGCCCCGGTTCAAAACAGCACGAAATCGTACGTTCCGCGGATTTGCTAAAAACATTCGCACAGAAGGGGCTTTTCAATGCGTCTTGCATGAAGACGACCTGCTATGCAGCCTGCTTGTTTTGATCTATAATGGGCTCGCATTTGCGGGGACGTAAACCTTGGGGGGATTTCATTTGGAGCCGACCGTCTCGCTTCGATGAATGAAATTCTGGGGGTTCGACTCTTTACAGAGGTGGGTATTTTGCTCTTTATAAGGAATTGCTTCCGAAGCGTCGTTACGCTCGGAGCGCTAGGTGCTGCCGCCATGGTGATGGCGGGAGGGGGCGGCGGGCTAAAATCTTCCGACCATGCCGCCGCTTCGGCGAAGGTGCGCCAGAAAATGGCGTCGCTTTCGACGCGCTTTATCCAAAATGGCGGACAGTGGGATGACCACGCCAAGTTCTTCTCGCACGCTCGACAAGTCGACGTTTGGGTTACGAACGATGGAGTTTCGTACGACTTTCACAAGATGGCGCTTCGCGGCGGCGAGCAGTATCGCGAAGGCCAAGTCGTGCATATGTCTCCGGTTGGCGCGCGCAAAGATATGGCCCTGATCGGGCAGAACAAGCTCAACATCACCACGGACTTTCTCAGCCACGACGCCAACAGCCGGCGCCGAGCCGCGAGCTATGCGGGAGTCGCATTCAAATCGGTTTATCCAGGCATCGATATGGCCCTCACTACCGAGGGCGGTTCTCCCAGGTACGACTTCCTCGTTGCTCCGGGAGCAGACGCTTCCAAGATCCAGCTCCAATTCAAGGGCGCCGACTCCATGTCGGTTCAGAACGATCAGGTTGCTCTGGCCACCAAATTCGGTGAGCTTCGCAATGGCAAGCTTCGCGCGTACCAGATCGTTAACGGTAAGAAGAGCGCCGTCTCCGCATCCTTCGTCAAGAAGGGACCGCGCATGGTCGCGTTCCACCTTAGTTCATATAACCACCGGCTGCCGCTCGTCATCGACCCGCTCGTCTATGGGTCGTATTACGGCGGCGACGGCGGACCGAACGAGAGCGGTTTTGACGAAGTTCGCGCTGTGACCACCGACTCTCAGGGCGGCACCTATCTCACCGGAGACACCGAAGACCCCCGTTTCCCGACGATCTTCGGGCCCTACGGATTCAATGTAAAGGGCACGCGCGATGCGTTCATCAGCAAGCTGCAGGGCGACGCGTATAGCCACGACTATGCGGCGTATCTCGGCGGCTCACTCGACGACTACGGTCAGTACGTTCAAGTCGATCCGTTCGGAGACGTGTGGATTGCTGGTCGGACTCAGTCCGCCGACTTCCCAGGCAACAGCCGGCCGAACGTAATGTTTCTGTCGATGACGAGCTCGTTCCCCAACATACCCACCGGCGGAACGTTCAAGCTCCGCTATCCTGGCCGCGGCACCTCGGCGGCCATTGCTTACAATGCCAGCCCGGCAGACGTTCAGACGGCCCTCGAGCCGCTGTTTGGCGTCGGCAATGTTAACGTCACATCTCCCGGACCGACGCTCGATCAAGGTGGCACCTACCGAATCGAGCTCGCAAACCAATTCCCGCTTCTCCTTCAATTCACTGGCAACCGGATGCCTGCGGCTTATATCGCGCAAGAGCGGCCGCTATTCCAAAGCCAGCTCCTGGAAGTCAAGGCGGGTTCGAACGCGCCGACCGGTGGAACATACACGCTGACCTTCAATGGCGCGACGACGCCTCCGCTCGCCTACAACTCTACAGGCACACAGATTCAGGCGGCCCTCGCCGCTCTGCCTACCGTCGGACCCGGAAACGTTACGGTCGTCAATACCGCAAGGCCGGCTAACGACGCCAACCTGCCGTTCCTAATTCAGTTCTCGGACACGCTGGGCAGCTATCCGGTCATTCAGGTTGACGCGTCGCTGCTGACTGGCGGCCTGCTCGACATTCTCGGGCTCGACAGCTGGAACATTAGCTGGGACACGACAACTTCGCTTCCGACCGGCGGCGTGTTCTTCCTCGATATCACTACGACGGTAGGAGAAAGCTTCACTGCCGCGATTCCTTACAACACGAACGACACAACGCTCGAGACCGCTGTGACCGGTGCTGCCACGGTCGGCGCGGGTAATGCCTACGTGACGCCACCGCTTCGGAACCTTCCGAACAACGGCAAAGCCTTGACCGTGAGCTTCATCGGTGGACTCGCGGGGACTCAGGTCAACGTTGGAGTATTCAACGCCATGCAGCCTGATCCCGTGTACGGAATCACCAAGTATTCGGACATCTTCGTCACGCGATTCAAGCAGAGCAGCACGACGGTCCTCGATCCATATCCCACGGTTGGATATTTCTTCGGCGGCGACTTCGACGAGACTCTCGCTGGTTTCGCGATTCGGCAGAATCCGAATCCGAACGCGAACACTCCGATCGAAGTGGTGATGGACGGTAACACTGACGGTCCGATACCCGATATCCCTAGTCCTTGGTCCAGCAGCGCTTGGCTCGCTCGGTATCACCTCGTAAACGGCGTGTTCATTCGGATGGATGACACTACTCGCTATGTGCAAGCAGACGCTAAGCTCGACATGAGAGGCGTTGCGATGGACCTGCAAGGTAACGCATACATCGCTGGAACAGTCGAGTTCAGCGGCAATGCCGACACGAGCATCAACCCGGTGTTTCAAACGACCCCGAACGTCTATCAGGGCGGTCGGCTCTTGCGGAACAGCGACATCTTCGCACGCAAATATTCGCCCACTGGCAGCCTGGTGTATTCGACCCTGATTGGCGGAAACCAGGATGACGAGGCGGGCGGATGGGACCTCGACCTGATGCGGAACGTCATCAACACGGGATCCGCGATCACAGTCGACTCTCTGGGTAACGCCTACGTGACGGGGATCAGCCGGTCGTTCAACTTCCCGCGCACTCGAGGCGTTTACGGCGAAGTGTTCGACAACTCGGCGAACGTAACCGTAACGAAGATCAACCAGGATGCCTCGCAGCTCGTGTATTCCACGAACCTTAGAACATCAAACTTCGTAATGCCTGCCGGAATCGCGGTCGATGCGCAGGGCGACGCCTTCATTACGGGCAACTGCAACTACAACATAGCGTTCCCCGAGCAAGTCGGCCAGAACCCCGGGGACCCGGATCAGCCGGTCCTGGAATCTCTTGGCTCGATTCAAACGACCTCGGACGCCCTGGACACCGCCTATACGTCCCCCGGCCTACCGGAGCTCCCGACGACTGAGCCGTTCCTCAACGTGCTCAACTCCACGGGAACCCAGTTGCTATTCGGCACCTATCTCGGAGGCTTGCTCGACGACCACGTCTTCGCGCCGTTCGTCGATCAATTCGGTGACGTGTGGGCCGAGGGCTGGACTGACAGCTATCGAGCTTACGTGTTGTTCTCGAGCACGGGGAACCCGGTGCCATACGTACATACTCCGGGCACCTACGAGCGCTTGCCGGCCGGAATGATCAGCCCGCTCGCGTTCAAGGCCAACCCTGATGAGAGCGCCAGCCCGACCACGGTGGAGACCGCGTTCGGCCTTATCTCCAATTCGTTCTTCGCCGCCCCGACAGTCGGAATGGACTATCGGAGAGACGGCTTCGTCATCAAGTACCGCGTCGGATTGGCCGCCGTTCAGAACGTGACGGTCAACCCTTCGACCGCACCTGGCGGCCTCGGCCAAACCATCGCCGGCACCGTCACGCTGACCAGTCCCGCGCCGAACGGGGGAGCGGATATCACGCTCGACCTCGCTAGCACGGGAGCGGCCTCGTTCGACCCGAATACGGCTGTTGGCGAGATTATCGTCAATATTCCGTCCGGGGGCACCGCAGCGAACTTCACCATATACACCAGTGCGGTGGATCACAACACCGACGACCAGGTGAAGGCCACGTATCTGGGAAGCTTCAAAGTCGCCCAGTTCACGGTGACCCCCTGGCTCCAGCAGTTCTCGCTGAGCCCGACGAGCATCGTGGGCGGCAATACGGTGAACGGCCGCATCACGTTGGCCCAGCCCGCACCGACGGGCGGCGCCATCGTCAACCTGCTGACGAACTCGCCAAGCCTGATCACGTTCCCCAGCGGAACGACGGTCACTGTGCCCCAGGGTCAAACCTCGGTCGTGTTCCCGATCGGCACGAGCGGCGTAGCGACGAATACGGCGACCACGGTAACGGTTTCGCTTCTCGGCGTGAGCCAAAGCGCAAACCTGACCCTGACGCCCGCGAACCTTAAAGCTCTGAGCTTCAGCCCGCCAACGATCGCAGCCGGAGGCACGTCCATCGGCACCATCTCGCTCGACGGCCAGGCTGGTTCGGACTTCACGGTGGATATCACACTCGCGCCGGCCTCCGGCACGCCCGGGTACTCCGTAACGACGACCCCGGTGACTTTCCATGCGGGAGACACATCGGCGACCTTCACGGTGAACACTCCGTTTGAAGCGGACAACACTCAAGTGGTCGTCACCGCGACCCGGCAGGCCCAAGGCTCGTACACGTTCGAGTCGATCCAAGGCACCTTGTTTGTGGATGCTTTCGGGCTTACCGACTTCACGGTCGATCCTTCGTCCTTGGACGGCGGCGCCACGGCGACTGGCACGGTGACCATCAACGCTCCTGCTCCCACAGGCGGCGTAGTGGTGGCACTTCAGAGCTCCGACCCCGCGGCGGTGGTACCGAACCAGGTGGTCGTCTCGGAAGGCCAGACGCAGGCAACGTTCAATGTGGACACGACGGCAGTCGCAGTGGACACGAACGTGACGCTTACGGCAAGCAGAGGACCCACAAGCAAGACCGTCAACCTGTTGATCAAGGGACTGACGTATACGGTCAGCGTCGACCCGGCATCAGTGGTGGGTGGCCAGCAGAACGCGACCGGAACGATCACCCTAAGCGGCAAGGCCCCGGCGGGTGGCGTTACGCTCAACCTTTCCTCGGATAGTGGCCTGGCCGCTGTTCCGGGATCGGTGACAATCCCAGCGGGTGCGACGACCGGAACGTTCACGATCACCACGACGGCGACGAACACGCCGACCGACGCGACGATCACGGCTACGCTCGGCACGAACAGCGTCTCCACGACGCTATCCATCTTGCCGGTTGGCCTCGACTCGATCACGTTCAGCCCAAGCACCGTCCGTGGCACACGAGCGACGGTCTGCACCATAACGCTGAACGCTCCTGCCCCGGCCGGCGGCGTAGCCGTCAGCCTGTCATCTAGCAATCCGAGGCTTCTCAACCTTCCCGCGCTCATCACGTTCGCGCAGGGTGAGACCTCCAAGTCGTTCTCGGTTCTGGCGAATCGTGTTTCCAGAAACCTTGCAACGACAGTCACCGCGACATTCTCGACATCGAGCGTGTCCACTGTGGTCATCGTCACTCGATAGCATCAGTGGCGAGGCGGGCCCTTCAGCTCTAGCCGGCTGGAGGGCCCGCCAATTTATTTAGGCTCGGGTACAACAAAGCTGTGGGAAGATCGGCCACGCCGTTGATGATCGGGATCGCCATGGGAGCACTTGGCGTCATCTTGCTTCTTCGCATACGCGAAGTCATCCACGAAGAAAGCGCCGACGAGATCGTCGATCGAATCTCTGGTCAGCTCCAAGAGCTCGAGCGACTTACGGGCGCATCGGCCGCCACTTAGCAGGTGGCAAAACAGGTCGTCGTCATCGGCGCCGGCCTGGGTGGGCTGAGTGCCGCGATTCATGCGAGGCTCAGGGGCTTCGACGTGCTTCTCCTCGAACGCTCGGGAGCTTCCGGCGGCAAGGCAGCTCGCATTTCCCAAGGCGGATACCGATTCGATCCCGGTCCCTCGATCATCGTCCTCACCCAGATATACGATTCTGTGTTCGAGCGTGCCGGTCGCAGGCGGGAAGACTATCTTCAATTCCAAAGGCTGGACCCCATTGCGCAGGTGTACTTTGAGGGCCGGGAACCGCTGGTGCTTCCGGCCGACCGAAAGCAACTCGTCGGCCTTGTTCGTAGCTTCGCGCCGCATGATGCCGATTCTCTGGAGCGGCTGTTTCTAAAGCTGGACAGGATCACGCCAAAGGTCTTCCGCAGCGTGTTCCGCAAGCCATATCACGCTGCACTCGATCTTGCAGACGCCAACCTGATGGCTTTGCCGCTGGGACTCGGTATTGGCAAGCGCTACAAAGCCATGGTGGATTCGTGGTTTTCGAGTCCGATCTTGAGAGCCTTCTTCTACGGGTTCCCCAGCTATGGTGGCCAGACCTACGATTCGAACGCGCCAGGCGCATTCATGATTCCGTACCTGATGGCTGAAGAGGGCGCATGGTTTCCCACCGGAGGCGTTTCCGCCATTCCTGCCGCCTTCGAGGCGCTTGCGCGCGAGCTCGGGGTCGAGATCCGCTTTGGCACCGACGTTTGTGGGCTGGAAATGCGGGGGAGCCGCGTCGCGGCGGCTCTTCTGAGCGGACGCGAGCGAATAGAAGCAGATAGCTTTATAAGCAATGTCGATAGGTCGACGACTCGCGGCTGGCTAGGCTTTCCCGTCCCGCAGAGGCCGAGTCTGAGCTACTTCACTCTCCAATGGGGCGTCAAGCGCCGGTGGCCCGACATCGCCCACCACACACTGCTCGTTCCATCGTCGTTTGAACAGGGCTTCGAGCAACTCTACAGGAGGCGTGAGTTTCCCGACAGGCCAATTGTGTACCTGAATGAAACCGCGGGTGTCGATCCAGCCAGCGCGCCGGCCGACTGCTCGAACTTGCTCGCTGTCGTCAGCTCGCCTGCCATCGAGCCGGGGCTCGACTGGTCCGCCGAATCGGGCCCGTTTCGGCGGCGGGTACTAGAAGTCATGCGCGTCTTCGGTATCGAGATCGAGCCAAGTGAAGTGGATGTCGAGCTGATCCAAACCCCGCGGACGTTCCAGGTGCGAGACGGTAACTTCTTGGGCTCTCTTTACGGGCCGGACGAGAGCGAGCGACTTTTCGGCCTATTCCCCGAAAGATGCAAGGACGAGCAGGTTCATAACCTACTGTATGCGGGCGCTTCGGTCCAGCCGGGGGCTGGGCTTCCGATGGTCACTCTAAGTGGAAAGTTTGCGGCCGACCTGCTGTGAGTCGGCTTATGCTTTCGCTTCGGCTTCTTGAGGAGCTTCGGGCGCTGGTGCGGGCGGTGGCGCAGACTGAGCTTCGCGCGGAGCGCGATCCCGATCGCCGTACCGCTCGCGCCGTGGGCCATATTCGCGCCTGTCCGCGCTCATTTCTGTCACCACGAACGGAAGCAGAGCCATTTCCCGCGCCTGGCGAATTGCAGAGGCGATCATGCGCTGCTGCTTGGCAGTGTTGCCCGATTGACGGCTGGGAAGGATCTTGCCGCGGTCGTTTAGGAAGCGGCGCAAAATGTTGATCTCTTTGTAGTCGACCTTGTCGATCTTGTTGGTGGTCAAATAGCTGACCTTGCGGCGACGCTTGCCACGGAATTTGGTGCCGCCCTCCGGCGCATCTTTGTCCTGGCGGGGCGCGGGGCTTGCTGCGCGATCCGGAGTCGCCTGCGCTTGTGGCTTGTTGGTATCTTCGCTCATGCTGCTTTCTAAATTGTAGGGCCGGGCTGGTGCGCGCCGACCTGCAAGTATAGCATTTTCACCGCCGGATCCTCGAATGCGGCTCCCGCCTCGTATTCCAACCCGTTCTCACTTAGACAGGTAGATCGCCAAGGTCCATGGCTGGCAAGAAGCGGAAATCCCAAGATGTCAGACGCAACGCAGCTAAGACAAAGCGATCCACATCTGAGGAGGAGCCTCGAATCCAGCTCTTCCCGAACCCTCCAGCCACCAGGCCCGCATCGCCAGCGGGCCTTTACTCATTTGGGGTGTAACATCGCTGGTATGGCGAAGTACGCCTTGGGCCTTGATTACGGAACGAACAGCGTTCGAGCGCTTATGGTCGATGTCTCGGACGGCACAGAGATCGCGACAAGCGTCTTCAATTACTCATCCGGTGATAGCGGCGTGATCCTCGATCCACGCGATCCGAATCTGGCCCGCCAGAACCCTCAAGACTACGTCGACGGTTTCTTCGCTACAGCATCTGAAGTCGCCCGCTACGTCGATCCGGGTGATGTTGTCGGAATTGGAGTCGATACGACCGGTTCGAGCCCCATGCCAGTTGACAGCCGCAATATGCCGCTTGCTTCTGACCCGAGATTCAAGAGCAATCCGGACGCCTATTGCTGGCTTTGGAAGGACCATACGAGCTACGTTGAGGCCGCGGCAATTACGGAAACGGCGAAGCGGATGAGTGAGCCGTATCTCGCCAAATGCGGCGGGGTGTATTCGTCGGAATGGTTTTGGTCGAAGATCTGGCACTGCCTGAACGTCGATCCCGAAGTGTTCGATGCGGCGCATTCCTGGGTCGAGATCGCCGACTGGATTCCCTCGTTTCTATGCGGCGTCGCCAACCCCGCGGATATCCATCGAGGCATTTGCGCGGCGGGCCATAAGGCTATGTACTCGGCGCAGTGGGGTGGCTTGCCATCCAAGGAGTTTCTCGCCTCGCTCGATCCGCGCCTTGCGGCGCTGCGGGACCGGCTTTACAACCTCGCGGTACCCTCGAACCAAGAGGCAGGCAAGTTGGCTCCCGGGGTGGCTGCGAAATGTGGTCTGCGCCCCGGCATTCCGGTCGCTGTAGGCGCGTTCGACGCTCACTTCGGCGCCGTAGCATCTGGCGCCAAGCCAGGAACGCTGGTCAAGATCATCGGCACGAGCACGTGCGACTGCATGGTCCATCCCTCCGACTTGCCTTTGGCCGACATACCGGGGCTTTGCGGAATCGTCGACGGCTCGGTTTTGCCGGGAATGATCGGCCTGGAAGCGGGTCAGTCGGCCGTAGGAGACACCTTCAATTGGTTCGTCTCGGAGCTCGGCGTAGCGGGACATGAAGCACTTACTGCGCAGGCTGAGAAACTCCGTGCAGGGGAATCCGGGCTGCTGGCCCTCGATTGGAACAATGGCAACCGCACGGTGCTCGTGGACCCCCGGCTCACGGGACTGATCGTGGGGCTGAGCCTCCACACGACGGCGGCCGAGATTTATCGGGCGCTAGTAGAGGCAACGGCGTTCGGGGCGCTGACGATAATCAATCGGTTGGAAGAGTACGGCGTGGAAGTCAGGGAAGTAGTGAACTGCGGCGGCATCGCCGAAAAGTCGCCGTTCGTTATGCAAATTTATGCCGACGCTTGCAACCGGCCCATGAAAGTCTCCCGGTCCGGACAGACATGCGCCCTTGGTTCTGCGCTGTTCGGCGCTGTTGTCGGGGGAGCTTATGAAACCCCCGAGCAGGCGCAAGCAGCGATGACAGGCGTGAAGGACAGAGTGTTCGAGCCGCGCCCCGAGGAGGCCGCAGTTTACGCTAGGCTCTACCCGCTTTACATGCAACTCCACGATGCCTTCGGGACCGCCCGGGACGCGGGCAACATGGGCAATGTCATGAAGGATCTGCTGTCGATTCGCAGCGCGGTTCGGGAGCATCTTTAGAGGTGCTGGGCAGAAGGGAACTGAAGCGGTAGAATCGCTCTTGCTTTGTCTGTGCCGCACCTCAGCGTAGTTGTGCCTGCTTACAACGAGGAAGAACGAATCGTGCCAACGCTTCAGGCATTGGATGAATACTACGAGGCTCAGGACTACCCTTACGACGTGACGATCGTGAGCGATGGCAGCGTAGACCGCACGAACGAGATCGTGGAGAGCTTCGTCGTCGATCACCCCAAGTTCCGCCTCCTGGCCTACACTCCAAACAGGGGGAAGGGGTTCGCGGTTCGCAAGGGAATCTTGGAGGCAGCTGGCGAACTGGTGCTGTTTTGCGATGCCGATCTGGCAACTCCGCAGGAGGAGACTGAGCGGCTGCTCGAGCACATCCATGCCGGGGCAGACGTCGCGATCGGCAGTCGGCCGCTCAAGGAGAGCCATCTGGAAAAGCGCCAGCCGTTCTATAGAGAGCTGCTCGGCCGCATGTTCAACCGGGCTGTTCAGACGCTGGCCATCCGTGGGATCGAAGATACGCAGTGCGGTTTCAAGATATTCACCCGCAAAGCTGCGAAGGACATCTTCGCGCGCTGCAAGCTGGACGACTTCGGCTTTGACTTCGAGGCGCTGATGGTGGCCCGCGACCTTGGGTATCGCATCGATGAAGTGCCGATCCGCTGGTTCCACCGAGAAGGCTCGAAAGTCGTCCTTATGCGAGACGGGCCCCGAATGATCGCGGACCTCTTTCGGCTCCGCCTGCGAGGGAAGCGGTCGCGTTTGCAGCCACGGGTACAGGAAGCCGAGTGAACGAAGGTGAATACGAAAAGATGTATCGCCTGGAGGGCCACTACTGGTGGTTCGTCGGGCGTCGATCCCTGGCTCTCTCGCTCTTCGACCGGCACTTCCGCCGTTCGGCCGACGGCTGTGTACTCGACCTCGGCTGCGGCACGGGGGCTGTGCTTCAGGAGCTTCAGTGCCGTGCTAAGCCGGTCGGTCTAGATATGAGCGATCAGGCGTTGGCATTTTCGCGGAGCCGCGGTCTCGAAAGGTTGGTTCGGGGACGCGGGGAAGCGATGCCGTTCCGGTCCGGCGCCTTCGCCGGAGCCATAGCGCTCGACGTTTTCGAGCATATCGAGGATGATGAGGCAGCATTCCGGGAGGTGTTTCGTGCGATCCGGCCAGGGGGGATCTTGGTGCTCAGCGTTCCCGCATTCCGCAGCCTTTGGGGACCGCACGACGTGGCGCTGATGCATCATCGCCGGTACCGAAAGTCGGAAGTCGAGGCGCGCTTGCGCGGAGCCGGATTCGAAGTGGTGAAGCTCGGTTACTCGGTGTTCTTCCTATTCCCGGTGGTCGTCGTGTGGAGGTTTTTTGAGAAGCGCAAGCGCGGGCCGGCGACGGCCTCGCTCGTATCGGTGCCTAAGCCGGTGAACTCGTTCCTGATCACCCTTCAGGGCGTCGAGGCGCGCCTGATAGGTTCTGTTTCGCTGCCCTGGGGCAGCAGCGTAGTGGCGGTGGCCCGCAGGCCGGGCGGAGACTCAGTTTGAGCCGCAACGTGCGGTTCACCGTCGGCAGCGTGCCGTACGTGAATGCGATTCCGCTCGTCTTGTGGTTCGAGGAACTGGGAGACAGTTCTCCGGTCGAGGTGGTATTCGACGTACCTTCCAAGCTGCCGGAACTGCTGGATAGCGGCCAAGCGGATGCGATCTTGGTATCGAGCGTGGACGCATTGCAGACGCCGGGGCGCAGGATGGCCGCCGGTGTTTGCATCGGTTCCCACGGGCCGGTCAAGAGCGTCCGGTTGTTTTCGAAGCGGCCCATTCGCGAGATCGAAACCTTAGCTCTGGACCGAAGCTCGATGACCAGCAATCGTCTCGCGCACATCGTCCTGGCGGAAAGGTACGGGATCGAGCCTGCCTCGCATCCGATGGCGCCCGACCTCGCAAAGATGCTCGAGGAGTGCGACGCCTGTGTGCTGATCGGCGACATCGGCATGGTGGCCGAGAGCGAAGGGCTTCACATCATCGACCTCGGCGACGAGTGGCGGCGCTTGACGGGGAAGCCGTTCGTATGGGCGGCCTGGATCGGAAGCGAGCGGCTTTCGTCTGAGCTGGCGGCCTGGCTGCAGGTCGCTTCGACGATTTCGCGAGCCGGTCGCGACCTGTCGCTGGATAGCACGGATGGGTTGGTGGCGCGCGGGCTGTTTCGCCGGTATCTGAACGAGACGGAGGCTCTCCAAGCGCCTTATGAGCGCGTGCGGCGCCAGGCGCTCATCGAGCGGGCGGTGAGCCACGGGTGGTCGGCGCCGGTCGTGCGCGACTACTTCTTCAACGTGATGGTGTACGACATGGACCCGCAAGTTCTGGAAGGGTTTCGCGAGTTTCAGCGGCGGCTGATCGAGCAGGGTTTTGGCGACTGCTCGAACTTCCCGGCGATGGTCGCACCGGGCGCGGCGCAGATCGACGGGGTCGTGCGGGAGCTTCGTTCGCGCGGGGCTCCGGTTCCGGTCTGGCTGGAATCGCTAGGGTAGAATTTCGAATCGCCCATGGGGATGTAGCTCAGCTGGGAGAGCGCTGCAATCGCACTGCAGAGGTCGTGGGTTCGAATCCCATCATCTCCACCA
>JAICWL010000045.1 GCA_025934835.1 Fimbriimonadaceae bacterium
CCGGGTGGCCATGGCGAGGGGGATACACCCGTTCCCATCCCGAACACGGCAGTTAAGCCCCTCAGCGGCGGAAGTAGCTGGTCCGCAGGGTCCCGCAAGATAAGCGCGCCGCCCGGTTAATATCTAAACCAATAAAAGCCCCTCCTTGTCGAGGGGCTTTTCGGTATATAGGCGCCACAGTGGACCAATGTTGAGCAGGCAATAAGCCGTCACTGCTCCAGAAGAGCGGCCGCTTGGCTAAAGGAGACGGCAATGTACTCGGCCCCGCTTTTCACTTCAACAAATGCTGGCGTCTCGCGCAGACCGAGCGACGCACATAACTGAGCGTCGCGGCCGGCGAGCCTGAGCCGCACGCTCTTGGATAGAGGGCGCCTATGGCAGTCGATATAACATCGCGGCGCCAAATACACCTGCGCTATCGCCTAGTTTAGGGGCGAGGAGCGGTGTTCGCAACCGGTCGTTGAAGACCCACTTGCTCAACTCGTTGCTGCCAGCCGACATCAGCTCGGGCACGGCGCCGACGCCGCCGCCCAGCACGATGGCGTGGGGGTCGAGGATGTTCACCACCTGCGCCAGGGCGTGTCCGAACTCTTCGCACAATCGGCGCAGCGTCAGCTCCGCTGCTGCATCCTGGCCACTCCGCGCTCGGCTGAAGATCTCCCGAAGCCCCAAAGCCTCCCCAGATCGCTCGGTGTAAAACCGCTCCAGCGCCGGACCCGAGATGACCGTTTCGACACAGCCTCGCCGTCCGCAGTAACAGGGTTCGCCGTCCGGTTCGAGGATCGTGTGGCCCCACTCTCCCGCTATGCCCTGGCAACCCGCCAGCACCTGGCCGCTCACCACAATGCCTCCGCCGACGCCTGTTCCCATAATGACGCCGAACACGGTCGGGTAGCCCACCGCCGCGCCCAAGGTGGCCTCTGCGAGAGCGAAGCAGTTGGCGTCGTTGGCGCATATAACCTCGGCTCCCAGTGCGTCACACAGGTCTTGCTGGAGCGGCATGCCGTTCAGACAAGTGGTATTCGAGTTCTTAAGGAGGCCAGTCGCCGGGTCCACGGCGCCCGGCGTGCCGATTCCAATCTGCTTCGGGTACTCGATGCCATGCTCTGCGCTTACTTCCGCAACCAGCTGCGCTATTCGAGCCACAACGCGCCGATAACCGCCCGATGCCTCCGTGGGAATGCGCTTCCTAGCGAGCGGCGTCAGTTCCCCAGGCTCCAGAACCACGGCTTCGATCTTGGTGCCTCCGAGATCGATGCCCCACAACACGCTCACGAGCTAAGTTTGGCAGGTGGCCCGTGCCGCGTACCGGGCGGGGCGGCCCAGAGATGCTCCAATATAAGTACCGATGAGTGAAAGCGTCGTTCGCGTTATTCGCAACGCGCGGATCTGGAGCGCCGGGCGACAGCACGGGTTTGCATCGACGATCGCCATGAAGGAGGATCGAATCCTTGCGGTAGGCGACGAAGGGATTATTCCGGTGGGCGTGCCGCGCGAGGATTACGACGCGGAGGGAAGAACTGTCATTCCCGGCCTGATCGACGCGCACGTTCATATGCTCGACGGCGGCCTGGGACTCTCGAGACTCGACCTGAGGGGCGCCCGTTCGAAGCACGAGTTTATCGACGCTGTGGCGGCTTACGCCGAAAGTCTCGAACCGGACGCTTGGCTGGTCGGAATGAATTGGGCGAGCGAAGATTGGTCCGAGCCTGCGATGCCTCAGCGCGACTGGATCGACTCAGCCGCCGGCGGCCGACCCGCGCTTCTGTTCCGCGCGGACCTGCACTCGGCAGTAGCAAACTCAGAGGCTCTCAGCCTAAGTAGGATCGACGAGAATGGCCCAGCGGATCCTGCCGGAGGCGTCATCGACCGCGATTGCGAGGGCCGTCCCACCGGGATGCTCCGAGAATCCGCGATCGGCTTGGTAGCAGACCAAATGCCGCCGTGCAGCGACGAACAACGGATCGCGGTAATACAGGCCGCCATGGTCCGAGCGAATAGTTTCGGGATAACCAGCGTGGCGGATATTCCAATGCTCGCGGAGCTGTATTTATATCAGCTTCTCGCGCGGCGCGGCTCGCTCACCGCCCGGTTCTTCGTTTATCCCGTCGTTTCGGACCTGCGCCAAGAGCTTGCCGAGGTTAACTCGTTCGAAGGACGGCGGTCGTGGGTTGAAGTTGCCGGGATCAAACAGTTTATGGATGGCAGCCTGGGCTCGAGAACAGCCTACATGCGCGATCCGTACCTGCATGCTGACGTAGGAGGCGCGGGTTGGCGCGGAGTGCTCACGGCGGAGGCAGAGGATGGCCGACTCGAGCGGAACCTGGCCATCGCGCACGAAGCCGGCATCCAAACGATGACCCACGCGATCGGGGACGAGGCAGTTCACATGCTCATCAACATGATCGTAAGGAGCATTCCACTGACTCGGCAAGCAAGGCCCCGCTGCGAGCACGCCCAACATCTGCTGTCCGAGGACCTGGCCCGCTTCGCCGAGCTTGGCATCGTCGCGTCGATGCAGCCGAGACACAAGACCGATGATGGCGGCATCGTCGCTCGATTCCTCGGAAATGATCGGGCAACGCTGACGTACGACTTCGGCACGCTGATCGAATCGGGGGCATGCGTGCCATTCGGGTCCGATTGGCCGGTCGCCGAGCTCAACCCGTTCACGGGTGTCGAGGCGGCAGTCGAAGGAACTTGGGATCCGGAGCAGAACGTGACAGTCGAGCAAGCGCTAGAGGCCTACACAGCGAGCGCCGCTTATGCAATGTTCGCAGAGAATGAAATCGGGCGACTCGAGGAAGGTATGAAAGCCGACCTCGTAGTGCTCACGGACTCGCCGTTCGACAGGGACCCGGAATGGGGGCGGATTCGCCCTGAAAGGCTGGTCGTCGACGGAAAGCCGGTGATTTAGCCGCCAATTGGACCCGTGTCGGCGCAGGCTAGGTGGCCGCGGGCCCGGGATCCGAGCTCACGATCACTCCGACGCCTGCTGCTCCAAGCGCGCCGCTTGGGCCCGGCGGATCGGACTGAACTATCGTGCCGGTATTGGAAGGGTCGATAGCGTGGTGCGGGGGAGGATCGGACTGAATCAGCGTCGCGACGTTGGAGGGGTCGAGACCTCCGTGGGCGAGCAGCGCCGACACCGGATCGGACTGCAAGAGCGTCGCCACGTGTGCGGAGAGAAACTCGGCCGCCTTCACGTCGTTCACGGAAGGACTCTGCGCGCTCCGATTTGTTTGTGCGGTACCGAGCGATCGAACTTGGACCTTGTCAACGTCAATCAGCCGCGCGTGGTGCGCGTTGCCCTTTCGGACCTTCAGGTCCTGATTGTTCGCTGTGAGCGGCGATAAATTCGTTTCGATGCGAAGATTCATCCTTGAGCCTCCCCGTGCGGGGCCAAGTCGGGCCCGCAAAGTCGACGAGTCAAATTGTCGGCGATCATTCGCAAAAATTGCAGGGTAGCCACAGACGAGGGCTGCCCTGCAATGAGTCGCTCAGCGATGGTTGTGGGATTCTGGTTCCGCTATTACCGCCGCGGGAGTCGGCTTGAGGTTGTGCTTTTCGAGCACGGAATTGAACGCCACGAGCTCCTTCTGGTTGAGTGCTTTCCATCGCGCCGTTACGGCATTCAGGTCGGCGATCTGGCGCTCGCAGGCTTTGGCGAGAGCCTGGCTCGGCGCACTGTCCGCGTATTCGAGCTCCCCGAGTTGTCGAATGAGGGAGCCGTTCACCGACACGAACGTCGGCTCGGGGCGCTGCCCGCCAAATCCCGCAAACCCGCCGAAGAAGCGCCGGCGTGGAGAAGGATCGCCCTCGATAGCCGCGAGCTTCGCGTCAAACGCGTCTCCAGCGGCCACGAGGTCCGCTGGTGCTCCGGCGCCGACTGAGCTCTTGGCTTGCTCGCGCATGGCCGCCACTTGCCGATATCCTTCCCATGCTTGTTTCGCGGCGACGTACAAGCGGAGCTGGATGTCGTGCTGCGAGCGAAGCTCGGACGCGCTCACCGGCGAGCGCGGATCCTGCCGCACGGTGAACGTCTGCTCGGTCTTCCTGCCGTCGACTGTCAGAACCGCTGTGTACACGCCTGGAGCTACCATCGGCCCGAGAGGAGATGGCGGCGTTTGGCCGGGGTTGGCGTTCATGGCGTAGTTGTGGCTGAAGGCATTTGGGCTGTCGTATCTCAAGTCCCAATTGATCCGGTTCATGCCGAGCTCAGTGGGCATCGGTTTTAGCGTTTCCACCCAGAAATCCGGGATGGGGGGCGGCGGGTCGGTGAGAGGAGGAATCAGCTGACTTGACAGATGCCGCACGACGATGCCGTCGGAATCTTTGATCTCGAGCGACACGGGGCCAGCCGGCTGTTTCCCGATATAGTAGTAGATGATCGCGCCCGGGGGCGGGTTCAGCGCGTGCGGAATCTCCGGCGGGAACGGCGTGTCCGCGTTAACATTGCGTCGCACGCGGAGAGCATCTCCCGGCTTGAAGAGATAGGACGGCTCCGACTGCAGCTGAGCCGAGATCTGGCGCAGAGGAGAGATGTCGTCTAGGATCCAGAACCCTCGCCCGTACGTCCCAACGACGAGGTCGTTGTTCTTGACCTGCATGTCTCGATAGGACGTATTCGGCAGATTCAGCATGAGCGACTGCCAATGGTCGCCGTCATCGAAGGAGACATACACGGAGCTCTCGGTGCCCGCGAATATGAGGCCCTTGCGCTCAGTATCCGCGCGTACCACCCTTGCGAAACTGCCGCTCGGCTGATCTGTCGGCAGGCCGTCGACGATCTTCGTCCATGTCTTGCCGAAGTCTCGGGTTCGATAGAAATAGGGCGCGTAGTCGCCGGAGTTGTGATAGTCGAGCGCGACATATGCCGTGCCTGGGTCCTGGTGCGAGGCGTCGATCGCGGAAACGTCGGGCTTTGCAGGACCCGGTAGGTTGGGAATCGACACATCTTCCCACGTTGAGCCGTGGTTCTTCGTGACTTTGATGAGGCCGTTATTGGTGCCCGCCCAAATTACTCCGCCGTCGACGCTCGACGTCGAGAACGATTCGATCGCGCCGCCCTGGTTCGGCCCGCGTTGGTCTTGTGGCTCGTCAGGGTCGACGTCGTCCTCAGGCTGCTCCTCGTTGCCTGGGGGCGGTGTCGCCACAGCAGGCGTCTTAGGTGACTTGGCAGGCGCCGCCTCTGGTGGTTTATAACCCTTCGGGTATCCGAGGTCGGGACTAAGCTTCTTCCAGTGCTTGCCGCCATCGGTGGTCGACATAAGGAACTGGAAGCCGGCCAGCAGTTCGTGCGGGTTCCGAGAATTGAAGGCGAGCGGCTGGTTCCCAACCTTACGCAAGCCGAGCGTCGAATCAGCGCTCGGGCTGACGTCGATCCATTGACCGCTCGGGTAGACGACTCGGCTGATCCCACCTCCGGGGCCGCCGGCGTAGCTGATGTCCGGGTTGAGGGGATCGGCGACTATCGACCCGAATTCATAGCCGGGATGAGGGAGCCAGTCTAGCGACGTGATTTCGCCGTAAATCCCCCGGCTCGCGGTAGCGATGCTTCCGCTATCCTGCTGAGTGGCGTAAACCCAGTACGGCACGCGGTTATCGGTGGAGATGTGATAGACCTGCGCGGTTGGCTGGTTGTACCACGAGCTCCAACTTTGGCCGCCATCGAGCGATATGGTCGCGCCCTGGTCGGTGCCGAAAAACATCCGCTTGCCATCCGTCGGGTCTATCCATAGCTGCTGGGGGTCGTCGCCGCCCGGCGCCCCTTTAAATCCGGTGAAGGTGTTTCCGCCGTCCACGGATCGGTAACTGCAGGTGTTGATGACGTACATGAGGTCGGGGTTCTGCGGGTCGACATACACCCCGCAGTTGTAGCCGCCTTGCCCGTTCGAGACTCTTTTGTCGGCAGCGTCCATCTGGCGCCAGCTTTGGCCACCGTCATCTGAACGGTACAGTCCGAAGTTGCCGACGATGAACATCCGCTGTGCGTCTGTGTGATTGGCGATCGCGACGCAAGTTCTGCCGGCCATGTCCGGCAAGCCTTTGCCTGGCAGCTTCGTCCAAGTCACCCCTTCGTCGGTTGACTTGTACACGGCTGTGGTGTTGCCCGCGCCGCCCCGCCCGCCAAACCTAGCGCCGGCAGCCGAGTAGTAGTGCATGGTGGTCGCGAGCAACGTCTCGGGGCGATCCGGAGCCCGCGCAATCTTCTCCACGCCGGTCTCGTCGTCCACATACAGCGTCTTCGTCCAACTCTTGCCACCGTCGGTGCTTCGGAATAAACCGCGATCGGGAGACTTGGTTCGCATGTCGCCGTTCGCCGCCACCATAACGATGTCCGGATTTTGAGGGTCGACGAGGATGGACGGGATGTGCTTGGTGTTGTCGAGGCCGAGGTGCACCCACGTCTTGCCGGCGTCTTCGGATTTGTAGACGCCGTTGCCCTGGTTGATTCCCCCTCCGGTGATCATGTCGCCCATGCCAACATAGATCACGTTCGGATTGGAGGGCGCAACATCGATGGCTCCCACGGAGGAGGCCTCCTTGACGGAGTCCATGATCGGCACCCAAGTAGTTCCGGCGCTCGTAGTCTTCCAAACGCCACCGAGCGGCATTCCCATGTAGAAAACTCCAGGCTGTCCGATCACGCCTGTGACCGCAGCCACGCGACCGCCCCGGAATGGACCGATATTGCGCCAGACCATGCCCGAATACAGGCTTGGATCGACGGTTTGGGCCGCGGCGTATGCCGCCAGTGCCACGATAGTGCCGAAGCTCAAGCTGCGCCACAAATTATTGCTCTTGCTCATGACCTTAATTGGGCGCCCATTCGCGCCCGCCAATCATGATACGACTTGTTAACGCTGCTTGAGCAATTCGGGCAGAGTTACTTTGCGGCGCCGACGAAAACAAAGTCGCTCCAGGCCACGCCGTGAGATGATCGCTCGCGGGAGAGACCAGAAAGCTGGGCCCGGTGCAGCGCAACGAGGTAACTAGCTCCGGATCTCAACGCTTCGTAAAAGTCCGACATGAACTGACTTGTCTCCTGGTCCGGCACTTCGAAGAGGCTCATGACGACGTTGGCTGCTCCTGCCGATTGAAACGCCCTGCGAAGTCCGAACACTCCCTCGGAAGCCTTCAGCTCGCCTAGCCCTGTATCGCAGGCGGAGAGCACGACCAGGTCCGTGCCCGTGAGCTTCATGCCGGCGATTTCCGAGGAAGTCAGCCATCCGTCGTCGGCGCCTTGCGCTTCGGCGGCGTGATTGGCGCCCGCGAGGGCCAGGCCGCTTCGCAGCAATGGGTCGTCGAACGGCTGGATCTGGCGGACCTGAACGCCACCGGGCCCGACGGGAAGGGACACCAAAACAGGCGGCCGATCCGGCAGCACATAGCCATGGGTCGCGAAGTGAAGAATCCTGGCCGGCGGGGCGCTCTTGGCGAACGCCTCGGTCGCTGCCGGCCCTGTCTGCAGAGTTATCGGAGCGAAGGAAGAGCCCTCGAGCAAGTGCTCGATTTTGGCGCCCTCGCTGGCAGCGCCCGAAAGGGGAGGGAAGGTCAGCTCTTCGCTCGGCTTCTCCGAAGCACCCCGCTCGGTCGATGCGCCTGCGGCATCGTAATCCGGGCCCGCGATGACCGTTACACCCGCTGCTGGGGCGGCCACCGGCCGTAGAAGGTCCTTTGGTGAGGAAAGATAGGCAACGGCATACGCCTCTACCAGCATCCGTCCATCCCCGAAGGGTAATGCCTCGAATGGCAAGCGGTTCAGTTCGCCGTTCGGGCAGATCCGCAGCGTCCTTACGTCGCCGAGCGCCGGCAAGAGCGGGTCAACCAGCGCCGTTCGCAGGTGACCCGCGGCATCGGTGTAATCCTGGTACGTAGTGGTGGCGGCTTGCCCTCCAACATGCCCGCGCGCGCTTCGGGCTTCGTGGTAGCCGCGCGCGGTCCGGATGAGGCTCTCGACCGGTGCAGCATCGCCAAGGTCGAACAACTTGGGCGACGCTCCGCGTCGGTACACAAATGCAATGAGGCGCCGGGGCCCTGGGCCCTTGCCTAGCCGCGTAGCAGTATAGATTTCGTAGTCCACCAGCGCTTCGTCGGCGTCCAAGGCGTTCGAGAGGCTGTCAGCAGAAGGTGCGTCCGCTCTTACCGATGGAGGAGTAAGGGCGGCCAGGTCGCGCTCCAAGCCGTTCGCCCGAGCTTCCAATGCGGTCGTTTCGTCGGGCGTGCGCTCACGACGGGAGGCGAGGTCGCTGCGTATCGATTGCAGCTCGTCCCACACCTTGGCGGCCCTCGGGTCTCCGTTCGCGGCGTCCCGCGATCTTCGCGCCTCCAATATGGCATCGAAGACTCGGCCTTTGCGGAGCGCGGCCCACTCCGCTGCCGCCAGCACCGTTTGGGTAGGGGCGTTCGGGGCGGTGGCTTCGGAAAGAAGCACGTCGAGGGTCCGCTGGGTGCTGCCCACGAAGTCCACGACTTCGGCCTCGGAAGAGCAGGCGAGCGCCGTTCGAAGTTCTTGCTCCTCGCCCTCGAGTGCTCGAACGGCCGTCTGCCGAGCCCCGGCTTGGTCGCCTAGGCCCTCACATGCAAGCGATGTATCTTGCAGAAGCCAATCCAGGTTTCGCCTCAGTGGCGTCAGCGGACCCGATGCCTTGAGATCGGGTAGGTCGGCTAACCCTCGGAGGCGCGCGATCGCGGCTTTATCTCCATGCTCTGCGTCGAGCAACGCGCGAAGCGCCTGTGTCTGGAGGGCAGCCAAGTTTTTGCCCATGCCCGGCTCGCCGTTCGTCGCTTCGAGTTTGACGATAGTGGCTTCCGCCGAGGCGGCATCCCCGGAATCCAAGTATTTCCGGGCGACCTCCGGCAGCGCCGCCGTCAGGAGCATGGAGTGAATTCGACCACTAGTTGCCTGTGCCACAGAGCGGATCAGGCGATCTGTCTCGTCCGCGGAAATATCGGTGGTCGCGCCGCTTGCTACGGCTTTGAGCTCTTGCTGCCCAAGCTCGATCTTGGAATACTGTTGGTCCAGGTCCCGCACGAACCGGTCGTACGAAGTGTGGCCGGCGCTTTCGATAAGGCCCTGGATTTCCGACAAAGCTTCCATCCGCGTCCACAGCTCACGAAGTTCTGCGGTGCCGGTGAGCAGCGCATACGCTTTTTCGCGCTGCCCGAGGGTGAGATAGAGAGACGCCTGTCCGGCGAGCGCGGTCTCATAGCCCATGTCGAGGTTTTGCAGCGCGACCGTCTGCGCGAGGGCCAGCATCTGTTCGGCTTCCGCGTTTCTTCCGCAGTAAACGTATGCCTCCCCGAGCGTTAAAAGCACTTTGGAAGCCTCGACCGCATACATCTCTGGATCCTTCGTCTTCAGTTGCGCCAGCCCTTTGGCCTGGCGCTCTAGCTCCGGGATAGCTGCCGCGAACTCTCCGCGCTCGATCTGGACCATCGTCAGCTCGTCGAATCCGCTGGTGGATGCGCCGTCGTCCTTGGGCATGGCGCGGTAGAGAGCTTCCGCATCGTCGAATCGCCCGTCATGCTCGTAAATCGCGCCCAAGTCGAGGTCGGCGGTTCGGACGAGCAGCGGGGGCGCGTTTCCTGCGGACGCGATAGAGCCCATTTCCTGGGCCACGATGCGCGCTGCCTGCAGGTCATCGGCAAGAGTCGCTCGATTGTAAGCTTCCTGGAGCTCCTCCAGGCGCCGCGCGGACTTGTGGCGTTCGTCTTCTGAATCAGTCGGAATGTGGCAGCCGGCCGCTTGAAGCTGGCTGCGGAAAACGTCGTCGGACACTCGGGCGACATGGCTGTCCGCGTACGCCACGGCTCGGTTCGTCCTTATCGGCACGTCCTCGTAGGCGACGATGGTTTCGCTGGGGTTTTGAATCGTCGATTCCGACTTGCCCGAGAGCTCCGGTACCGTGCGGTAGGGAAGCTTGAAAAGTGGATCTGCGAAGACCGCGTCGTTTTGAACGATCCCGCTGACGGCTGCGCGCAGATCCTCGGGGGATGTGAGCTTCGGCAGCGAGTCACCATGGTCGCTTTCGTACAGCAGGATCGCGTTGGCAATCTGCTTGAGGTTCGAGATGCTCAATATGCCGAGCGCTTCCATGCGCGACTGGTAGAGCACGGGCCGTAGCTTGAGCGGGTCGTCCAGCGTGAAGATAAGCCCCTCGATGTCTTCAAGCTGCTTGATCTCAGCGCACTCGCTGGCATCGATTTGCGCAGTCACGCCCCAGCCTGCACGCTGGGCTTTCCACGCGCTCTCCGTCACCGTCTGAATCGAGCCGTCGTCGAACCCGACAAGCCGGCGCCCGGAGCCATTGGGACCGGGCTCGAACAGCACAGCGCGCCTCGTGGCGCCAGCTTGGGCCGATCGAATCGGGTTTACGGCGAACGGAAAGAACCGCTCGGACGAAATCTCTCCATCTTGCTTCATGGCCAGAAGCTCAGCGACGTCTTTTGCGAAGGCTCTTTTCTGCTCCTCGCTGAAGAACGCAAGAATCTCGTCGCGACTTGCATGATATGCGTCCGGAATGGTGCTGCCAGGTAGGGCGGGAACAGTCGCCCACTGCTTCGGATCGACTCCGCTGGCCATGGCCATTCGCGCAGCCTCCCCCTCCGGGGCACCGGCGACATGGCCGTCGACGAAAGCGAGCAGCCTGGCCCCGCCGGGTTGAGCGGCTCGCGCGAACAGCATCACTGTTTTGGATGGGTTTGCAATCGACGAGACGGCCCTTGCGGCCAGACTGGCGTTGCGGCCGAACGCCTTTCCCGTGGCGCGTTCGATAAAGTCCCGATCGTTGCGAACATACGGCTTCGTCGCCTCACGGAACACGGCTTCGCCGTCGAGTGGTGGAAGCTTGCCGTCGAAGTCCTGGGAATACTGCAATACGGCCGTTGCAAGCAGCCGCAGGCGGCTATCGTCGGCCAGCGGAGGCGCGTCCGATTCCTTATTGACGAAATCGCGCATTGTCGGCAGCTTTTGACCCGCTGCCAGCATGACCTTCAGCTTGGCCAGAGTTTGCGCTTCAAGGCTTTGACCAAGCGCGAGTCCTACGCCGTGGCAGAGCAGCGCAACGAGGCCGGCGATCGCGAGCCAGCGGCACAGAACGGCGGAGCGGGCCATAATCTCCGCCCTAGAACGACCATCCCAGGGTGGCCACCAGCGCGCTGCACCGGCGGTTCGGCTCGGCGCGCGTGAACCCGTTTTCGTAATGGATCAGGATATATCCGAGGTTCTGGTTGACCGGATCGAGATCGATGCGGAGATTTGCGGACCAGATGTTTCGGTAACGGGGAAGGAAGTCGGAGTTCTTGAGCGCGTAGGATCCGTCGAACTCGAGAAATGCCGACACTCTCGGCTGGTTCTTGAAGATGCTTTTGCGAGTCTGCTCGTCGTCCAAGGCTAGAAAAGCTTGCCCGACGGTGCGCACCCTTTGCAGGAGACCGAGCTTGTCGCGAGCTGCCTGGGCGACCCGTAACGCTTCCTGGGCGATGGTTTCGGGGCCCTTCGGCTGAGGAGGACTGTATGAATCGAGCGCGTTGGCCAACGACGCCATACTCTCTCTCGCCGGTCCCCCGCCACCCATCGGACTCGGGCCCACCGGAGGATTGATCCCGAACCGGTCCGCGAGAGCCCGCACGTTATCTTTCGTTATGTCGAAAGCGTTTGCGTCCTGCTTCTCGGCCCCCTTTGAGATGACGCCGGCCGCTGCGCGCTGCAACGAGTCGGCCTGCTGCTCGATTTGCGCGAGAGCTATGGCGGTGTTCTTCTTCGCGTCTGCGGCCCGTCGTCGCGAAGCCACGAGGTTGAAACCGACCCCGATACGTCCTCGGAACTCGGCGGTCGGAATGGTCTCCGAGATAGGGCCGCTCATTCCTTCAGGGGTGAAGGACGTAATGTGCCGCTCTGTGGCGAATCCTATACCGAGGAACCGCTCCTCGGGCGGTGAGCTGCCATTGGCGACGGCAACCGGCGAGGAGGGGTTTCCGGTGAGATTCGGCCTGTATTCGAGCCCGACCAAGAGATTCTGCTGCGGCTCGTTTTGGGTTTGCGCACTATAGCCGAGAAGTACTCTTAGCGCGTTTGACACGCCTACGTTGCGCGTCGGAATTCGCACGGCATTGAGATTGTCGACCAAGGTTCCGCCCACGCTGCTCTTGCCGCTGTCGATCTGCATATAGATCGGCTGGTCGCCGAAATCGATCGGGTCCTGCTCGGACACCTTTGCGGACGAATAGGGATCGCCCTGGCTAAACAGCGTCGCCCCGCGGTAGCTGATCGAATAAAAGGAGTCTGTCGATCGGCGCGAGTACGACCTGTACGAACCCAGCGTTCCATGGAGGCCGATGCCAGTCAGCGGCTCGCTTGGTTTGGCGCCCTGATCTGGTGCTTTTTGGCGCTTTGGGGAGGCCGGAGGCCTCTTACCCCCCTGCTTGCCGCCCGGCCGAGCCGGCTTCTTTTGCGGATCTGGCTGCGGCGCCTCGTCCCCCGCAAGGGCCATCGAGGCCACCGAAATGGCGATAAAGAGCGCTGTCCATCGAGTGTAGTTACCCATGTGGCCTGACCCCGGTTATATTGAAACCTGCTATCAAGATAGAACGTATTCGGGACCGCTGTCAATGCTGTTTATGGACCCACTTCCTGGAGAAATCCATAATATGAACGGTGTCGCATCCGACCTCATTTATGCGACGGACGACGCTGCCCGGAGTTCTTACATATAGATCATGTTATTAGCGCCCGCCATTCTCGCTGCTTTAGCTGTCGCCTCTCCGCAGTCCAAGCCCATAGAAGTCCCCTTCACCCTTGCCGATGACGCCATCATAGTCGACGCTAGCGTGAACGGCCGGAAGGTGTCGCTCCTGTTCGATACCGGATTCACGGGATCTGTGATCGTGGATGACACTATCGAGCTCGGAAAGCCGGATGGGCATGAGAACTTGCGAGATTTCGTCGGCGAGTTCCAAGCGCCAACCGTCAAGGTCACGAGCCTTACCCTTGAAGGCCAAAAGATCGATTCGACCGACATGGAGGCAGTACAGCGGCCGAACGCCCACTACTCGCAAATCTACGGCGTCCACTGCGACGGGATCATGGGCTTCGAGGTGATCAAGAACAATATCACCGAGTTCGATTTCCAGCACCACAAACTCATCTTCTATCCGAAGAGCTACGACATCGCGACCAAGGTTCCGAACAACCAGACCACGTTCCTGGCCAAGCTGTTGCCGATTGGCGACAATTCGCTGGAGATGTCCGTCGTCACCCCCTCGGGCAAGAAGATGACGATGGCGCTCGACACGGGCAACGCATTCTTCGCGACGACCCATCGGGACGTTCTGGAGCGAGTGGGCCTGTGGGACTCCGCGAAGCAGCCGAAGTTCATGAAGGAATCCGGAGTGGCGTCGGGCGCCGTTGACAGCTGGTCGCTGCTGATGCCTCAGCTTTCGATATTTGGCGTGCCTGTCAAGTCCAGCGTTTGGGACGTGATCGATCTGCCTTCGAGCTCGGCGGAAGGAGACGGCACCGTGGGGTTCGGCTTCCTCAGGAATTTCGACTTCACGATCGACTATGAGCGGCGGCGCGTGTGGTTCGAGCGGTTTGGCACCGGTCTCACCGACGAGCCGACAGCGGAGACAGGGATTTTCGCAGGGTATAGCGACCGTACGCACAATGTCGAGGTGTTCCAGGTATCGCCCGACAGCCCAGCGGCCGTGGCAGGGATAAAGGAAGGTGACGAGCTGCTGTCCATTGATGGCGTGGAGCTGAGCGACTACGGCTTCCGGCGTGTTCGCAAGATGCTCGAGGGCCCGAAGGACAGCACGGTGAAAGTGGCCGTGTCGCGCGATGGCACACTCTATCGATACGACCTGAAGCGTGCGTACCTGTACAATCAGTAGCTTGGGCGAGCGGCCCCGCCTGTCCCCAATATGCGCATTGGTGTGTTCGATTCCGGTCTGGGTGGTCTGGCTATCGCGCGGGCCATCATGACGCGGCTGCCCGAATACGACTACCTATACTTGGGGGATACGAAGCGTCTTCCGTACGGGGGCAGGTCACAGGAGACGATCCACGAATTCGTCGGCCAAGCGCTTGGCTACCTGTTCGAAAACGACTGCCATCTGGTGATCCTGGCTTGCAATACGGCCTCGGCCGAATCGCTCCGGAAGAGCCAGCAAGAGTATCTGCCGAAGAATTATCCGGGCCGAAACGTGCTCGGGGTGATCATCCCGACCGCCGAGGTTGCGACCGGATCGGGCGGCAAGGTTGGAGTTCTGGCCACTCAAAGCACCGTGGATTCCGACGCCTACGGCAGAGAAATTCGCAAGCAGGACCCTGATGCCCGAGTCATACAGGTTCCCGCTCCCCTGTTAGTTCCGCTGATCGAAAACGATGGATTTAAGTACATCGATGCTGTTGTCGAGGATTACCTCGCTCCACTCATTCGGGAGCAGATCGATGTCATCGTGCTCGGTTGCACCCATTATTGCCTGGTGAAGGACCAGGTGCGCGGGCGGACGAGCGCGCAGGTGATCTCGCAGGACGAAATCGTTCCGGAAAAGCTCGCGTGCTATCTGCGGCGGCACCCTGAGCACGAACGGGAGCTTGGGCGCTCCGGTGAGCGGCTGTACCATGTGACCGACCTCACGAGCGGGTACCGGAAATTCGCACGGACGATTTGCGGGGAGGATCTCCCGTTGGAGACGGTCACGCTATGACGGGCGTTGCGGAAGTTCGGGTTAGCGCGTCGTCGCTCGAACACAATTTGTCCCAACTTCGCACTTTGGCGCCTTCGGGCGCTCAGATTGCGGCTGTCGTCAAAGGAAACGCCTATGGGCACGGGCTGACCGAGGTCGTCGAGGTGCTAGACGGCAAAGTCCACTGCTTTCAGGTCGACGATCTCGATGAGCTTCGCGCGCTTCGGCGCGTTTCGTCGGCTAGAGTCATGGTGCTGGGTTACGTTCCGGTGGAGCGCTTCCGCGAGGCGCTCGATCTGGGTGCGGAGCTGGCGCTCTTCGACATCGAGCAGCTTCCCGCGCTCGAGGCAGCGGGCGCGGCTCTAGGCAAGCGGCCCAAGGTTCATTTGGAAGTCGACTCGCTACTGGGGCGGTTGGGGGTCATGCCAGGAGAGCTCGGCGCCTTCCTCGAATGTCTGAAGCGGCATCCAGACATCGAAGTTGTGACGGCCTATGCGCACTTTGCGAACATCGAAGACACGACTGACTTGGGCCACGCGTTGGCCCAGGTCGATGCCTTCAGCGAGTGCTTCGGAGCGATCCGGCAGGCAGGGTGGGACGGAATCGGCCGGCACATGTCGGCGACCTCCGGGCTCATGACGGTGGAGCAGGTCACTTCCGCGAATGACCTGATTCGACTGGGCATCGGCCTGTACGGCATGTACCCGTCCGCAGCTTTGGCGCGGCGCTTCGCGTATTTGGGGCTTCGGCCCGCGATGGCATGGGTCAGCAGGCTGGCCCAGGTTAAGATGCTGCCGGCCAAACATCCCGTGGGATACGGACTGACCTATCTAACACCCTTCGAAATGCCGGTCGGAATCGTGCCGCAGGGGTACAGCGACGGCTACGACCGCCACCTCTCGAACAGCGGGGAAGTGCTCGTGCACGGCGTTCGCTGCCCGGTGGTTGGCCGCGTCGCGATGAACATGTTCGCAGTGGACCTTTCGGCAGCGCCGAACGCTCGGGCAGGCGACGAGGTCGCTTTGCTGGGCGCGCAAGGGGAAGACCGGATCACGGCGGAGGAACTCGCCGCCCGGATAGGGACCATCAACTACGAGGTGACGGTACGCGTCTCTCCGCTTCTACCGAGAGCCACCCGCTAGGAGCCAAGGCATCCTAACGGGTGGTGCTGGTCACTTGGTTTTCGAGCGCTGAGCCAGGTCCGGCCACTGTTTCACATTGGGGTACAAGGGCGATTGGCAGTTGTCGCTCATGTAGAGCGTCGCGCAACTGTCTTGCCATCCTGTCGCGCCGGAAGGGCAGGCGGCGCCAACTTGAGGGGTTCCAGTCGCAACTAAGGAATCAACTCCCGTGGGCGGTCTTGTGCAGGATGTGCCGTCGCACGTCGATACTCTGCACCACACCGGGCAGCATCCAAAGCTGGTCGTATAACAGACCGGTATTGGAGGCCCCGTGGGGTTCGTATCGCAATCCGCATTGCACGGAGGAGTACTTTGAGTGAGACACGTTGGCGGTGGTGCGCCGATGGCCGCTATCACAGCCGGCGCGAAGCATAACACTGCTACAGGCCAACCGAAAATCGGCACTGATGTCTTCATGGGCTTATTGCTTCAATACGCAGAACATATCCGACAGCGAATAATGAATCACTTCGACGTCCCCATTTAGCCTCAGCACCAGCGCTGTTTGGACTCTACCCGGGCCCATGTCCACTAAGCTGTTCGGATTGTCATCCGCTAGAACTGGCATCTTCTCCCCGCGACTAACATAGTACGCGGACATGTCCGGCAAATGGAGAGAAGCCGTAGGCGTCCAATACATGTGGCTAAAGCTCACGTAATTTTTAACGTTGATTTCGTTGGGATTCGAAACATGGAACGTAGCCAAGCCGTCGGGCAGGCTCCAAGGGTGCCCGGGCTCCGCGAGCGCTGTCAGACGATTGGGCAATCCGGCGTCCTCGTAGGTCTTGCGTTCGGCGACCGGTTTGGCAGGGTGGTACTTGCGATAGACCTGCAAGGATTTGCCGATCTGCGTGAGCTTTGCGATCGACTCCTTCATGTCGTACGGCGGACGTGTTTGGTGGGTGGCAAGAGCCACTCCCATGATGGCTCCAGCGGAAAGGAGGAGGCTGAGCCTCCAAGCCAAGACCTTGGCGTTCATTTTCATTTCATTTCTCCTTGTCGAGGCACTGAGCCTCGGCAGCTTGGTATGCCTTGGAAAGCGTTAGATTATCGTCGGCCTGCAGCCATAACAGCGCCCCGTCCCGGGCCACGACGTAGCCTCTCGGCAGGAATACAGCGTTCAGCCTCCGCGACCGTTTCTGCTGCGGGTCCGCGAGCACCGGTATGCCTTTCGGCAATACTTTGGCCAAAGTTGCGGCCTTCTGCTCGGACCCGGCGACGAGAACGCGGATAGGCAAACGGCGATCGACGTCGGCTAGAAAGCTCGGCACGAACGTAGCGTTGCAAGAGCATTCGGAAACCACTAGTAGATACTCCGCGGCGACTCCCCGAAGCGCTTGGGGCGCCACTCCCGAGCGTCCGACTTCTGGGTCGAACCGAAGATCCGCTTTCATCTTGATCCTCTTGAACGAAGGTGAGATTCGAGGAAGCTCGTAAACGGCGCCCGAGATCGCCAAGCCGCATAAGCCGACGGAGCACCAAGCAGGAGGCACAAATCGAAGCAATTTTGAGCCCCAAGAGTCGAGTTCAGATTTCTTCATAGGGACACCTTCTGCCAGGCAAGAGGCTCGGGATTCTTGCTTGCGACCTTCACCGCCGCGGGGCATTGCGCGATTCCGAAAAACATTTTGAGCTCGCAATGCTCATCCGAAACCACTCGTCCCCGCCAGCAAATCCTCTCAGCGAACTCACGCGCGCGGGCAGCCGGCATAAAGGCAACACATACCATGTCCCGTGACTCCGGAGAAAGCCGCTTCCCGGCCTTCGTACAAGCGGCGCATCCGCAGGAGAAGAAGACGCGTGACCCCCTGTGCAGTCCCGACACCTGCGCGATCACGCCTTCTGGGGGGGGACGTTCACCAGCGCTCTAGCCGAACTCCCCGAACATCCCGCCAACGCGAGAAAAGCAGGAATAGCGAGGGCCGAAGGTCTGCGGAACACTGGCATCCGACGGCATTGTAGTTGTTGCCCGTAGTTTTGTCAAGCTGTTCGCTAGAAAAATAGCAGCAGACGTCGCCGATCCGGGTGAAACGCTTCGGGAGAGCTGGGCGAGTCTCTCACCCGAGGCCAAACACTCCAATATCTTAGTAAGGGGGGAAGCTTCAGTACCGCGGAATCGCAACAGGCTCTCCCTCGCGCAGCGAAGACTCGTTAGCGCAGATTCCCGGCGCGGTCCAATCAGCGGAGGTGACTTCGTCGATGGCAGGTGGGCGATCTTCGACGATGCTCCGCACAAATTCGTGCGCCAAATGAGGATGCGAGCCTCCATGCCATCCGTCGGCGAACTCCGCCAATTCTGCAGGGTAGAGATCGGGCCGGAGCGGCGGAAGGTATCTGCGCGCGGTCACCTCCCGCCCTCGTTGGTCGGCGACCGGCTGCTGCATCTCGTAGAGCACTGGCTCTTCGCTCTCCACTTGCTGCCATTCAAAGCCCGCGGCATCTCCGTAAACGCTGAATGCCTCCGTGTAGGGCCGGGCAGTTTGAAACCACGAGCGCGTGACTTCGGCGGCCACGTCTGTGCCATCCAGCCTGAAGATGGCGGTTTGCAGGGGGAAAGTGTTTGCGCCGGGTTGCTGAATGGTCGGACCGAGTTTTCCCGATCCGAGGCAGAACACCTTTCGAGCCCGAGTCCCGGCGATCGAGAGCAGCGGCGCAACTGCATGGGTCGCGTAGAGCATCGGCGGCATCGCACGCCAGTAGGTGGGGTAGCTACCTTCCAGGTCTTGAAAATACGTTCCACGGAGGAAGGTGAGGTTGCCCATCTCGCCGCTTCGGACCTTGTCCCGCACGAAGATACAGGCTCGGTCGTAGGCCGTCGTTTCCATCATCATGTAGTTCTTGCCCGATCGCCGCGTGGCCGAGATGACTTTGCGAATGCCCTCCAAGTCGGTCGCCATCGGTACCGCGCAAGCGCAGTGCCTGCCGGAATTGAGCACCGCGAGGGACTGGGGAACGTGCAGCGGGACCGGCGTAAGGATGTGTACGGCGTCGCAAGAATCCGCCTCGAGCATCTGCTCGAGCTTCGTAAACCTGGATTCGATGCCGAAGCGATTGCCCAGCTCGTGCAGCTTCCCTTCGTCGGCGTCGCAGATAGCGACGGTCGCGACATCCGGGTGCTTCAAGTAGATCGGGACGAATTCCGAACCAAACCCCAGCCCAACGACTCCGATCCGGATTGCCATTGCCTTAAGGTTAGCTTACTCGCGACTCCTGGCCGGCCAGGCGACCGACCGGGCCCAGCCCCCTCGGGCGATGGCTGCCCGGGGAGTGCTGACGAGCCGCTTCGCCGGGACTGACCCCAAAGGCAGCGGAAAGTCGGATTGGTTGGCCGCTTTAGCGTGGCGTGCCGAGACTCCGTAGGAACGCCATCACATCCCCTCTCTGGGAGGCGTTGTGTATGTAAAACGGATGGGGCGCCTTGGCTCCTCGTTTTGGATTCAGCAAAGCGTCCAAGCCCTTGACCGAATCATCTTTTAGAAACACGGGCTTGCGCGCCAGGTCGAGCAGCATTGGCAGGGCGTTTCCGCGCTTTCCTCCACCCGCGCTTGCATCCACGACGACCATCTTGTCGTCGAAGGTGCCTGGCGAATTCTGAATTGGATCGAGAGGCGGCTTGCGCATAGCGATAACCACCGGCTTGTAGTTTGGAAACACTTTGGTGAGCGGAATTAGGCTTGCGTTCACCGGCTTCATCGGGTCTACGTTATGACAAGACGTGCATCGCGACCGGAATAAGTCTCGACCTCGGGCGACCGCGAGCGCGCTCTCGGCATGTCCCGGCGGCGCCTGAAGCGAAACGACGTACGCGTTTAGATCGAACAACAGTTCGCTATTCACGCGCTTTCCTGCCGGCGTTGCGGGGGTGCCGGGCTTAAAGCCTCCATTAGCGACGACGAAGGGATAACCCTTCACATGAGTTGCATTCAATACATAGGCGTAGTCGGCAAGCATCTTGTCTCCTGCTTTGCCGCCCAATGCGTGGATGAACTTCCTGCCGCCAGGTGATAACAGGTCGGTTTGGTCGAACAAGAGGGTGTACACCGCATTGCTAAAATCGTCGAGCACGTCGTTTTGGCCAGATGAGCCAAATGGAGCGGCCAGATCCATGCGGAAGAGTGGCGTCACATGGATCGAATTGCCATTGCCATCGGGCGAATCGTCGAACGTGCCCGGGGGGTAAGCCTCCGGATCGCTAAGATAAGCGTCAACCTGAGCCTCGGACGAGTGCCTGCTCAGGTGATACTTCTGAACCCGTCCGATAACTTTGCCCCCCATGTCTAGCTGAAGAGTAGGATAAAGAGCCCGAGAATTGTCTGCCAAGGCAAGTAGCTTCCCGATCATCATGCCATGCGGCGTGCGCCCATCGATCCGCCTTCCGATCGATCCCTTCGATCCTAGTGTGAGCACCGAGCCGTCGGTAATCGTGTGGCACAGGGCACACGTGACTCCCGTTTTACCGTGACGCTCTACGAGGCCGATCACGGCGTTAGATCGCACCAAGCGGGGCATGAGATTCGGGTCGTTCAGCATCGGCGCATGTGCCTTGGAAAAGTCCGTTTTGGCCTCGCGTTCGATTTTCGTCCGGACGTCGTCAGGGAGCGCATCTGAGTCGAAATTGACTCCATTCCGAAGGGCTGCGAGCATTGTGACGCGATGATGGGCCATTCCCTGCGGCAAGCGAACCGCATCCGTCCAGAACCCTTCGGTTCCGAAGGTCTCGAATCGAAAAACATCGCGTCCCCGCTCTTTGTTTCCGACCTTGATCGGATTTGGAAGCTTCGGGTTCTCAGGACCGTCGCGCTTTGCTTGATCTGCGGGATTCAGCACTTCGCATGCGAAAATAGCCGCGCATACTCCGGCTACACCGAAAACCATCGACAAGGCTAGGGGCTTACGCATATGCAAACTCGTCGGCGCAGTCGCCTCAAGAGCTAGGACTAGGCTCGCGCGAGCCTGTTCCTCTTGCCGGAGCCGGTGTTTTTGAGGGCAAGAAGCACATTCCGCTCAAGATTGGCCCGCGGTGTTTTTCGGAACGCGGGAGTTAGCCCTCCCTTTGCACGTAAGGGGCATGACCCTTAAATCCGCCCGATTGGGAACCTGACCCAGATGCGCAACTTCGTAGAAAATGGCATGAGTCACGAGGATGACGAGTTTTACACGAGAAAACGACCTTCTGTATCGCTAGCGGACTGGCTGCCCAGGCGATATCAGCAGCTTGTTCGGCTCGCGGCGGATGGCGCTACCGATAAGGAGATCTCACGGCTGCTTGGCGTTCAGGAAACGACCGTCAGAACCTATTGGGAGCGTCTCCGGCTACAAATGCTGGCGCGAAGTCGGACCGAAGTGGTTGCCAAGCTTTATCAGCAGTGCATCGACCGGCAGCAGGCGACAGATAGTGGGCTTTGTCACATGTTGGACAAGCTCCCCGAGTTTGTGTGGACTTCGAGGCCGGACGGGTTCGTGGACTATTGCAACGCTTGGTTCATAGAGCGAGCCGGACGAAGCGAGGCTGCGGTCTTGGGTAGAGGTTGCCTGGCACTTATGCAAGAGGAGGACCTACCTGCCGGCGCGGCGCGTTGGGCCAAGGCGCAATCGTGCGGTCTTGGCTATGAAGCGATCGTCCACTTCCGGTTTGTCGGAGACAGCGCGACCCGCGCCCATCGGCTGAGGTTAACGCCTGTTTGCTCAAGCGGCGGAGAAGTCGCCAAATGGTTCGGCGTGGCTTACGAGATCGATCCAGAGGTCAGCCGCTATGTGGCATTGATCTAGTCCGCGCGTCCGTTGTGACGGTAAAAACCACGACTGCCGATTATTGCGGTGTTCCTATACATTATGGCTACTTTGTTTTGAGAGGAGCTGTGAATGAAACGAACGATTCTATTGTTTGCGGGCCTAGTTGCCTGCAGTTCGGCCCAAGCTGTCTTTTTCGACATTGAGCCGAATAATTCGATTGCAACCGCGAGCCCGATAACCAGGGTGGGGACCGGACTTTTCTCGGATACGGGTCTCGGGACGCTGGGAGGAGCCGGAGGCGACGTCGATTTCTATTCGATTCACCTTGACGCGAACGAGGTCTTGACTGCAACGACGACGCCGCTGAGCGTATTCAATTTCAGTCCTGATACTGTGTTGGGCGTGTTTACGGGAGACGGAACCCTGCAGGAGTTCGGCGACGATTCTGGGGACGGCACAGGCTCGGTCGTTCGATATCTGGCGCCCACGGCGGATACGTATTTCGTGGCTGTTTCTGGCTCGCCTGACAGTACTTTCACCGGCGGGCATACGGAGACGGGGCAATATCAGCTCGTGGTGGGCGTAGCACCCGTACCCGAGCCTGCAAGTTTCATCATTCTTGGCGCGGGGCTCATCGCCGCTGCGCGACGACGCAGAAAATCAGGAGCAACGCAATGAAGCGGAATAGCAGTCTGAATTCCCCAATATCCGGAAGCGCGATGAGCCGAAGAAATATGCTGGTCGCGGGTTCGCTCGCGATGGCAGGCGCTTCCTTTAGCACTCGAGCGCTTGCCGGCGTATTCACCGGTAAGAAGCTTATCGACGATACCGATATCCTCAATTTTGCACTCAATCTCGAGTATCTCGAGGCCGAGTTCTATTCTTATGCCACGACCGGCCATGGCATCGACCCCTCGCTCTTCACCGGCACGGGAACTCAGGGGGACACCACTGGCGGAAAGAAAGTTGTGTTCGGCAATGGAAAGTTCGAGCACATTGCTTCGGAGATAGCGACAGACGAGCTCCATCACGTCATGCTCCTTCGAAGCGTCTTGGGGACTTCGGCGGTTGCTAAACCGGCAATCAACCTAAATGCGCTGGGATTCGGATTCCAGGGACCTTCTGACTTCCTGCTGCTTGCCCGCGCATTCGAGGATGTAGGCGTCAGCGCTTACGGTGGCGCAGCACAATACATCAACGATGCCGGAATTCTGGAGGCGGCAGCGAGGATCCTCGCGACGGAAGCCTATCACGCAGGCAACATCCGGGACGAAATCGCGAAGCCTAAGCCTGGCCTTGCGGTCGATTCCCTCGATCAGCCTCCAACAACAACGAACTACTTCCCAACTGACAATAACGGACTGGCCGTGGTGCGGACGACGGACGAGGTGCTCATGATCGTCCGCGGAACGAGCGCGGACGGCGGCAACTTCTTCCCCGACGGCCTCAACGGAAACATCCGCTGAGAGGACTCGTCTGCAGCACGCCCCGCTGCCCACATCGAGAGCGGGGCATCATCTTTTCTCCTGCGTACAGTCCGACATACGGAACACTGACGTGATGGAGGGTGAAGGGCTGACCCGCTGGTTAATCGTACTCGGGCGAAACTCTGGCCGACGAAGCCGACCGCGCCACTGTGGAATTACTCGGTGAATGTCTCCGGCCATCGACCGCCGTTGCAAACCCTTCAGGCAAAAAATCGGCACGAAATTCTCTCAATGCGTGTAGGTTCACGGCGAAAGGGCTCATGGGAGTCCCAGTCCTCATTCGTATCAAGCTCGAACCGTTGTTCAGCATGGACCGCACACGGCTTCCGTTCCAGCTCGACCATCCTTACTGCGGTCGGCTGTAAGCCGAGTTGATCCGTTCGCTCGGCGGATCCCTTGCGGATTGCCTCCGTCTTCGCTTCACCGGTTGCTTCCGAAACCCGAGAAGCTAGAGCCTCAACTTGTTTGTACTTGACGTTGAGCGGCGTGGCTGAATTCATTGAAATTCGACCACCCACGAGAGCTATACAACAAGAAAGCCGGGCTGCGAGAGCCCTGCTTTCTTGGTCTGGCCCGCCGATGCTTAGTTCGGGCTCGGCGTGATCATGAAGCCCTGGGCAGTGAGCTCCTGGCCGATGTGGCGGAGCTTCTTCATTGCTCGGAGCTCGATCTGCCGGACACGCTCTCGGGTGACGTTCAGCTCGCTTCCGACCTCTTCGAGGGTTCGGCTGCGGCCGTCATCGAGGCCGAATCGCAGTCGCACGACATCTCGCTCGCGGGACGTTAGCCTGCCCAGAATTCCATCGATCTCTTCGCGCCGAATGAGGGTCCAGGTGACATCGCCCGGAGTTGGCATATTCGTGCTGTGCACGAAGTCTCCAATCGAGCTATTGTCCTTCTCGCCTACCGGCGTCTCGAGCGAAATCGGTTCGACGGCCACGCGCATCATTTCGCGCACGCGGTCGATCGACAGTCCTACTTCGCGGCTGATCTCCTCTTCGGTCGGCTCGCGTTGGAGCTCCTGCTGGAGCCTGGACGCGGTCTTGACGACCTTGTTGATCAGCTCGGCGACGTACACCGGAATGCGGATCGTGCGGCCCTGGTTGATGATCGCTCGGGCGATGGCCCTGCGGATCCACCAGGTGGCGTACGTGCTGAATCGGAATCCCTTGCGCCAGTCGAATTTCTCGACGGCTCGGATGAGGCCCAGATTCCCTTCCTGGATCAGATCGGCTAGCGGAATGCCACGCGCGTTGTACTTCTTGGCGATGCTCACCACGAGTCTCAAGTTGGACTCGATAAGTACCTTCTTCGCGTGCATGTTCCCGGCCTGCACTTTTCGTGCGAGGTCGACCTCCTGCTCGGGCGTGAGAAGCTGGGCGCGGCGGGTCTGCCGCATCCACATCTCGAGTTCCTCGGAATCGTCCGCTGCTGGGCGCTCTTCGAGCTCCTCTTCTTCCTCCGCAGCGTCGAGTTCGAGCAGATCGTCGTCCGCCGGCTCCGCCGTTGGATCGTCCAGTACAGGGGCGGCCCCAGCCTCGATGTAGGTATGACGACCGGGAGTGCGCACCGTAATGGCGCGTCCCCGTCGTGGCTGAGTGGCTAACCCGTTGTCTGCTGGCATACTAGTTTGAACCTCCGAAGTTCCCGGAGAACTTCCTTGTCGTGAGGGCTTCGGTCCAAATGTTCTACGTCGAACTAGGTTCGAGAGCGCCTAATAAACGATAAAATTGCTTCTTGTTTCGCCGGGACCAGGTAATATTCCTCCCCGACATCACGATATTTAACTGATTCGGTCCCCGCGCCGGTTCCGCAAATCGCAATTCGCTTGCCCGGATCCATGCCATTGCGCGCCTGTGCGCATATATCGCAGAGCTGTCACCAAGTAAAGACGTAGCCGGAGGGCCGAACCGTTGCGTCCGATTGCCAAACTAAGTCATTGTACGCAGCTTTTCGACACATTGGCGAAGCGTTTTTGCCATTTGGGCTGTTTGGTCCACAGTGTTGAATCGGCCAAAACTGATGCGCACGGTCCCGCGCAGCCAATCTTCCGGCATATCCAGGGCCACAAGCACGTGGCTTGGCTCCGTCGATCGCGAGCTGCAAGCCGCTCCGCTGCTGATCGCGTAGCCACGAGCGTCCATGTCTACGACAAGCGCTTCCCCCTCGACACCCCGAAAGCTCAAGCTTAAGATGTAAGGGCTTCTCCTGGCGCCTCCGTTCGCCTGGCAGTCGGCGAGCCCGCGCATCTCTTCAAGAACAATGCCATTCAGGGCGTATGCATGGTCTAAATTGGTACGAAACTCGAGTCTGGCCCGTTCACAGGCGGCACCCATGCCTACGATTCCGGCGACATTCAAAGTGCCCGAGCGAAGCCCGTTTTCCTGTCCCCCTCCTGCGATCATCGGTGTTAACGAGCCATCACGAATATAGAGCGCGCCAACGCCTTTGGGCCCGTAAAGCTTGTGCGCGCTGAAGGACACGTAGTCCAAGCCCGAGAGTGAGGTTTGCACTTTGCTCACGGCTTGGGTCATGTCGCTATGGACTTTCGCACCGAGCCCTACAAATTGGCCAGGGTCCCACTGCGCGCCGATTTCGTTGTTTACGGCCATGCAGCTGACCAGGTCGGTGCGAGCCGCGGGCGAGCCAAGTTCTAGTCCGTTATTCGGGAGCATCTGGAACCCCTGCATCTGCGCGGGCTCGAGAACAGAGCTGTGCTCGAACGGGCTCACCCATCCGCTCGGAAACGATCGCATAACCCAATTGTTCGATTCGGTGGCGCCCGATGTGAACACGATCTGCGACGGATCTTCCGCGCCAAGCAGCCTGGATACTTGCGTCCGGGCGTGCTCCACCGCCTCCCAGGCCTCAGCACCGAAGGAATGCTGCGAGTTGGCGTTGCCGAATCTCTCGAGCA